>JBDTLV010000078.1:0-23267 GCA_039934615.1 Tahibacter sp.
ACTGCTGAGCGAGCGCGGATTGAAACCTGTCAAAGCCTCTTTATCCACAAACCGAATTGTATATCGAAACAATTGATACCGAGCATTGCGTTATTATCCATATCGTGCGAAGGGAACGCTTTCCTTTAGCCTTTGTCGCAGGGCAAGAAGTCAATATCGCCAGTGGGCCATTTCCGCACCGAGATCGCGTAGAGCGCATTCGACTGGTTGTTGAACGCCTTTCAGTAGTTCAAAAGCAAGAATGTCAGTGGCGCACTGTTCTTAAACGTGCGCTGGCGGTACCGGCAATTGGATAGCAAAACTGATTTACTGCCTTACGGATCTGCCGACCGAAGAACACATTTATGTCTATTGGTATAAACATGCATTCGTTACAAGTACGCATAGGTACGCAGCGATGACAAACCGGGCGCTTGCTGGAGTTCTCACTTTCATTGCAGCTCTCCTCGTCACGGCAACCGTGAACGCATACGTGGATGCCCCCATCTTGGTTCCGACCAATCCGGTTCAGGGACAAACAGTCTCGGTCAGTATCCGATCCGGTATCTGCGACGGCTTCTATGACGATGAGCCCGGGTATCCTCAGAACACGCGCACGGGCAATGCCATTCGCATCCTACTGGCATCGGTCCATGAAGAGGACCAACTGTTTTGTAATATTCCAGATTTTACGAGCATCTTCTCCGTTGGCACTTTTCCAGCTGGGGTCTATACCGTCCAGGTCGATCGTGTCTATACGACATCGGAGCCCTTTGACTTTACAGAAACACTGGCCACGCTCCCCTTGGTCATCGCAGGAGGGTCCACCTCGGTACCAACTATTGGTCCGATTGGCTTGGGGCTGATGGTTGTGGGGTTGATCGCATTGAGCGGAGTCGCTTTGCGCCGCCGCGGAAAAGCTTTGATGCTGTTCGCGGTCACGTCGCTCGCTCACTACTGAGCGAGCGCGGATTGAAACGCGTAAAACTGGGACGTCAGATTCCCGGTCGGCAGTCGCTCGCTCACTACTGAGCAAGCGCAGAGGCGGGCAGTTCTGGAGCACTACACCTCCGCCAATAAACACGGCTCATCCCCCTAAAAGTCGCCATTGTACCCCAGCAGAGCTAAACCATTTTTTGCAGTCTCGCCTTATGAGACTTCCGACGGTTCTGATACTTCGGTGCCTCCGGGCACATCCTCGGCCTCCCTTAGCGGGGTCATTGCTGGACGTGGCAAGCGGGTGTGGGACGCTGGCAGCCATCGGGGTTGCCGGTGGGACTTGGGATGAATATGAGGAGTGTGTTTATGTCGCAGAATCTGGTGTCGTTGACGTTGTCGGATGTGGAGCTGCAGGCGGTGGATCAGGCGATCGCCACCCTGGAATCGACTTTGGGCGGGCTGGTGTCGTTGACTACTGGCCAGCGTCGGTCGTTTGCCAAGATGGGGTCGAAGTCGGAGACGTTCTGCCGGCAGACGCTGGGGGCCTTGGAGATGAATCCGAGCCTCCATCCCACGAGCCTGGGTATCGACGAGGGAATCAACGATTTGCGTGTACTGGATCAGATGCGTCCACGGTTTCGCCGCCTCGCGCGTTTGTCCGAACGCTCGGCCGATACCGAGTTCGCCCTCGGTAGCGATGTGATGCACACCGCCCTGTTGGGGTATGCGCAGTTGAAGCTCACTGGCAAGCATCAGGGCCTGGAAGGCCTGCGGAAAACGCTGAGCATGCGCTTCAGCAAGTCCGGTGGCACGGTGGAAGTTGAGCCTCTACCGCAAGCCGCATAAACCCCCGGCGTGGGTTGCGCCATTTGCCACCGAAAAGCCGCAGCGATGCGGCTTTTCTTTTGGGGAAATTTTTCAAGCCACATCCACGATGGAATTTCACGACGCGGCCTCGCGATCGCAGGCAACAC
Source organism: Tahibacter sp. (assembly GCA_039934615.1). Lineage (GTDB taxonomy): Bacteria > Pseudomonadota > Gammaproteobacteria > Xanthomonadales > Rhodanobacteraceae > Tahibacter. The sequence goes on from JBDTLV010000078.1 coordinate 1,893, forward strand.
CTCCCTGTTCCTACAACACACATCTACGATGATCCGATGCCCCGTGGATCGCTTGTGCTGCATTTTTGAAAACCACTGGCGCACGCCGGGGAACATGTGCACGATTTCCGAATGCATGTGCCGGATTTTTGATATCACCTTGCGCATGATTGAAAACCGGTGTCGGCTCTGCGATAGCATGCAGTGCACTGCGGATTGCATGTGACGCATATCAGATTGCATGTGGAGCATCTCCGATTGCACCTGGCACATGTTCGAGAAAATGCACCGTGTCTCTGATTGCATGCGGTGCATCGCGGAAGTGCGGCGGTGGTTTTCGAATGTCCGAACCTGGTGGTCACGCGCCGAGTAGCGACTCCTCGTTGTGCGCCGCTGGCGATTGGTGATGCGTCACATGCTCTCGGAGATGCGTCGGGTGAAATCCACGGCGCGGGGCCGAACACGGTTCGGACGACGGTGGTTACCCAATATGCACCGGGTCATTCCAGAAACTCGTAGGGTCATCCCGCAGGTGCGCAGGGTCATTTCAGAAATGCGCAAGGTCATTCCCATTTCCTTCCCGATCAGACCGGACCATCACGGCATGCGGCGGTGACCTCACCACCGCACATCCGAACTGGACGCGAGGCGTTCGGATATGCGCGACCGAGCGTTAGAGTGCGTTGGAGCACATTCGACCTGCTCCGGTGCCTGTCGGAACAGGGCGCTCCGATTTCCGAATTTCGCGAGGTTCCAGAGAGGCTGCGTTTGCCGGCATCCCGATGCCACCCAAACTCCAGACAAAAAAACGGGGCTTTCGCCCCGTTTTGCGCAAAACCTGTGGTTGTCGCAGCAGTGAATCGGTATAGCCGCCCCGGTTGAAACGGGAGGGGGCTGGCTCAGAATCGCATGGCCCAGAGCGCTTCGAATTCGACCTGATTGCCGCCGAACTGGTCGCGGACGCTGTAGCTGGTCGGCGCGCCGAGCAGATACTGGGTCGGGGCATAACTGGCGACGAGTTGCAGACGGGAATTGGCGCCGATCTGACGTGCGTAGGTGAAATCGACGCTGTGGTCGGAATAGTCTTCGCTGAGCAGCTGGTCGAGCAGGCGCGAGGTCGGCGACGGCTGGGTGCGCGTGCTGTAACGCACGCTGAAATCTCCCAATGTCGCATTGTGCCAATAGCTGCCCACGCTGTAGACGGTCAAATCCTGCCACGCGAAATTCGGGCTTGCGCCACTGCCCAGCACCGCGAGGAAACGCCGCGGCAACGCGGCACTCGTGAACGGCCGGATGTCGCTGTACATCACGCGCTCGGCACCGATGTTGAGGCCGAACGTGGGCGTCACTGCGTAATCCAGGCCGACGGTCGCGCTGGCCGGAATATCGAAATCGCCGGGATCCGCATAGACCCCGCGATAGCTGTTGAACGCATCCATATTGACGCGCGACTGGTAACCGGTCACCCAGCGCAGGCGATTGCCGATGGCTTGACTGGCCTCGACACTGACGCCGCGACCGTAGGAAATTTCGTCGGAACTGCCGGCCGCGACGGGTAAGGTCTGCGCGTTTGCCAGCGGACTCCAGTCGAACGCGGCCAGCGTCGCACTCGCAAAACGCTGATAGGCAAACAGCGCGGACACCGACCAGTTGCCGGCATCGCCCCAGTGGCGGTTGTACGAGGACGACACCACATAGCGGTGCAGGCCGGGTTTCGCGTCGGGGATCAGATCTTTCGGCGTCAGCGAACCTGCGCGCGCGCCATCGGACAATCCGGATACGACACCGGAATGCACCGAAATACCGAGAAAGGCATCGTGTCCGATCGGCACGAATGCGGTCCGCGAAGCGGCGCCGCCAAACGTGACGTCCATCAGGTCCGGCGCGCGTACGGCTGCCGTTTCAACCCACGAAAAAGCCGGTGTCATCGCGGCCAGCGCGTAATCATGCCAACGCTGCATGATCGGGGTGCCATTGAAGTCGGAAATAGCTTCGGCGTTGCAGGCCGATACCATAACAAAGGGGAGCACCAGGCCAAAACTGGCCACTCCCACCGACTTCTTGATGGCTGCTGTTGCCCGCTGCATACCCTGCTGATACTTCCGTGGAGTGTGGTAATTCTTCCAATGGAGTTTGGCAAGAATGCAACACAGCGTCAAGCCCGCAAATCGTTTATTTTCCAACGCAAATCAGCCCGCGGCCGCCTCTCGCGCGACTATCATCCCGGTTCAATGTTGCAGGATTACAACAATGCCTCCCTCCCGCTCGCGGGTCACCGCCCTGACGATCGCCGGCTCGGACTCCGGCGGCGGCGCCGGTATCCAGGCCGACCTCAAGACGTTCGCGGCGTTTGGCGTGCACGGTTGCAGCGCAATCACGGCGGTCACGGCGCAAAACACGCTCGGCGTGAGTGCCGTGCATGTCCTGCCAGCCGCGCAGGTTCGCGCGCAAGTCATTGCCATTGCAGAGGATTTCTCGATTGGCGCGATCAAGACCGGGATGCTGGCCAACGCGCGCATCGCGCGGACGGTCGGCAAAGTGATCGCCGAGCACGCGTTGCCGAACGTGGTGGTGGACCCGGTCATGATTGCGACCAGCGGTGCCCGCCTGCTCGACGCGGCCGCGATCGAGGTACTACGCCAGCGCCTGTTGCCGCTCGCCGCCCTGGTTACGCCGAATATCCCCGAAGCGGAGGCGCTGACCGGCCGGCGCCTGCGGCGCGACCGCGATATCGAACGCGCCGCCGCGGATCTGCTGGCGTTCGGCGCCGGTGCGGTCCTGATAAAGGGCGGACATCGGCGTGGGGACGAGGTCATCGATCAGTTGTATTGGGACAATCGGCAGGCCGTGTTCCGCCATCCGCGCCTGGACCGACGCGGCCACGGCACCGGTTGCACATTGGCCGCGGGAATCGCCGCCGGGCTGGCACTAGGCTGGCCGATGTTCGAAGCCTGCCAGACCGGCGTTCAGTATGTACATGACGCACTGGTGGCGGCGTATCGGCCGGGGCGCGGTAAGATTGACGTACTCGACCACCAAGCGCATCCGACGCGCGAAGCGTTCGCGCCAAACTGCGCACGCAATTCCGCTCCGCTTAGCGAAATGGAATAATCCACTATGAACAGCTCTCGTATCTTCGGTCTCGCGATCCTGGTCGCAGGTTCAACCACCTCCAGCGCCGCATCGATTGCACCCGCACCGACCTTCAACAAGCTGGCAGGTACCAATGCGGATCACGTACTGCCGGGCAACGCCATACAAAAGCCGCAATCGAAACTTGCGCCGTCTCCGCGCCTGACTGAAGTACGCATGGTACCGGGTGCTGACGGAAAGCTGCACCAGGTGTGCCGCGAAGTCGCAAACCCGAAGCGTGAACGCGATACGGACGCACTAACCCCGCAGGACGGAGAGCAACGATGACAAATGTATTTTTATCGATTGCCACTCTACTTTTCATGCCAACGATTGCGCTTGCCGCGCCGACAATCGCGCTGCAGAGTGACGTGCCCGCACAGTTCACGATACCCAGCGGACAGTTTTCAACCTCGTACTACATCGATGTCGCGGCCGGCGCGGCGCAATTGCGCGTCAACCTCGACAACCTGGGGACTGGCGACACTGACCTGATGCTGCGCAAAGGAACACCGTTTGCGGATTTGACCTTCGGTGGTGCCGCGCCGGACTTCGACTTGTTTCTGCGATACGCACACTATCGCAGCTTCAGCGGACGGCCCGACGAAAATATCGTGGTGCAGCAGTCCAGCACTATTCCACTCGGCAGTGGGCGTTGGTACGTTGCTGTGCTCAATTCGGCCAACAGCGCGCAAACCGTTCGTCTGACCGCAACCGTAGCCAGTGCTGTCGCGCCCAAGAGCATCACCCTGGTCTTCAATCAGACTGCGTCGGATTGCCAGACGGCGCCCTGGTTCGACGCAACGGTTGTCACGCCGGTTGGTGACAATCCGGGTACCACACGCGGGGAACAACGGCGCAATGCGCTCACGCGTGCAGCAACCTTGCTCACGGAGCAACTCCAGCCACCCGTTCCGATTGTAGTTCAGGCCTGCTGGAGCGCCGAAGGAGGCAGCCCTTCGACGGGCGCCACGATCGCTTTCGCCGGTCCGAATGGAATTATTGTGGACAATGCAAGATTGTCAGATGGCAGTCAATTACCATCGCCTTGGTTGCCCGAAAAATATACGTGGTATGCGATAACGCAAGCGGTTCGCCTGTCGGGAACGGATCAGTGCAGCGCGGTCGGCGGCAGCTGCAGCGAACCGGACATTGTCGCGACGTTTAATTCCGACATTGATCCACCGAATACGGTCGTGCGCCAGCCTTTCTACTACGGTTACACCAGTGCGGCAAAACCACCCAACACGATCGATTTCATTTCCACGGCGATGCATGAAATGACCCACGGCCTGGGCTTCCTGGGCTTCGTTTCGGTGGATCCCGCAGATGGTCCTATCGGCGAGCGGCAAGCCTCTAGTTCAGGTGACGACTACGACGACATCTTCGACAAGAAAATTGTCAGCGTCGATACACTGACGCGCGCCTTCAAGCCGTTCCTCGGTTTGAATACCAGCGACGCCGACCGGGCCGCCGCCATGGTTTCCGGCGATGGCCTTCGCTGGAGCGATGCGGAGGCCGCGAATTCACCCATCAACGTCAACAACGCCCGAACGGCACCGGACAATTTCCCGCTGCTGTTCGCGCCATGCGAAGGCGGTAGCAACGGAGTCGGTTGCACAACGCTACCCGGCTCGACGCTGTCGCATACGGTGCAGCCGGATGACCTGATGAATGCCTATGACAACGGCATGGCGATCCGCACCATGGGTCTTGCCGGACCGATGCTCGACGCGATCGGCTGGTCGAATGCCGCAGCACCCACGCGCACCTACACCCAGCCGATCCCGAACAACTGGTTCGATCGACTGCACAATGGACATGGTATCGATTTCCAGTTGTTCGCACGCGATCCGATCAATGGCGATATCTACTTTTTGATTTTCTACACCTACGACGCGCAGGGCAAACCCGAGTGGTATCAGTCGGCGGGGCGCCTGATCGACGGCGTGTTCATCGGCGGCAAGGATGCGAACGGCATCGCACTGGCGCGGGTGATTTACGATCCGGTGCTGCGCAAGAGCGTGCTGGATACCACCGTGCAGGGCGACGTGACGATTGATTTCAATCAGGCCGCGACCTCGCCGACCTGTCGGCGTGGCGATCGAGGCGGCGCACCGGCCCTCGCCGTGATGCGCTGGAAGCTGCGCACGGAATCTGCCAGCTGGTGCATCGAGCCGGCGATTCCCGCGGCGAATCGCACCACACCGGATTACAGCGGCCACTGGTTCGCGGGCGGCGGCGATGCGGGCTGGGGCCTGGAACTGTTCACCATCAACAGCGGCGGACCGCAGCCGCTGCTCGTTGGCTACATGTATTACCCGGACCAGCAAGGCAACTCGCGCTGGGTTGGATTCCCGGTCACGCAAGTGGATCTGGCGAATACACCGACGATGGATTTGAACGAACGCACGACCGGTTTCTGCCGCCTCTGCGATCCACCGCCGGGCACACCGCAAACGCGCAAGGTCGGCACGATCAAGTTCAATCTGACGAGTCCGCAGCGCACCGATCCGCCGAGCAACGCGAATCGCGTGACGTTTTCGATCACCTTGCCCGAAGGCGGTGGATTCTCGCGGCAGGACGTGCCAATCACGTTTGCGTCGCAGCCGCCGGGTGGCTAAGCACTCGGTGGATGCCGACCGCATGAAAAAAGCGCGCCGAGGGGCGCTTTTTTTATTTCTTTCATCCGAGCGATGAGAACGATGCGCGGCGACGTCGTTCGCTGCGCTGACAGGGCCCCGGTACACCCGAGGTCACCTCCGCACTCAGCCAGCGGTCTTCTTCAACTCCTCCACCAGCGCATCCGCAAACCCATCCGTCGATCCGGTGCCGCCGAGATCCGGCGTGACGCGATCCTTGCGCAGGATCACCGCGCGAATCGCCGCACGGATGCGCTGCGCTTTGTCCTCCATGCCGAGATGTCCGAGCATCTGGCACGCGGCGAGCAGCAGCGCGCAGGGATTGGCGATGCCTTTGCCCGCAATATCGGGGGCCGATCCGTGTACCGCTTCGAAGATCGCCGCTTCCGTGCCGATATTTGCGCCGGGCGCGAGGCCGAGGCCGCCGACCAGTCCCGCGCAGAGATCGGAGATGATGTCGCCGAACAGGTTGGTCGTCACGATCACGTCGAACTGATGCGGGTTCATCACCAGCTGCATGCAGCAGTTGTCCACGATCATCTCGTGCATCGGAATGTCGGGATACTGCGCCGCGACTTCACGCGCCACCTTGAGAAACAGACCCGAAGTGGTTTTCATGATATTGGCTTTGTGCACAACCGTGACTTTCTTGCGCCCCTGGCGACGCCCCAGCTCGAACGCGTAGCGCACGATGCGCTCCGAACCACGCCGGGTGACCTTGATCTGCGATTGCGCCACTTCGCCGTCTGCCGACAGCGTCTGGCCTTCCGAACCGTAGGCGCCTTCGGTATTTTCGCGCACCGTGATCAGGTCGATGCCTTCATAGCGCGCCTTGGTGCCGGGAATCGTGATCGCCGGGCGCACATTGGCGTACAGATCGAATCGCCGACGCAATTCCACATTGAGAGAAGAGAAGCCGCCGCCGATCGGCGTCGTCAACGGTCCCTTCAATGCCACGCGATGCGCGGCGATGGCATTCAGCGAAGCCGCCGGCAGCAATTCGCCGGTATGCTCCTGCGCCGCCATGCCGGCCTCGATGAAATCGTAGTTCAGTCCCGCTCCAACTTCATCGAGCACGCGCAGCGTCGCGCTCATGATTTCGGGTCCGATACCGTCGCCGCGGATCACCGCGATAGTCTTGCTCATGCCGTACTCCAGTTCTTTCGATACTTGCCCCGCACGCGAGGAACTGCGCATTATCGGCCATGCTCAGAACCCCGACAACATCAGCGGCATGAGACTTTTGTCAGCTGGTTTTCGTTCCATGGTTGCGCTGCTTGCGCTCGGCCCAGCGTTCGTGTGCCCGTCGCAGGCCGTTCTGCCGTCGCTGACGGCAGGCAGCGCCAGTCCGGAAATCGTCGTCGAGGCCACCTCGAATGAACTGGGCGCCAGCGTCGTCCGGCTGCGCGGAATCTGGCCGACGCCGTGCCTGCCGCTCATCGAACGCGTCACGCTCAACGGGCATGACCTGCGCGTCGACATTCGTTCCAATCAGAGCCTGTGCAGCGGACCATCGATGCCTTTCGACCTGGCATTCGACCCGCTGTCGCAACTGGGTCATGGCCTGGACCCGGGCGTTTACCGCGTGACCCTGCTCGCTGCGAACGGCCCGCTGGCACCGCTGCAGGCGCGCGGTTTTGCACTCGTGGAAATAGGGAAACTGTCGCCCGTCAGGCCGGAATCCGGCTTCTGGTGGCCGGAAACGGGCGGCGTGGCCGGTACGGATGCGCGCGGCACCGGCCTCAGCATCGAGGTACAGGGTGAGTCCATCGCGGCCGCACTTCTGACCTACTCCGCCGAGGGCGCCGCCAGCTGGAGTTTTGGCACCGGCACGCTGCGCGAACGCAGTGTCGAGATCGATCTGATCGGCATGCGCGATGGCAGCGCCCTGCTCGACTCGGTCGACCGCACGCCGCGTCCGGTCGACGTACTGACCCTGCAACTGGAATTTCTCGGCAACGCCAGAGCCACGGCCTGGATTGGCCGGCAAATCCCGGGGCCGAATCAGAGCCTGCAGCAGTTGCGCAGCCTGTCACTGGTGCGGCTGCCATTATCCGCCAGCACCGAAGCGGGCAGCTGGCGCGGTGACTGGTTGCTGTTGCGCAACGGATTGAACCGATCGGTCGATTCGACGCGACGCATTACATTCTCGCAGACCGTACAAATGGACGATGAGCATTTCCGGCTGACCAGCGGCGACGGATTCGTGCTGCAATGCCGGCGCCATTTTCGCGCACTGCAGTCGCCACCCGAGCAATGCAGTCTCAACGATGCATCTGGCGCGCTGGTGGCGCGCTTCGATTCGGTCGGTTTGAATCGTCTTGACGGCAGCAACGATGAGGGTCAGCGCGTCGAATTGTTGCGCGCCGATCCGCATTGACGCCACTTCGCGTGTCGTTCAACGCACCGCTTACGCCGACGGAGCGGTCGCGCCCTCGTCGAGCTGGTCGAGAAAATCCACCGCACGACGCAGGTGTGGAATCACGATCGACCCGCCGACCACCAGCCCCACGCTGAACACTTCAAAGAACTCGTCGCGATTGACGCCCGCCTCACGGCATTGCGCCACGTGATAGCTGATGCAGTCGTCGCAGCGCAGCACCATCGATGCGACCAGGCCTAGCATCTCCTTGGTTTTCAGATCGAGGGCACCGTCGCGATAGGTTTGCGTGTCCAGCGCGAAAAACCGCCGCACGACCTGATTGTCCTGCGCCAGGATGCGCTCGTTCATGCGCTGCCGGAACTGGGTGAACTCGGCGATGCGATCCTTGTCATCGGCGCTCATGCGCCACCGCCGATAACTTCGGCCAGCCTGCCGCTGCGATCGGCGGCAACCAGGTCGTCGTAACCGCCGATATGCACGTTGTTGATGAAAATCTGCGGCACGGTGCGGCGTCCACCACTGCGCTCGAGCATTTCCTTGAAGCTCGCGGCGTCGGTATCGATGCGCGCCTCCGTATAGGAAAGGCCTTTCGATTTGAGCAGGTTCTTGGCCGCCACGCAGTAGGGACAAATCGCGGTCGAGTAGATTTCTACGGTCGTCATGCAGGCATGATCCAATGAGCCATCGATTGCCGCAAGCCCGGAACCGTGCGTCCTCGGCAGCGGGCGGCGGCGCGAACCAGGATGGGGACGAATATCGCGGCTCCAATGCGCATTTGGCGCGTTCCGGCAGTTCGTTAGGCCGCGGTTAACGCCCTCGGAACTCGCGCTGCGCTATCGTGTCTGAGACTGACCAAAGCCAGCCGTGCCTCCATGCGAAAGACCTCCCGCTCCTGCCTGATCCTTGTTGCGATGCTGTGCACCGGGCTTGCCTCCGCACGTGATTCGGCGGTGCGCCTGCCGGACATCGGCAGTTCGGCGGGCCAGATCATGTCGCCGCGCGAGGAACGCAGCTATGGCGCCAGCATGTTGCACGAGATGCGCTCGCTCAATCTGGTGCTGGATGACCCTCTGCTCAACGACTACATCACCACGACCGGGTACCGCCTGGTCGCACGCAGCGACAAGCCCAACCAACATTACACTTTTTTCATTGTGCGCGATCTCGGGATCAACGCGTTCGCCGCTCCCGGCGGCTTCATCGGGGTCAACGCAGGTCTGCTGACCACGACCACCGAAGAGAGCGAACTCGCCGCCGTGCTGGCGCATGAAATCGCGCACATCAGCCAGGATCACATGCTGCGCGCCTTCGAGGATTCGAAGAAGGCATCGCTGCCGATCGCGCTGGCGATGCTCGGTGCGATCCTGGCTTCGCAAGGCGCGAGTGGTGACGGCGCCGAAGCCGCCATCGTTACCGGCACCTCACTGATCCATCAGCGCCAGATCAACTTCACCCGCCAGGATGAGATCGAGGCGGATCGCGTGGGCATCCAGACCCTGGTGCGTGCAGGCTTCAATCCCGACGCGATGGCCGGCTTTTTCGGTCGCATGGAGCGCGCACTGCGGCCCGGTGGCGGTGACGGCCAGATTCCCGATCTGCTGCGCACCCATCCGGTCACGACGGACCGCATCAGCGACGCAAAAGCACGTGCCGGCGCGATCCGCGACGAAGAAGCCACGCGCCTGGTCGTACCGGACGCCGCATTTGCGAAATTGCCGCAAGACTACCGACACGTCGGCAAGCCACGCGCCAGCGACGACCTTTCCGCGCCTCTGCCCGTTGCAGCGCTCTCCGCGCGCTCGAGTGCGGCGTCCAGTGCCGCGCGCAATGACTATTTCCTGATGATGCGCGAGCGCGTCCGCGTGCTCGCCTCGGACCAGCCGACCCAGACACTCGCGTATTACGTCGGCGGCCTGCGCGATCAGGCCAACTTCGACACGCTGTCGAATCGCTATGGACACGCGCTGGCGTTGGCAAGCGCGGGTCAGTTCGATGCGGCCCGCAAAGCCTTGCATGTCCTGGCGGACGCCGATCCACGCAGTCTGCCGCTGCAGATCGCGCTGGCCCATACCGAGGCACAAACCGGGCAGCGGACAGAATCACTGAGTCGCTACGAACGCCTGCTCGCCAATACCCCGGGCAGCGATGCGATCGCCTTGTCCTACGCGCAGACCTTGATCGAGGACGGGCGACGCAACAGCGCCCGACATGCGCAGGAGTTGTTGCGACCGCTGATGGCCCAGGAAATCGACGACCCGGAAATCTACCGGGTGTTCGCTCGGGCGAGTGAATTGGCCGACGACAAGATTCGCGCGGCCGAAGCTTACGCGGATGTCGCCTTGCTCAACGGTCGTCTCGAGGATGCCTTGAACCAGCTGCGCGAGCTGACCAAACGCAGCGATCTGGACTACTACCAACGTGCACGCATCGATGCGCGGATCGCGGAAGTGACACCGATCGTGCTCGAACTTCGCCACCGCGGCATCAAGCCAGGCGATCAGGGGCGCCTCGCGCCCGATTTTTCGTGCGCCGATTCAGGCTCTTGTGCCAGCATGTCATCCCGGCGTAACAATTCTGCATTGGAATAACGCAGGTGTCATAAAGCGCCGCGCCGCGACGCATGAGCCGGTTCACTGTGCAGAAACGTATCCTGATCGTGGAAGATGAGACGGCGATTCGCGACATGGTCGCGTTTGCCCTGCGCAAGGCTGGCATGGATCCCGTGCACGCCGCCGATGTCCGCATCGCGCAGACCGCCATCGCCGAACGTGTCCCTGATCTGATCCTGCTCGACTGGATGCTGCCAGGCATGAGCGGGCTGGAGTACGCGCGTCGCCTGCGCAAGGAGGATCTGACCCGCGAAGTACCGATCATCATGCTGACGGCGCGTGGCGAAGAGACCGACCGGGTCAACGGACTGGATGCCGGCGTCGATGACTACGTCGTCAAACCGTTCTCGGCACGCGAACTGATCGCACGGATCAAGGCCGTGATGCGACGCACCCACGGCGACGAAGGCGATGGCACGATCGAACAGGGCGGCCTGCGCATTGACGGCGCGGCGCACCGGGTCTATGCGGGCGACCACACCGTGCAGATCGGCCCGACGGAATATCGCCTTCTGCACTTTTTCATGACCCATGCCGAGCGCGTCTACTCGCGCAGTCAGTTGCTCGATCAGGTCTGGGGAGGCAGTGTGTACGTCGAAGAGCGCACTGTCGACGTGCATATCCGTCGCCTGCGCAAGACGCTGGAACCCTTTCATCTGGATCCCCTGGTACAGACCGTACGCGGAGCCGGTTACCGATTCTCCGTGACGCCATGAACGGCAGGTGCACTGCGGCATCTGCGCGACCGGCTGCCGCGGATCGGGAAACCGTGTGACCGCCGCGACGGACCACGCCTGGCAAGTGAGCCTTTGGCGCCTCGCAGGATGGCTCGTCGCAGCCGCCGTGCTCGGATGGATGCTTGATGCCGTCGCAATCTGCCTGCTCGGCGCGACACTCTGCGCCCTGGCGTATACCTTGTATCGAACGCGACAATTGCTGTTCTGGTTGCGTGGAGCCTCGCGACAACCGCCGGCAGACGACGCCGGTTTGTGGGGATCGTTGTACCGCGGCCTGCACCGGCGCTATCGCCAGGATCGCGCCCGGCGGCGGCGACTGGTAAAACTGCTGCGTGCGTTCCGCGGCGCCGCGGCAGCTCTGCCCGATGCGACCCTGATCCAGGACAACGATGGACGAATCGGCTGGTTCAACGACGCGGCCGCGCGCCTGCTGGGTCTGAAGTATCCGCAGGACATCGGCGGTCACTTCTCCAGCTTGGTCCGCAGCCCGCGCGTGACCGAGTGGCTCGCCGCCGGTGACTTCAGCGAGTCCCTCAATGATGTGCCTGCGCCAACCAATGATGCGATCCGGCTCGGTCTGCGCATCATTCCGCACGGCCAGAACCAGCGCCTGCTGGTTGCGCGCGACATGTCCAAATTGACGCAACTGGAACAAATGCGTCGCGACTTCGTCGCCAATGTGTCGCACGAACTGCGTACGCCGCTGACCGTCGTGCACGGCTACCTGGACTTGATGGAACCGGAACAGATGCCGGAACTGGCGCCGATCCTCGCCGAATTGCGCGTGCAGTCCAAACGCATGACGCAGATCGTCGAAGATCTGCTCACCCTGTCGCGACTTGAGGCGCAGGATAGCCTGCCGGAAGAACGGGTCGCGATGTCAGTCATGTTGCGCACCTTGAAGCGCGAAGCCGATGCCCTGAGCCATGGCCGGCATCGGATCGACATCGAGCAGGTGAGCGACGTGGATTTGCGTGGTTCGACCAAGGAATTGCACAGTGCATTTTCCAATCTGGTCAGCAATGCCGTGCGCTACACCCCCGACGGCGGGCATATTCGTATCGATTGGCAGCGACAAGGCAGCGGTGCCGCATTTGCGGTGCGCGATACCGGCCAGGGTATTTCTCCGCAGCATCTGCCGCGCATCACGGAGCGGTTCTATCGCGTATCGACCAGCCGCTCGCGCGAAACCGGCGGTACCGGCCTGGGACTATCGATCGTCAAACACGTGCTCCAGCTGCACCAGGCGCGACTGGATATCCGCAGTGAAGTCGGCGTCGGAAGCACGTTTCGCTGCGAGTTCGGACCGAATCGTCTGCTGGAACCCGCCAAAGCCGGCGACGATGCATGAAGGCGTCACCCGACATGCGGCCGCGCGCACGTTCCGCGCTTAAGGCACTAATCCACAGGTTTCTTTTTACGGAAATGCGGATTCGCACGATTTTGCTCCCGCTGCTGTTCACGCTCGGATCGACCGCAGGTGCCGAGCCACTGACAATGACCAGTGTTGGTTCCGACACCCTGGGAACCCTGATGTTGCGCTGGGCGCTGGCATATCAGGACCTGCACTCGGACATCCATCTGCAAATCCAGACGCCGGGGTCTGCAAGCGCCGTGCTCGCCCTGACTAGCGGCGCCGCTGATCTCGGACCGATGAGCCGGCCTATGTCGCAGACCGAGGAAGCAGCCTTTCGCGATAAACAAGGCCTCCTGCCGCAGCACATCCGCGTTGCTCTCGATGCGGTCGCAGTGTTCGTTCATCCGGACAATCCCTTGACGTCGATCCGGATCGCACAGCTGGATGGCATCTACGCGTCGGATCGCGGCTGTCCCGGATCGTCGGATATGCAGTATTGGAGCGACCTGGGCGTCAGCTCCAGCCTGGCGACGCGCCCCGTGCTGAAGATAGGCCGCAATACCGCGTCCGGCAGCTACGAATTCTTCCGCGAAATCGCCTTGTGCAACGGCGACTATCGCGCCGAGGTCGTGCAGTTTCCGGGCGCGTCGGCAATCGTCGCCGCGGTCGCGAAGGAACCCGCCGCGATAGGCTATGCCGGCATCAGCTACGTGTCTGGCCTGATCAAGGTCTTGCCGGTCGGGCAAAGCCGCGGTGATGCGTCGTCCTTCCTGCCGGATCCCGAATCAATACGCGCCGGGCGCTATCCTTTGTCACGACCCTTGTATATCTATTTCAACCCGAAGAATCTCGATCAGCATGCGACCAAAGTCCGGGAGTTCCTGAATTTCGTTCTTTCCGACGCCGGCCAGGCGATCGTGAGCGCGGAAGGCCTGGTTCCCATGGCGGCCGATGAACTTGCCGCACAGCGTCGTACCATTGAATGAATTGTGGCAGGACACCCCGATGACCCGCGACCTCAAGGATCCGAGCCTGTATTTCAATCGCGAGCTCGCGCAACTGGAATTCAATTTCCGCGTGCTCGCACAGGCTTACGACGATCGCGTTCCGCTGCTGGAACGGCTGCGTTTCCTGTGCATTTCCAACAGCAATCTCGATGAGTTCTTCGAAGTGCGTGTTGCCGTATTGCGCCAGCAGCTGGCCCTGGGGACACCGCTACCGGGTCCGGACGGAATGGACCCTGCCGAGGTATTGCCGCGAATCCGTTCGCGTGCGCTCGAACTGGTGCGCGCGCAATACGAATTCTGGAACGACACGCTGCTGCCTGCCCTGTCCGCGGAAGGTATACGTTTTGTCACAAGGGACAAATGGAACGTCAAGCAGAAGCGCTGGCTGCAGGGATACTTTCAAAACGAAGTGCTGCCGGTATTGTCGCCGCTTGGTCTTGATCCGGCGCATCCGTTTCCGCGCATTCTCAACAAGAGCCTGAACCTCGCGGTCGTGCTCAAAGGCAAGGATGCGTTCGGTCGCGAAGGCCATATGGCGCTGGTGCGCGCACCGCGCTCGTTGCCGCGCATCATCCGGCTGCCGGCCGAGGTCGCCGAATCGCCGTATGATTTCGTCTTTCTCGCGGGAATTCTCCAGCAGTTCATCGACGAAATGTTCCCCGGCATGCGCGTGGAAGGCTCGTACCAGTTCCGCGTGACGCGCAATAGTGAACTTGTGGTCGACGAGGATGAAGTGGAAAACCTCGCGGCCGCGCTGTCGGATGAACTGGCCGGGCGTGGTTACGCGCGACCGGTTCGGCTCGAAATCGCGGAAGCCTGTCCGAAAGGCATCACCGAAATGCTGATGAGCAATTTCGAGCTGGTGGACCAGGACATCTATCGCTGCGCAGGCCCGGTCAACATCAACCGCATCATCGCCATCTACGACCAGGTCGAACGACCCGACCTGAAGTTTCCGAAATTCGCGCCGCGCATTGCACCGGCGTTGCTCGCCAACCCCAACGTGTTCGAAGCGATCCGCAGCCAGGATATCCTGCTGCATCATCCGTTCGAATCGTTCGGTGCGGTGATCGAACTGGTGCGTCAGGCCAGCCTGGATCCGGATGTGCTCGCGATCAAGCAGACCCTGTACCGCGTCGGCGACTATTCACCACTGGTCAATCACCTGGTCGAAGCAGCCCGCGCCGGAAAGGATGTCACCGTGGTCGTCGAGCTGCGTGCACGCTTCGACGAGGAGGCCAATATCCGGCTGGCCAACCGCCTGCAGGAAGCCGGCGTGCAGGTTGTCTACGGCGTGGTCGGCTACAAGACGCACGCGAAGATGCTGCTGATCGTACGTCGCGAAGAAGGCAAACTTCGGCGTTATGTACACTTGTCCACTGGCAACTATCACCAGATCACATCGAAGGTCTATACGGACTTCGGCCTGATGACCGCCGAGCCGGATATCGGCGAGGACATCCACAAACTGTTCCAGCAGCTGTCGGGGCTGGGCACGGTGATCAAGCTCAAGCGACTGATGCAATCGCCGTTCACCCTGCATCGCGGATTGCTGGACAAGATCGAGCGCGAAATCGGTCACGCACGCGCGGGTCGCCCGGCACGCATCATTGCGAAGATGAACTCGGTCAACGAGGCCGGCGTGATCGAACAACTCTACGCGGCCTCCAGCGCCGGCGTGCAGATCGATCTGATCGTGCGCGGCGCCTGCGCGCTGCTGCCCGGCATCCCCGGCGTCTCGGAAAACATTCGCGTGCGCTCGGTGATCGGTCGTTTTCTTGAGCACAGTCGCGTGTATTGGTTCTGCAACGACGGCAAGCACGAAATCTATTGCGCCAGCGCGGACTGGATGGAGCGCAATCTGCTGCGGCGCATCGAAACCTGCTTTCCAATCCTCGACCCGCTGCTCGCAGCCCGCGTCTACGACGAAGCGCTCGCCAACTATCTGGCCGACAACACGCAGGCATGGTTGCTCAAGTCCGATGGCAGCTACACGCAGCCCAGCACGGGCGAGGAAATGCCGCATTCCGCGCAGTTGGCCCTGGTGGCAAAGCTGTGTATGTGAAACGAGCCGGTGACACGGCCCGGAATGCCGGCCGTTCCGCCCTGCCTGCGTCGCATCGGACATTCGCCGGGGTAGCGTCCGCAGAGTCGTCAACCAACCGAATTGCGCCGCGATCCGTCCATTCGACCATCCGCGAAACGGGTTGCAGGCATTTGCGGGCTAGAATGCGTGGACGGCGATACCGCGATCGCCACCCGACGAGGCTCGCGTGAGCGACGGCAGCCACAAACAGATCCAGGAAGGAGAACTGCTCGCGGCAGTTGACCTGGGATCGAACAGCTTCCACATGGTGGTCGCGCGCTTCCAACACGGCGAATTGCGCGTCATCGACCGACTGCGTGACAGCGTGCGCCTGGCCGCCGGCTTGCGCAGCGACGGCACGCTGGACGCCGATCGTCGCGAGCGCGCGTTCGCCTGCCTCGCCCGATTTGGGCAGCGTCTGCGTGCCCTTCCACCGGGACGCGTGCGTGCGGTGGCGACCAACACCGTGCGGCGCATGAGTACGCCCGGCGGTTTTCTTCAGCCGGCCGAAGTCGCGCTGGGCCATCCGATCGAAGTGGTCTCCGGGCGCGAAGAAGCGCGCCTGATCTATCTGGGCGTCGCGCACGGTCTGCCGGAGTCCCGCGAGCATCGCCTGTGCATCGACATTGGCGGCGGCAGTACCGAATTCATCATCGGTCGCGGGCTGGATGCGATCAATACCGAAAGTCTGCAGATGGGTTGCGTTGCGAGCACCCTGCGTTTCTTCGGTGATGGCAAGCTCAGCGTGAAGCGCTGGCGTCAGGCCATGGCGGAAATCGGTGTCGAGTTGCAGCAGTTTGCCGCCGACTATCGCGCACACGGCTGGGGCGAGACGATCGGATCATCCGGAACCATCCGCTCGATTGGTAATGTTATACAAGCCAACCATTGGAGCGACGCGGGAATTACGCGACAGGGACTCGCGCGACTGCGCGATGCCTTGCTCGAATTCGGCAGCATCGACAAAATCCGCCTGCCCGGACTGTCAGAGGAACGCCAGAGCGTGCTGGCGGGCGGCGTCGTGATTCTGGAAGCGGCCTTTGAGGCGTTGCGCCTGCAGGATATGCAGGTCTGTGAAACCGCGATGCGCGAGGGTCTGCTGTACGACATGATCGGCCGCGCCCAGCAGCGCGACCCGCGCACCGCGAGCATTCACGCACTGAGCCAGCGTTACGGCGCCGATCCGGCCCAGGCGCAGCGTGTGGAGAGCACCGCCGAACGACTCTACGACGAGGTCGCCGAGGATTGGCATCTCAACATCGAGTCACTCGACATCCTGCGCTGGTCGGCGCGCATCCACGAGATCGGTCTGGCGATCGCGCACAGCCAGCATCACCTGCACGGCGCCTACATCCTGCGCAATTCGGACTTGGCGGGATTCGGCCGGCAGGAACAGGAGTTGCTCGCGACCATTCTGCGCTGTCATCGGCGTCGCCCCGATGAAGGCATGCTGGAACAATTGCCCGAACGGGCCCGGCGCAACGCCGCGCGAATCACCGCGTTGCTGCGCCTAGCAGTGCTGCTACAACGCGCTCGCAGCGCAGAACCGCTGCCGGAATTCGGCCTGCAGGCGCAGGAACGCTCGCTGGAATTGCGCCTACCGCGCGCGTGGCTCGAGGAACACCCCCTGACGGTGGCGGATCTGGAGCAGGAACGCGACTATCTCAAGGATCTGGGCATCAAACTGACCTTGCGGGCCGCGGAGCGCAGCTCCAACTCGCTGGCCCAGTCGGCCTGAATCCGCGTTCTTGCCGAACTCTCCCGGTGCGGATGCCGGCCGGGTATCATTGTGCCTTGTTGCCCTGACGGAGAATTCCGATGCTGAAACACCTGCTGCTCGCGCTCGTATTGCTGTTGCCCTTGACCGCAGGTGCGCAGACGGAGGCGGCTAAACCCGCCGCGGCCAAACCCGCCGCCGCCGCGAAACCGGCAGCCGCCACACCCAAACCCGCCGAAGCGGCCAAAGTCAGCCCGGCGTCGCCGGCCGGCGATGCCGTCGCGATGGCGAATCCGCACGTCGTTCTGCACACCAGCATGGGCGACATCACGATCGAGCTCTATCCGGACAAGGCACCGAAGTCGGTCGAGAACTTCCTTCAGTACACAAAGGATGGTTTCTACAATGGAACCATTTTCCACCGCGTCATCAATACGCCCACGCCATTCATGATCCAGGGCGGCGGCTTCACCAAGGACCTGACCCAGAAGAAGACCCGTGCGCCGATCCACAATGAGGCGAACAACGGCTTGTCCAATCTGCGTGGCACGGTCGCGATGGCACGCACCGGCGACCCGCACTCGGCGACGGCGCAGTTCTTCATCAATCTGGTCGACAACAAGCGCCTGGATTTCGTCAGCGAGCAGAGCGGCATGACCTACGGCTACTGCGTGTTCGGCAAGGTCATCGGCGGGCAGGACGTGGTCGACAAGATCAAGGTCGTGGAGACCGCACCTCAGGGGCCGTTGCCTGCCGATGTGCCAAAAACCGCGATCGTGATCGAAAAGGCCGAACTGGCGCAGTAAGACGGCAGCTTGCCTGTGATGTCGCAGTCATTGATGCGAACGCCGGCAATCAGCGCCGCAGATCCGGATCCGTTGCGCCTCGCGACGGATCCGGATTTCGCTTGGCGCGCGGTGTTCTTCCACATCGCGACGGTACCCTGACCGATGGCGACCCTGTTCATCTCCGATCTGCATCTGGAAGCCAGTCGCCCGCAGATCACCGCTATTTTTTTGCGCTTTCTGCAAAATGAGGCAAAACGCGCCGACGCGCTGTACATCCTCGGCGACCTGTTCGAAAGCTGGATCGGCGACGATGACGATACCGAACTCGCGCTCGCAGTACAGGGCGCACTGCGCGAACTCACCGACAGCGGTGTGCCGGTCTATTTCATGCACGGCAACCGTGATTTTCTGATTGGCGACGCCTTCGCACAGCGCACAGGCGTGCACCTGTTGCCCGACCCCAGCGTGATCGATCTTTATGGCCGACGCGTACTGCTGATGCATGGCGATACGCTCTGCACCGACGACGTTGCCTATCAGGCTTTCCGCCAACAGGTACGCGAGCCTGCCTGGCAACAATCCTTTCTCGCCCAACCGCTCGCCGAGCGCCGCGCGTTCGCCGAGCACGCCCGCGAACAGAGCCGGATCCACACCAGCGCCGCACGCATGGACATCATGGATGTTTCACCCGTGGCGGTTGAGCAGGCCTTTCTCGACCATGATGTCGAGGTACTGATTCACGGCCACACGCACCGGCCGGCGGTTCACGGGAGCACGCACGATGACGTCGTCCGCACTCGCTATGTGCTGGCCGACTGGCGGGACCGAGGAGAACGTCTTCAAGCGGCTTTTTCGGACTTCAACGCGGAGAGCTTCTAGGCAATAAAACAGTCGATTCTAGCGAAGCAACACCGGCCTGCTGAAAAATGGGCGATTGGGTTTCAACGCTAAAGCGGACTGGCCCAGAACTTAACGTTGCAACGCTCAAGCACCTTCATTCGTTACCGACCACAACTATTGGCACGCCTGGGCGCCAACAACTTCACAGGGTAATCCACGGACGCGCTCTATTTTAGAAAAATCGCTCGCGACCTCAAACGTAAGCTCTCCGTCTCTGTTCAGAATATCCCTCCTTGCCAGTCGAACAAAGTACCTGGATTTTCCTTCGTCTGGAAAGCAAGCGACCGACTTGAACTTGTCGTCAAGCACGCTCATAGAGCCATCTTCCACTCCTTTTTCATGCCCAGTTCGTAAGGAGTCAAAGACTGCAGAAATTGCAAAAGCGCATCCAACCGGCATCTCAAATCGCGAACTGAGGGCGACTAGTGCAATCACGGTCGGCAAAAACATTATCGATGCTCCTCATCTAGGCTAACGCCTTTGCGAATGGTCTGGACAGCTTCAAAAGGACTCGTTAGCCAAGCACCCGAGCCTGCGCGGTAAAACCGTATAAACCCCGATGTCGTTCCGACGAAACCACCAACGTAAAGGCTCGGCCCCTGCTCTGACAGCATCGTCCATGCGGCATCTATCGCTTCCAAATCCTTCAGTGAAAAATTATAGCGGCCTTCCATTCCCGATGGCACATCTCCGTGCACGTGCCAGTCAAACAATATTGTCGCCAAAGATCGCACTTGGCTGAAGGCATCTGCCATCGGAAGATCGCAATCTGATCCACTACATTTCTGTTTGACGGGAGTTGTTACCTTTGTACGGTTTCCGCTCTTATACCCGAGCCCACCATATTCCGCATCTTCCTTGATTGATTTCTTATTTGCCAAGTCAATCTGCCTCACAGCAACGGCAATCTGGGCAGGTGACAATTCGCGAAGATTACCTTTTGCAGATGTTGCTACGGCGGTTTGCTCACCGCTGCTAACACACGTACCTCCCTTAGTGGAAATATGCGAGCCGGTACATCTGCCATGCGGGTCATAGTATTTAAAGGGATTGTCGGAAGCATAGGCATATCGGTTGTCACCCGCCCCAGTGCCGGGATCAGGCTTGATCGGATCGACAGAGAGGAACCGCCCCAACTGCGGATCGTAGTAACGCTGCTGCATATAGCTCAACTTCGTCAGCGAATCCGCGACGTGTCCGGTGTAACCCGGTTTGTCGGTATACGTGTCGTCGGTCGGACGGCCGTAGGGCTCATAGCGCATACGCTTGGTGACGACGGTGCCATCCGGCCTGGGCGGTTGTTCACCAGAAATTCCCTTCCACCAGAGCGCTGTCGGGTTTTGCGAAACATCTCCACAGGCACGCGCGGGATCATCGCCTTCTGTAAGAATCATCCCGATCGGACATCGGGTTCACACTACAGCCAGCCACTAATCCTCGCATAGCGACGGATGGACAGTTGTCCATCCGTCGCTATGCTCGACGCTGACCCGATTCGAGAAATCTCCGGCCAAAATCGCGAAAAAAGTTCGCGTCCACTACTACAGCGAACTTGCCCCAGCGAAGATCGCTACGGTGCTTTACTGATCGACAATTTCGCCTGCAGCGGAACGACCACGTTTCCTCCACTGGTACCAAAAACACGCAGTTTCCAGGTTCCTTGACCCGGATGGCCGTTGAAGGATGACAGCAAATTCGGCCCCAACGGTGGCGTGCCGGTATCGTTGAGGTTTAGGTACGACACCGGCGTAGCTGCGCCATCAATGTATACATAGTCCGCAGCGACGTAAGCCGGCGAGGAGTTGTTGCGGTCCCACAGGATGGCGCTCGTATTGTCGGGCGCAACCAGCTCCAATTTGACCAGCGTGTCGGCCACATCGGCGCCGACAAAGCCGCTGCCGTTCTCATTGTAGAAACCGATGGCAAGATCGACATCCGCAACGGTGAACGCGGTGAGACCGGTAAGGTTGAATGGAATCTCGACTGGGGCTCCGAATAGCTGCGCTTTCGGTGGCGCAGGGAGCACATCAAAGGTCGG
>JBDTLV010000079.1:0-23047 GCA_039934615.1 Tahibacter sp.
CTGGGGCTCCGAATAGCTGCGCTTTCGGTGGCGCAGGGAGCACATCAAAGGTCGGCGGGAACCCGGAAAATACGCGTGCACTGGTTGTACTCGCCTTCGTCATCACCAACTCAGCCGAGAGTGGGAACACGTTGCTGCTCCCGGCAATACCGTAGAGTTGCAACTTCCAGATGCCGTTGCCGGCGCGTCCGTTGAACGTCGACAGCAGATTGGGTCCGAGCGGCGGCGTGCCTGCATCATTGAGCTTGAGCAGCGAGGCGGGTGTCTGTGCAGAGTCCACCAACACCGTCGACTGCTCAACGTACGCGGCGGTTGCATTGTTGCGATCCCACAGTAAGGCACTCGTACCATCCGGGGCGACCAACACAGCTTTGATCAGGGTATCGGCAACGTCCGCTCCGACAGTCCCGCTTCCATTTTCATTGTAGAAACCAATATTGAGATCGATGTCACCGACCGAAAATGCCGGTTCGGCGGAAAGGTCGACAGGAATCTCCAATACCGCACCGAAAGTCTGAGAAGCACCGGGCTGCGGCAGGGTATTTAGACTCGGTGAAATTCCGGTGAATCGTTCAATGCCGTTGGAGTACGTGATCGAAATGAGCTCAGGCTGACGCAAGCTGCAACTCGAATTGGCTGCAGCGACGCTTACCACCGCCGTGCCGGTCTGCCCGAGCGGAACCTGTGTGCTGGCGGTCGAAGCGAGTGCCAAGGTGATACTGGTAACCGATCCGCTGCTGCCCATGGGAGCGAGGTTGACAGTGGCTGAAGCATTGCCGTTGATTGTGATCCAGGGCTGGCTCGAAGTGACCGAGAGGGTGGTCGCGATCGAACTCGAATTCGTCAATTGAATCTGGCGCGTGGGGTACGGCGGCGACAGTTCCGAAATGCTCCAGCTCCCGCCCGGCGAAACAATGAAATCCGACATGCCGAGCTCGAAGCGATGTGGAATGACGCTAGCTACGGCGCCATCTGCGCGAATTACCTTGACCTCGCTGGTGTAAACGCCACAGGTCGCTCCGTTAGCCGTGGCTGCAACCGTGAATGTCCGCGGAGCATCGCCACTGGTCACGCTGAAGTCACCCTGAGGCATTACGGTCAATTGTGGCTGCGGAAGATAGCTGGGAGACGCCACATGGAAGGTCTGCGGCGGAGAACCGAGAGCGTCCGGCGATGGACTTACCGTAAATGTGGTTTTGGCACTGGTTAGTTCGCCGTTTGCCAATGGCAGATGCAGTACGGAGGCAAGCGGAGATACCTGGATTTCCAGCGGCGGGACTGGCACATGGCCAACAAACTGCGACAATGGACCATTGTTTATATTGTGAATAGTTTCGGTGCCGCCATCTGGCCCCGTATGCCAGCAATTTGCCGCCGTATCCTTGACAATACCCAGGCCGTTCACCGGACTGGAGATAATCGTCTCCACGACTTTTTTCCGGAGATTGTAGACCGGAGAACCGGAGTTGCCCGTCCACGTCGGTGCATAGCCAATGTCGATGCCGGCGGCCGTAATTGCATCGACACTGCCGCCAATCCCGACCTTCAACGGCAATCGCCCAGGGTGGCCAACCACCAGCAATGGGTCGCCAACATCGGGCGAACCCGAGCGACGCAACGCCAGCGGCTTGACGCCTGGCACGGGCCGGTCGAGCTTGAACAGCAGATAGTCCGCTGGGATGGAACCGCTGACGAAGCTGCTGTAGATGTACGAATCCAACGGTGGAAAGTATACGTTGGCGGCGGGAATCTGCGAATAGTTCGCCGCAGCACACTGCCCATTGCTCAAGGCTTCACTGCGCAAGCCGAAGACGACGGTGTAGTCTTTCGGGTCGTAGAGCGACTGAGTAGTGTGCGGGGCGGTCACCATCGTGTTCGAGCCCACCAGAAAAGCCGTTCGACCCCAGTAAGCGTAGGGCTGATTGCGGAGCGGCTCGTATGTGCAAAGTGGCAGGGCGGGATCATCGTTGAAAAACGTAAGTAAAGTCGAGTCGACCGAATACGTTCCATTGGCATTCAAGTGCACCTGATTGCTTGGAATGATTAGTGCAGTTGCATCGGCTATGCGTTTTTCTTCCGCCGTTGCAGAGCAGTAGTCATGCATTGACGGATCCTGGGCCTGTGCAGCCCCGGCCAAGGCCCACAGCCCGACGAAGTATATGTTTTTCATAAACACCTTCTCTAATGTGAGAAAACGACCACGAATCCGCGACCGAATGAACCCGGCAACGCGTTGTTTCCCGGCGAATTGACATCGGTTTGACTGAATTCGGTGGCCCCGTTGTAAAGACTGACGGAGTCGCCGAACGGATCACCGGAAATCGGAGCCACCGTGTCGGCGGCCTTGATCAGCTTCGAATACTCCTCCTGAAACTCCACCGCAGCACATGCGGGCGTTACCATAGATAGGAATACCAATATTCCGATAAGGACAAATCGATTCAGCTTCATAGTTTACAAATTACCAACAAAATCCGGCGAAGCCTATACGAGTCGAATCACTGTATCAACGGTCGATGCATGTCGATTTGTCGGAGTCTATAATTTGAACTGTGTAACTGCTTTTTGCTAGAACGCGGGATGAGCCGTAAAGAGCAAACGCAGTGGCGATGAAAGAGGATGACAAAATGTTGGCGGGGCTGATGTCGGAGTGCAAGACGCCGACGGACGTGGAGGCGCTGTAAACGCAGCTGTTGCGGCGGGTGTTGAACCGGAGCCTGGAGGGCGAGCTGGACGCGCACTTGGGCTACGGGCGGAACGAGAAGGATCCGGGAGGCCGTCGAAACACACGCAACGGCGGCACGACCAAGACGCTCAAGGGCACGATGGGCGAGGTGTCGATCACGGCGCCGCGCGATCGCGATGGCACATTTGAGCCGCAGCTGATCAAGAAGCGGCAGACGCGATTGGGCGGTTTCGAGGACAAGATTCTGGCGCTGTACGCGCGCGGCAGGACGACGCGAGACATCGATAGTGCCTTGGTGGATTTGTCCGGAATTGAACGGTCGCACGACGTGATCGCGCGCGTGACGGATAGTGTGCTGGACGAGGTGCGCAGGTGGCACGACTGCAGGGATGCAGGAGGTACGAGTCCGTGGATGGACGAGGTAGACCGCGTCGGGAACACGCGGTCGAGAGCAACGCAGGAGCAGTTGCCGAGGAACGTCCGCTGGAATCGATCTATCCGGTGCTGTGGCTCGATGGTTTGGTGCTGAAGGTCCGGCACAGCAAGCAGGTGGTGAACAAGTCCGCGCACATCGTGCTGGGCCTGAATTTACGCGGTGAGAAGGAAGTGCTCGGCATGTGGCTGGCCGAAAACGAAGGCGCAAAGTTCTGGGCGAGCGTGTTGAGCGAACTGAAACAACGCGGTGTGCAGGATATTTTCGTGGCCTGCATGGATGGGCTGAAAGGCCTGCCCGAAGCCGTCACCGCGTTATATCCGAAGACGCTGACGCAGCAATGCATCGTGCATTTGATCCGTGCCTCGATGCGCTACGTGGCCACGAAGGACATGAAGGCTGTCGCCGCGGCGCTCAAGCGCATCTACACCTCCGTCACGGTCGAGGATGCCGAGCACGAACTGGACGCCTTCGAGGCCGAATGGGGCGGGAAATACAAAGCGGCGGTGCGCGTCTGGCGCAACGCCTGGCCGAACGTGATCCCGTTCTTCCAGTTTCCGCCGGAGATTCGCAAGATCACCTACACGACGAACGCGATCGAATCGCTGAACATGACGATGCGCAAGTACACCCGCAACCGGCGCATTTTCCCGAACGACGAATCGGCGCTCAAGTCACTGTTCCTCGCCGTCCGCGAGGCCAGCAAACGATGGCGATCCGTGCATCACTGGAAACCGGCACTGCAGGTGTTCCAGATCCTGTTCGGGGAAGATCGGATACCTATCCACATGTAACTTAGGCGGCACTTACACAGTTAAATTGACAGACCCGGCCGTTACACGGGTAGATTGACAGACCCATTTGGCGGAAATCGAGCGCGACGCGGATTGGTGCTCCGAGCAAACCGACGCGCATCAATCGGGGGGCGCAATTCCGCCGACTGAACTGTCCAGTTCGGGTTATCGAGCACGCCGAACGACTATTTCGCGACGACCTTCGCCGGCTCGCTGAGCGCTTCCTTCTTGCCGGTTCTGTAAACCGTGCCGACGTAGTACCAGTAAGTCTTGCCGGAGACCGCGCTGGAATCGCGCCAAGTATAGGCTGCGCCGGAATCGTCTTCCGTCAGAGTCTTGATCGTATCAACGTTGATGCGCGCGAACGGTCCGTTCTCCGCATCCGCACGATAGACGTGATAGCCATAGATCAGGCCTTCATTGGCCACCTGCCAGCGCACCAAGGGACCTTTACCGGCGGGTACATCCTGGTTGTTGGTCTTGATCGCCTTGCGCACGAGGTCGCCGATTTTCTGGCCGCCCACCGCGGCGCTCTGCCCCCCGCTCACCTCGGTTTCAGGCGCCTTGCCGGCAGACTTGGCGAGCTCATCATTGAGATTGCGAACCTGGACGTCCGGCTTGACGAAAATACCCCACGCGTCGATCGGCAGCGTCCGCTTCACGGTCGGCAGCTCGACGAGCACGCGCCCTTTGACGCTACCCAGCGGCTGCTCATCGGAAATGACCAGCTTGAGGTCCCGGCAACTGCGCGCTTTCGGAATGCAGGGGACGGCGGCAACCGTGCCGGACAGATTGTCCAGACTGAGCTTGCCCAGCTTCAGCGCGGCGCCGGACCTATCCTCGATGCGTATCATGAATTCGTTGCGATTTCCCTTACGCATCAAGTCGAGCGAGTAAGGATTGCTGGAGGGAACGATATCGCCATGTACGTCCGCTTCGACATTGAATGAAAGCTCGCTCTGCTGGGGCGACTCGATGGCGAGTTTCACGGAATCTCGATGCATGCCCCATTCCGCATCGTTCTTGATCCTCGCTTCGAGGCTTTGTCCATCAGCAGCAATGTGCAAATCGAGATAATCGGGCGCTTTAGCAATGCTCACTATGCGGAAATTCGGCGCTTCCCGGCTGACGAAGGCAATGCGCTGGGCTTTGCGGGCGGGGTCGTGCAAATCCACCAGTCCCATAATGAGCTTGGGCTTCGCCTCATCGATGATCGTGGCGACAAATCCAAACGCCTGGGCGACCTGCGGCGTCGCGCCGTCGCCAGAGCGAAATTGTACATAATGTCGTGCGATGCCGGATTCGCCTTCGGTTCCGATCTGCAGACGTACCTGATGCTGGCCGTGAGGCGGCAGTTCAAAGGATGTCGAATCAATCGTGTCAGCCGCGTTCACCGGCTTCAGATCTGACACGCGCAGGGGCGCGTCGCCCGGATTGCTGAACTCGAGCAGGCATTCGGCCGGGCGTCCCTGATACACCTCGCCGAATTCGCAGACAGCGACCTGCGCTCCGGTACCTGCGGCTGCGCTCTGCAGCAATGCGGCGGCGACAAACGGAATCATTGAAGCTCCAAGAAAAAAAGTTGGATCGGAATGAAGCGGTTTGGACCGGAGTGGCAGGGATTCGTTCCACGGTCCGCCCACGAAATCCCGCAAATCAGTGACCAACGCATTCAAGCCCTGCCGCCGTTCCCGCAAAAAAAAACCCACCCCGAAGGGTGGGTTCTTATCGCATCGAAAAATGCAACTTATTCGACGGAGAACTTCTGCAGGGCAACCGGCAGCTTGCCGTTTGCAGCAATCGTGAACGCACCGCAACCGCCAGCGCCCGGGCTCGACGTGATGATGATGTAGTACACGCCATTGCCAAGCGGAACCGGCATCGTTTCCGATGCGCCGGCGCCATTGTTGTCACCCACGTCGGCGCAGGAAACGCCGCCGCCGCAGCTGCCAGCCAGGTACAACATGGCCGGATTCCAGGCAGGGGTCGAGGTCGACAGGGTGAACGTGGTCGCGGTACGGGTCGCATCAATGTTGAAGCGATAAATGACGTCGTTTTCCGGGGAAGAAAACGCGCCGCACAGCGTTCCCAGCTGGTTGGTACCGGCACAGGTATCGCCGTTCACCGTGTGATTACCACCGACGATGGGGATGATCAGCGGGGTGGCACAGGACTGAGCCTGTGCCGAGCCCACGCCAGCCAGCGCAAGCAAACCAGAGGCGAGCAGAAACGCATTCTTTTTCATTTGTTTACTCCGACGCAAAGTAGAAAATCTTATTGGCCAATAAACGTCTGGCGGCGTGAATCGTACTCGTCGAACAGAATGTCTTTCGCAGCCTGGTTCGCACGGAACGATGTGGTCGAGTCGGCCATGCCAAGGATCGCGGTGTCGACGCCGACCCAGCCGGCATTGTCGACGTTGATCGTGCCAGTCGGCGTACCCGCAACGTTGTTGTTGACCCAGATATTGACCTTGCCGGTTCCTGCGGCACCGATCACGACCTCGCCTTCAACATAGTTCTCGCCAACGGCGAGCGGAGCGACGAACGGCGCGCTGACGTAGTCCGTGCCATTGTTCGTGCCGGCAACGAACGAAACCTGACGACCCGTTCCGCCACCCGGAATCAGCGATGCGCGCAGAACCTGCACCGAACCACCCGCAACCGGGAAGCTGGCTGCCGAGTTGGCCGTGAACAGCTGCACTTTCTGCAGGCCGCTGAACGGGGTGATTGCGTCAACCTTCGTGTAGAAACGGAAGCGGAAGCGCGGCTCGGCCGACGGGGTATCGTCGCGCACAAACGCACTGGCCAAACCACCTGCGCCTGCATTGAAATGCGCGCTCAGCACGCATTCCGTGGTGTGCAGGCCGGGAGTGGTGATGCTAAGCGCACCGCCGCCGAGAGTGGCTTTACTGGTCCACGGACCGGCAGGAGCAGCCGGATCGGTGGGGCAAACGGCCATCGAGGAACCAGCATAAACAACACCGGCCAAGCCCATCACTGCAACCGACAGAGCTTTGATTTTCAGATTGGATTTCATGCGAATCTCCCAAGTTGGATCGGGCGGGAGCTTCGCCCCCATCCCCACAATGACACGCCTGTGGCCCGACAGCGCAGAAGTGTAGAGAAGTCCACCAAGTCCCGTCAATGCTTTAGCGACGATTCTTGAGGATTTCCGCACCGCACCGTCTTGCCGATACCGCGCCCGGTCCGGGCACTCGGAAGCTAGTAACGCACCCCGGCGAGAAAAGCGGACACCCTGGACGCGGAAATTTTGAGACCCTGGAACTTCACGGATGCAGGATAGGGCACGTGGCGTCCGGCCGAAACGGAGGCCAACTCTCCGAAAATCATCCATAGCGCCGCGGAGCAACTCCGTCGCGTCTCGCAATTTTCGTTGACAGGCCTTTGATTTGACGGGGAGAATCGAATTTTGCCCAGGCGGCTCGACGTGCCCGAACCGATTCGTCACCGCTGTCTCGCCGTGATGCCTGCCCGCAACGAGCAGGCAACGGTCGCCGCCGTCGTGCGTGGCGTGAAGGCAGTGCTGGATTGCGACGTGTTGGTCATCAACGACGCGAGCAGCGACCAAACAGCGACCCAGGCAGCCGCAGCGGGAGCCACCGTTTTAACCCTGCCTTTTCAGCTTGGCGCCTGGGGCGCGACACAGGCAGGCATGCGATATGCGCTGCGCAATCAAGTTGCCACCGTCATCACGCTGGACGCGGATGGGCAGCACCACCCCGAGCAATTGCCGCTGCTGTTGGCTGCGCACCTTCGAGACCATGCCGACGTGACGATCGGTGCCTGCCCGGAACGACTCAGTGCCGCAAAGCGGGTTGCCTGGGCATACTTTCGCCTGATTACCGGCCTTCGAGTCACCGATTTCACCTCGGGCTTGCGCGTTTATGGTCGACGGGCGATTCGCGCACTGGCGTCGCGCGAAGCGAGTCTGATCGACTACCAGGACATCGGCGTGCTGATCCTGTTGCGCAAGAAGGGACTACTGATCAATGAAGCGCCTACGCGCATGTCGCCGCGTAGCAGCGGCGGCTCGCGGATTTTTTCATCTTGGTATACGGTGCTGCGTTACATGATTGCCACGACCGTATTGAGCATTGCGCGAGTGGGCGGGAAGTCCAGGCCCTCGCCCGCCCTCCTCGTGACGAGGAGACCCCAGGGATGAGCGCGCAGATCACTGCGGCCCTGCTTGGTCTGCTGCTTGCCGGAAGCATTTTATATTTGGTGCGCAGGGATCATCTGCACGGTCCGTATGCGCTGTGGTGGCTGATCATCGCCGCTGCCACGCTGGTCCTCGGTTTTGTGCCGCGCACGATCGATTGGCTGGCGCACCTGAGCGGCGTTGCCTACCCGCCGGTCCTGCCGATCATCCTGGGTCTTTCGTTGATCCTGCTGCGCATGCTGCAATTGGATATTGAACGCTCGCGCCAGGAACGGCAGATCCGCCGCCTCAATCAAAAGCTCGCGATCCTCGAGGAGGAGCTGACCAGCCTGCAAAACGCCAGACTCCGGACCCCCAAGGAACCGCGCGGCTCGTCAGACTGATACGTTTTCCACTATGCGTATCTTGCATTTGGGGAAATTTTACCCACCTCACCCGGGCGGGATCGAAAGCGCGCTGGCAGAACTGGCACGCGCCCAGGTTGCGATGGGCGCGCAGGTGATGGTGCTCGCACACGCCGCACCGGGTTGCCGCAGCACGCAGACCCGGCGCGACGAAGGAGTCTCAATCGTCGAAGCCGCTTGCTGGGGACAGTGGCTCTACGCGCCAGTCAGTCCGCGCCTGCCAATGCTGCTTGCAAAGGCCGTGCGTGATTTTCGACCGGACCTCATCCACGTCCATGTACCGAACACATCGGCGTTCTGGCTGCTGCTGATCCGCTCGGTCCGGCAACTTCCCTGCATCGTGCATTGGCATGCCGATATTCCTCTGGAAAGCGGCAGCCAGGCTCTGCGTCTTGCTTATCCGATTTACCGACCGTGGGAACAGGCGCTACTGCGTCACGCCCGCGCAATTGTCGCAACGTCGGCGGCCTATCGCGACAGCAGCCATGCGCTCACGCGCTGGCGCGAAAAGACCCATGTCATCGGCTTGGGGCTTGCGGATGCGCAGGTCCCGCCTCGAAGGGACGGCAGCAGCGATTGGCCGACCGGAATGCTGCGTGTGCTCGCCGTCGGCCGACTCAGCCACTACAAAGGATTCGAGGTACTGCTCGATGCGCTGACAGAATTGCCACATGTCGCATTGTTGCTGATCGGTGCGGGTGAGCGGGAAGCTGCCCTGCGCGCGCAGATCGCCGCATCCGGATTGTCGGCCCGCGTACGACTGGCGGGCCACGTCGACGCGGCGACGCTGGACCAGGCCTATGCCGATGCCGATGTGTTTTGCCTGCCCTCGCTGGACCGCGCGGAGGCGTTCGGCATGGTGCTGCTGGAGGCGATGCGGGCCAGCCGCGCGACCCTTGCCACAGCAATTCCCGGCTCTGGCGTCGGCTACGTAGTCTGCCATGGCGAAACCGGACTGCTCGTGCCGCCGGGCGACGTGGTCGCGCTGCGCAATGCGCTCGCGAGCCTGGCTGCGGACTCCGCGCTGCGGGAACGCCTGGGCACGGCCGGCAGATTGCGCTGGTCCGCCCAGTTCACTCCGCAACGGGTTGCTCGGCAGACACTGGATCTGTACCGGACGATTCTAGATAAAAGTCCACATCACGCAAAAGCAACACGATCAGACTGACCGCAATGGGCACCAGTTGCAGCACGAGACGATTGATTGCGGTATTGCTTTCCGCCCATTTTGCGGCGGGTGTGAGCAGAAAGAGAGCCGCAACGATGCTCAGGGCCCCGAGCAGATAGAGGGCGAGTAAGCCCAGGTCGCGGTTCTCGAGCAACGCACGCCACCGCCAGAGCACCAGCGCTGGCAGGCACAACCAGAGCAAGTGCCAGTTGTTCTGCGCCAGCAGCCCAGACACCAAAGCGCGGAGTACCGGCCACCAGCTGCTTGCCTCGCGCCCGCCCGCTTCGCCATTCAGCAGGCGCCGCACCATGCCTATCCAGGGCAGCTCCAGCGCATAGGAGAGACCCAGCAAGAGCAGCGCAACGAGAATCGCTGCAGCCAGACCTTTCCATCGGTGCCTTGCCGGCACCTCGCCAAATACCATGGTGCCCACGAGCAGCAGCCCCCAGGCAAAACCTTCAAATTTGAACAATCCAGCAAAAAGCAGGAACAGGCAAGACAAGAGCAGTCGACCGCGAGCCCGCGTGCGCAGAAATAGTTGCCATTCCAGCACGGCGAAAACCAAAACCACGGCGAGCCACAGATCCGCATAGCCGGCCAGCGCCGCGTGCACATTGAGCAGCGGCAACGAACCCAGTGCGTAGACGCCGGCAACCCCGAGACCTGGCGCAACACCCAAGCTGCGCCACTGGCTGTAACACCCCATCAGCAATGCCAGCCATAGCAGCGGCCAGGACAACCCGATCGCCGCTTCGTTCCAGGCGGCTGCTGGAGCGGTAAACCACAGTTCAATTCGCGCGAGCAGTTCCGGATAGTGATAGGCCAGCGAGGTGCGCATCCGACCCGTGCGATCAGCGAGCCACGCATCGGGACCCACGAATCCCTGCAGTTGGGATCCCGTGTACCAGGCTTTCGCCTTCGCAGACCATGCCAGCCAGGCATCCCAGGGAAATATCGGACGCAACCAGGCTTCGTCGGAAATCAGCACTCCGTGCACGACCAGCAAAGCTAACAGCATCCACGCCCAGCCAGGCAGCGGTTGTGCTTCGGAAACGACGGACACCCGTGCCGTCTTGCGCGTTCCCCACCACCACGCAAACGTCCACAAGACAACTATGGCGCCAAGTATGCTCGGCCAGAGAAGATCCCACATTCCATTGCCAGGAGTGGCTTTCGCCAGGCCCAGCAACATTCCTGCTGCGCAGCTCCCCAACACGAAGGAGGGCCCGAGTGCTGCAGTCAGTTCGGGAGCCCGGCGCGGCACGCCGCACGCAACGGCCCAAATACCGCCGCCGAGCGCCAGCGTCAGCAACAGCATTGCCAGGATCGCGGCAGTCACGGCGCGGCGCTCTGATGAAGTCGATAGATGCGCAGCGGCGTTTCCTCGATCACCATTTGTGCATCAACACGGTGCCCATCGGGATATACCAGCTGGGCGCTTTCGGCATCGTACTCCGGCGTATTCAATGCATAGAGCACCAACAGGGAACCCTCGAAGCGCGGCATGTCCACATAGGGAAAAAGATTGCCCGGAGCAACATTCATCGGCAGCAGATGGTAGATCAGGCGCGCACGTTCGTAGTCGCTGGATGCATCCACGATGATGTGACCCTCGGCGGATGCGGCACCGATCGCGTCACGTACGCGCAGCGCCGCCCGACCCAATGCACTGTCGGGTACCAGGGCCTGTCTCTCCTCCGCGGATTTTCCCGCGTAAATCACCCGAGTCGCCGCATGCCGGCCGAACAAATTCTGCAGCCACAGGAGATCCAGCGCGACCCAGCCGACAGCAATGACGAGGATGACTTGCCGCCTCAACCGGAGCGAACCGCGCACTCCGAATACGGCCAACAACACCAGCGTTCCGCCGATTCCGCTGGCGATCAGCAAAACCAGCGAGCGCCCGTGACGTGCCGCGGCATCCGGACCCAGCGCGCTGATCGACAACAAAGCCCATGAACGCGGCGCAAACCAATCATGCCAGGCACAGGACAGCGCACCGGCCCAGGAGTCAGTCCATAATTCCACACTGGACAAGGTGAACGGAGCAAATCCTTCTTCAGCGGGCACCGACTGCGCCGCCGGGTACTCGGCAAATCCGATTTCCGCGATCTCGCCGCGCCATTCGGCTTCGCCGCTCAGATCGACGCTCCCGGTCCGACCGCGCGGCGAAGCAAGCGGTACGGTATGAACGTCGTCGGGCTGGTCGGCGCGGCGGAACACGAATACCAGTTCCATCGTGCGCGGAAAATCCACGAATGAATAGTGAAGACTGGTCAACCGCGTGGCGTCGAGGATTTCCACGCCGCGAACCTGCAGCCCATCGAATCCGTCGCCGACTCCCACGATGTGCAGTCTTCCATCCTGGACTTCGCCCTTGCCGACCGTGGAGGTGAAACTCGCTCCGTCGAACGGCATCCGCTGCTGCGGCAGTACGGGTGCCGCAACGTGCACTTGTGCAAACCACAGCAATACCAGCAGCCACCACAGCGCGATCGCCAGGCCGGTCGATGCAGAACGCAACAATGGCGAGGTCAAGCCGGGCATCGATCGAGTCTATCCAGTTCGCGCACACTGAACCCGGCAGCCAGGCGCGCAGGACGATTGAAGGGACCACGCAGTGGGCCCGGCAGGAATTCCCGCAGCAATTCTTCGAATCGCGTTTCCGGATCCTGACGTTCCTGTGCGCAACACCAGGCGAACCACCGCGAGCCCGCGGCAACGTGCGCGACCTCCTCGCGCAAAATGATGTCCAGCACCGCAACAGTCTGCAGATCGCCAACGCTGCGCAGTCGTTCGATCATGCCCGGCGTCACGTCCAGCCCGCGAGCCTCCAGTACGCGCGGTACGAGTGCCATGCGCGCCAGGCAGGAATCCGCCGTTTTTGTGGCCATTTCCCAAAGTCCATCATGCGCGTCAAAATCGCCGTACGTGTGACCTAGCTGCGCAAGACGTTCCGACAGCATGCAGAAATGTCGTGCTTCGTCATCTGCCACGCCGACCCAGTCGTCATAGTAGTCCGCGGGCATGTCGCGAAATCGATAGACTGCATCCCAGGCCAGATTGACGGCGTTGAACTCGATATGCGCGACCGCGTGGGCGAGTGCTGCACGGCCCTGCTCGCTGCCGAGTCCGCGCTGCGGCAGATTGCGCGGCGCTACCAGGCGCGGACGATCAGGACGGCCGGGGTCGCGTATCGGAGAAACGGCCGATGCATTCGCCAGAGACAAGTGACCCGCACGAAATGCTTCCGCAGTCGCGCGAGTCAGCTGCATCTTCCGTTCGGGCTCGCCTTCGGACAGGCATCGAGCAGCTGCGTCGAACACGGATTCAGGGTTCATGGCGCCATGACGGGTTCGAGCTCAAGCCGCTTCTTGATCACACATTATGCCTTTCCCCGGAGCCCTCTGCGTGACGATTCCCGCGTTGCGCGATAAGGTCGGCATCGTACCTCTGCCACCAAGGGCCAACCGCACAATGTCAAATGTGATTTTGCCCGGCGGCCTGCCCTCACGGCGTGTCACAGGGGCCACGCTGGTCAGCGCACTGGAACAATTTTTCGGTCACCGCCCGATGGGCGGGGATCCCTATCTCGATGCCAAGAAGGCGTTGCGCGCAGGACCGGCGGAAATGCTCCGTGTCTATGAAAAAGTCCGCGGACAGGTGGGATCCGGACAACGCGTGCTGGACTGGGGCTGCCGCTACGGTGTCTGGTCGCACTTGCTGCGCTCCGACATCGGCGAGAGTCTGCAGCTTGACGGCTGCGACGTCTGCGCGCCGCAGGAATACGCCGATTTTCATGCGCTCAGCGCCATGCGCTATCAACAGATCCGGCACCCGTGGACTCTTGAATACGCCGATCAAAGCTTCGACGCGGTGTTCGCAGGCGGCACGCTCGAGCATGTGCCGAATGATGGTGCCTCGCTCACCGAGCTGTGGCGTGTCATCAAGACCGATGGCCGCTTGCTGATCACGCACCTGCCGAATCGGTATTCATGGAGCGAATGCCTTTCGCGCCGCTGGTTTCCTGCGCAGGCGCATCAACGCCGATACCATCTGAAATCGATGCGCGAAAGGCTGCTGCAGCATGGCTTTGAACCCCTGCGCTGGGGCTATCACCAGATTGCGCCTGCCAGCTTGCCCGAGCGATGGCGACAAAGTCCCCGGCTGGCCCGACTCATCGATGCCCTGCAGGGGTTCAATCGATTCGAACGAATCGCTCCGTTCAATCGATTGAGCGCGACCTTGTGGTTCGTCGCGCGGCGGCGCGACGGATTTTGAGGCCGCGCTAGGACGCCCGGCGCAATTTTTTCGCGTCGTCCGAGCGTGCGAACTCCAGTTCCCGCAAATAGTCCGCCTGTACGTCGCCGGTGACGTATTCGCCGGAAAAACACGAGGTGTCAAAACGCGTCAACGCTTCGTTGCCGTCGGCCACAGCGGCCACCAAGTCTGCCAGATCCTGGTATACGAGGCCGTCAGCGCCGAGCAACTCGCGGATTTCCTCTTCGCTGCGTCCGTGAGCGACCAATTCTTCCGGCGCGGGCATGTCGATACCGTACACATTGGGATAACGCACTGGCGGCGCCGCGGATGCAAAGTAAACTTTGCGCGCACCGGCGTCGCGCGCCATCTGGATGATCTGCTTGGAGGTGGTGCCGCGCACGATCGAGTCGTCGACCAGCAATACATTCTTGTTGCGGAACTCCAGTTCCACCGCGTTCAGCTTGCGCCGCACCGACTTCACCCGCTCGCTTTGCCCCGGCATGATGAAAGTCCGTCCGATGTAGCGGTTCTTGACGAATCCTTCGCGCATCGGCAGACCCAGCGATTGCGCCAGCGAACTCGCGGCAGTCCGCGCGGTATCGGGAATCGGGATGACCGAGTCGATACCGTGATCGGTCCACAGCCGCTCGATCTTTGCGGCCAGACGCTCACCCATGCGCAGGCGTGCCTTGTACACCGAAACATCTTCAATCATCGAATCGGGGCGAGCAAGGTAAACATATTCAAAAATACACGGCGCGTGAACCTGACCCTCGGAACAGCGGCGCTGATGCAGGGTTCCGTCGAATCCGAGCAATACCGCTTCGCCGGGCTCCACATCGCGCACGCGCCTGAAGCCAAGGATATCCAGGGCCACCGATTCCGATGCAACCGCATACTCCTTGCCCTCGGCGGTATCGCGCTCACCCAGCACCAGCGGGCGTATGCCGTGCGGATCGCGAAACGCGAGGATTCCGTAGCCGAGCACCAGCGCAACCACGGCGTAGCCGCCACGGGCGCGCTCGTGCACGCCCGCGACTGCCTTGAAAATGTGGTCCGGCGTCAACGCGTGCCGTTCCTGGATCTGTAATTCGTGTGCAAGCACATTTAGCAACACTTCCGAATCCGAATCGGTGTTGATGTGGCGGCGATCGTCGGCGAACAGTTCCTTGCGCAGGACATCGGTGTTGACCAGATTGCCGTTGTGCGCCAGCGCGATGCCATACGGGGAATTCACGTAGAACGGCTGTGCTTCGCCGGCGTCGTCCGATCCCGCGGTCGGATAGCGGCAATGTCCGATTCCGACGCGCCCGCGCAGCTTGAGCATTTCGTCGCGCTGGAAGACATCGCGGACCAATCCCCGCGCCTTGTGCAAGCGCAGGCGGGTACCGTCAACGGTGGCAATGCCCGCCGCATCCTGGCCACGATGCTGGAGTACGGTCAGTCCGTCGTAGAGGGCGGACGCCACTTCCGATTTTCCGACAATTCCAATAATTCCGCACATGTTTACAATACCGCTAAGTGGAAGATTTATGAGGACTCGTCGCAGGTGTCGGCGCCGGAATGCCCGGCTGCGGCAACAGTCCCTTGAAATCGAGATATTTGCTGACCGAATCCGGCAAGCGCGCCGAAAGCCACTCAGCTCCGTCGCGAAAGCTTGGCAGCAAACGCGATTCCCGCCACCAGGGATCGCGGGGGAACGGCGTAAAGCCGAGCAGCAGCACCGCTACCAGGACCAGCAGGATTCCTCGAGCCAATCCGAAAAACATGCCCAGCAAGCGATCCGTGCCGCTCAAGCCACTACCTGCCACCAGTTTGCGCACCACGAACGACAACAATGCACCGGCAATCAGGACTGCGAGAAAACAGATGCCATAGCCCAGCAACAGACGAACGGATGGAATTTCTATACTCGTGAATCGCGTCGCGAGCTGCTCTCCGAACATCCACGCGACCCAGAATGCGCAGGCCCAGCACGCGAGCGCCATGACCTCCGAAATGAGGCCGCGCCATAACCCAATCAAGACCGAAAGGCCCAGGATCGCGACGATCGTGTAATCGGCCCAGTTCATCGTGGCATCGCACGCCCTACGGCAGCGCCACGATGACCGCATCGGCCACCGCGAGCTTCTGCTTGATCGCATCGCGCAAGCGTTCAGTGGCCGCTCGATCCGTTTCGGGACCGGCACGTACCCGCCACAGTTTCCCGCCATCTTTGCCAACCGTGTCCACAAAGCCTGCGAATCCGGCCACTTTCAATCGATCGCGCAGTTTGTTTGCCTCTTCCACCGACTTGAAGGCACCGAGTTGCACAGCCCATCCGCCGGCGCGATTCGCAGGCACCGCAGCGACAGGCGCGTCGGTCGTCGGAGCTTCAGCGAGTTCGATGACACTGGCGGCAAGTTTCGGATCAGCCTGCTTGAGCTTCAAACGCGCAGCTTCTGCGGTGGTCCGATCCGCATAAGGACCGATGCGCACGCGCGTCGCCGGCTTGCCATCGCTGAGCGTTGTTTCCGTGACCGCGCTCAAACCAAGCTTCTTGGCAGACGCTACCAGGGCATTGGCATTGGTCGAATTGGCGAAAACACCCAGATGAACCATATATCGCCCGCCGCTCGGCGGGATCGACGCGGACGGGGCAGCTGCGGGCGCGGCGATCGTGGGAGCTGCTGGTGTAGCCGGCGCGGTCGCGGCAGGTACTGGCGGCTTGACGGTGGCAACCGCTGGCTTGACCGGCTCGGTCTTCTCGTAAGGAATTTCCACACGTGGATTTTTCCCAGCTTCCACGCTGACGACCTTGTCGGTTTCCGCTTGGCTCGGAGCGGCAGCCGCGGGCGCGGGTGTTGGCACCGTCGCTTTACCACCGTCTGCAGGCACCATTCGCGTCTGGAATTCACGGTCTGGAACGGGCGGTATCGTCAATTTCTCAGTGACTGTGTCCTTGTTCGGCGGCGTACTCGACAGAAACATCGGCACGAAGATCACCGCGAGAGCAATGAGCACAGCGGCACCAATCAAACGCTGCTTCAACTGGAATTCCATCGGTGAGCTGCCTCAAGGGGGCTGGACCGATTATACCCGCCTCGGCGGTCCCTTATCGGTCCGGCTCCGGAGGAAGCGCTTCCAACGACCAGCGCAAGGCCCCCGCCGCGACCAGGAATGAACCGAACGCAACGACAAGCTCACCCGGACCAGAGAGCGCGAACGCCTGCGTCAACGCTTCTTCCACTCTCCGGTGTGCGGTGCACCGAATGGCGGGCACCTGTGCGCACACCTGCGCTTCGACGGCCTCGGTCGTCAGTCCGCGGGATGCCTCGTGGCTGAGCCCGAAAACGTGCCAGTGATCGATCCGATCACGCAAGGCCGCAACGATGCCGCCGATGTCCTTGTCGCCCAGCGCGCTGAACACGGCTCTGACGGCCACATCGTGGCGCGCGGGGACGGAGAGCCAGTCTGCGAGGGTGCGTGCCGCCTGAGGGTTGTGCGCAACGTCGACCACCAGATCGACGGAGCCGATGCGCAAACATTGCAAACGTGCAGGTACCTGCGCGTCGCGCACGCCTTGCGCGATTGCTGCGGGATTCCATTTCAGGCACGAACGCAACGCGTAGAGGGCGGCAATCGCCGCTGCCGCATTGGCGATTTGGCAGCCTGCACGCAAGGTCGGCTGCGGCAAAACCAGTTGTTCCGCGCCACATTGCCACAGCCATTCCTCACCGCGCGGGTGAAAAGAAAAATCCACGCCTGCGCGAATCACGCGCGCCTGTGCGGCCAGCGCGGCATCGAGCAATCCGCGCGGTGGGGCAAGTTCGCCGATCACCGCCGGACGGCCCTCGCGGAATATGCCGGCTTTTTCGCGACCGATTGCGTCCCGGTCATTGCCCAGCCAGTCCTGGTGATCCAGATCGATGGTCGTCACGATGGCCGCGTCGGCATCGATGAGATTGACCGCATCGAGGCGCCCGCCGAGGCCGACCTCAAGCACTGCGACTTCAATTCCAGACTCGGAAAAAATCAATAATGCGGCAAGTGTTGCAAATTCGAAATAGGTCAGGGATACGTCGCCACGCGCTTCCTCGATGCGCTCGAACGCCTCGATCAGGGTGGAATCGGACGCGTCCGATCCCTCGACGCGAATGCGCTCGTTGTAATGCAGCAGATGCGGCGACGTGTAACAACCGACACGGTGACCGCCCGCGCGCAACATCGCTTCGAGCAAAGCGACGGTGGATCCCTTGCCGTTCGTACCGCCGACGGTGATCACGATGGGTGCCGGCGCCATGCGGCCGAGTCGCAGCCAGACCTCGCGGACGCGATCGAGGCCGAGATCGATGCCGCGTACATGGACGATCTGCTGGTAGTCGAGCCATTGCTCGAGGGTACGCGTCATGCCGGAAAACCGCTGAAGTGTCTCAAGCGACCTTGGGCTGGCGCATCAGCAGTGCGAGCAGATCCGATAGCTTGTCGCGCTGCTCACGCCGATCAACGATCAGATCGATCGCGCCATGCTCCAGCAGGAATTCCGAACGCTGAAATCCTTCGGGCAGGGTCTCGCGCACGGTCTGCTCAATTACGCGTGGTCCAGCAAAGCCGATCAGTGCCTTGGGTTCACCGATATTGATGTCGCCCAGCATGCCAAGGCTGGCCGATACGCCGCCGGTGGTCGGGTGAGTCAACACCACGATATAAGGCAGCCCTGCCGCACGCAGCCGCGCCAGAGCGGCCGACGTTTTCGCCATCTGCATGAGCGACAGCAGACCTTCCTGCATGCGCGCTCCACCGGTCGCCGTCCAGCATAGCAGCGGCGTGCGTTCGGCCAATGCACGCTCGGCGGAACGGGTGAACTTTTCCCCGACCACGGAACCCATTGAACCGCCCATGAAGCTGAATTCAAACGCACACGCAACGATGGGCCGCGTCTTCAGCGTGCCGTGCATGGCGATCAAGGCATCCTTCTCGCCGGTCTGCTTCTGAGCGGCAACAATGCGATCCTTATACTTTTTCTGATCCTTGAATTTGAGCGCGTCGATCGGCTCGAGCTCACCGAACAATTCCTCACTGCTGTTCTCGTCGAAGAACGCAGCCAGGCGCTTGCGCGCCGTGATCGCATGATGATGCCCACATTTGGGACAGACTTCGAGGTTGCGCTCCAATTCGGGCCGATAGAGCACCGCCGCACAGTTTTCGCATTTTTCCCAAAGTCCCTCGGGAACCTTGCCGCGACTGGTGCCTTCGGTACGGATGCGCGAAGGCATCAATTTCGATAACCAGCTCATGTCGTCAACTTCTCCGCTTTCCTGTGGCGCCAATTGCCCGTTGTCAGGGGGCTGGTCATCCGGCGCATCTTCCGGACTACCGGTTTCGCCAGAACTGCTGAATGGATCTTTGGGGCTATGCGGCATCGGCCGCGGTTCCCGCATCCAGCGCCGCACGAATGGGCGTCAGAAACGTGATGGCGCACTGCCTTGCCTCATCAATGCTGGTGGACCGCGCCAGCCGCTCGACCAGGGCGCTGCCAATGACGACGGCATCCGCAAACCCGGCGATGGTAGCCGCACTCGCGGCGTCGCGCACGCCGAATCCAACGGCGATCGGCGTACGCGCATGCTTGCGCAGAATCGCAACGCGCTCGCGGACGGCTTCGGTTTGCAACTGAGCCGCGCCCGTGATGCCGCTGAACGACACGTAGTAAAGAAATCCCTCGGTCTTCGCGCAGATGCCGGCAAGGCGCGCGTCGGAGGTGGTCGGCGCGGCCAGGAAAATCTGCTGCAGGCCCGCGTCGCGCAGGCTCCGAGCTGTCTCGAGTTCTTCGATCGGACAGTCCACCAGCAACACGCCATCGACGCCGGCCGCGACGGCGTCCGAGGCGAACGCCGCATATCCGTAGACCTCGATCGGATTGAGATAGCCCATCAGTACAATGGGTGTCGAGGTATCGCGCTCGCGGAATTCCCGAACCCAACCCAGTATGTCGTGCAAACCGACGTGTTTGAGGAGGGCACGCTCATTCGCATGCTGAATGACGGGTCCATCAGCCATGGGATCGGAAAAAGGCACACCCAGCTCAATCAAATCCGCACCCGCTTCCACCAGGGCATGCATGATTGCCACGGTGGCTTCCGGCGAAGGATCGCCCGCGGTCACGAACGGAATCAATCCGGTGCGGCCGTTGGCTCGCAGCTGTGCGAATCGTTGCTCGATGCGCTTCACGGCGCAATCCCGTGAATCGAATCGTTCGGACCAGCGTTCACAACGAAATTCCCTCTCGTTTTGCAATCGTGTACATGTCCTTATCGCCGCGACCGGACAGATTGACCAGCACGTGCGCATCCCGCGGCAGATCTCGCGCGCATTTGATACCTTGCGCGATCGCATGGCTGGATTCCAAGGCCGCCAGAATCCCTTCAGTGCGTGCAAGCTCGTGGAAGGCGGCCATGGCTTCGGCATCGGTGACACCGACATACTGCGCCCTTCCAGCATCCATCAGGAACGCATGCTCCGGTCCCACGCCGGGATAGTCCAGGCCCGCCGAAACCGAGTGCGTTTCGATGATCTGGCCGCGGTCATCGCAGATCACATAGGTGCGGTTGCCATGCAACACGCCGGGCCGACCCGCCGACAGCGAAGCAGCGTGGCGACCGGTTTCGATACCATCACCCGCGGCTTCGGCACCGACGATACCCACGCCTGGATCATTGAGAAACGCGTGGAACAAGCCGATCGCGTTCGACCCGCCACCGACGCAGGCAACCAGTAAATCGGGTAATTTTCCATATTGTGCAAGCATCTGGGCACGCGCTTCGCGGCCGACCACGCTGTTGAAATCGCGCACCATCATCGGATACGGATGCGGGCCGGCTACCGTACCAATCATGTAGTAGGTGTTGTCGACATTGGTCACCCAGTCGCGCATCGCTTCATTCAAGGCATCCTTGAGCGTGCGCGAGCCGGATTCCACGGGCACCACCTGGGCGCCCAGCAATTTCATCCGGTAGACATTGATCGCCTGCCGCTCCACATCAACGGCGCCCATGTAGACGACACATTCGATGCCGAGGCGTGCACACACGGTCGCGCTCGCCACGCCGTGCTGCCCCGCGCCGGTCTCGGCAATGATGCGCCGCTTGCCCATGTGTTTGGCAACCAACGCCTGACCGATCGTGTTGTTGATCTTGTGCGCGCCGGTATGGTTGAGGTCCTCGCGCTTGAGGAGAATCTGCGCGCCACCCACTTTTTTTGACAGGCGCTCGGCGTGGTAGATCGGACTCGGCCGTCCGACATAGTGCTTCAGATCGTGCTCGAACTCGGCGATGAAACGCGGATCGTCGCGCAGCTGCAGGTAAGCCTGGGTCAGTTCTTCCAGCGGGGCCATCAAGGTTTCAGCGACATACACGCCGCCATATGCGCCGAATCGACCCTGCGCATCGGGATATGCGCGGAAATCGAGCGGCGTGTCAGTCATTTTGCGATTCGTCTGCACGTCTGGCCTCATCGATGAAACGGCGCATTCGCTGCGCATCCTTTAGTCCCGGCGCCGATTCGATCCCGCTCGATACGTCGACACCCCAGGGCCGCGTCTGTCGCACCGCCACGCCAACGTTCTCCGGGGTCAAGCCTCCCGCGAGTATAAGTGGCCGACGTGAAGTGCGCGGAAACCGGCGCCAATCAAATCGTTCGCCACTGCCGCCCTGGTCGCCTAGTGCGTGGCTGTCGAGCAGAAATCCCTCGGCGGCAGGATACTCACTCATGAATTCCGCAGCATTGTCCACACTTCCCATAGCGATTGCCTTCAGATGACGCATGCCGAAAGCGTCACAGCTGGCCGGTGATTCGTTGCCGTGGAATTGCAGCAGATCGGGAGCCACCACGGAAATAACTTCGCGTATCCAGTCGCGCGAATCATCCATGAACAAGGCAACTGCGCTCACCGATGACGGCAACCGGTCGCGCAATAGACGCGCGGCAGCGGGCTCGATATAGCGCCGGCTGCGCGTAGCGAAAACAAAACCCACCGCATCAACACCGAGCGCAACGGCCCGATTCACGTCTTCGGCCTGACGCAGTCCGCAGAACTTGACCCATAGCCGGCGATTCACGGCAAGCTCACTTCAGCCGGAAGTTTCCATTGCGCCGGATACAGTGGACGCAGGAAAGTCAGGCCCTCGGCCGGTGCAGTCGGGCCGGCCAGGCTGCGATCGCGTCCGGCCAGCAATCTTCCCAGCCAAGCAACATCGCGCTCACCGCGCCCGATCGGCAACAGGCTGCCGATGATGTTGCGCACCATGTGGTGCAGAAACGCGTTGGCCTGTATTTCGAAAACAATACAATCGTCCACACGTTCGATTAGCAATTCCTGCACCGTTCTCGACGGATTGGGTGCCTGGCAGGCCACCGTGCGGAAGGCGCTGAAATCGTGCTCGCCCAACAGCGCGCGCGACGCCTCGTGCATTGCCGCCAGATCCAGGGATCGGCGTTCCCAGGCGACGAAGCGCGCGTCGAGCGCCGGACGCACCCCGCGGTTGAGCAAACGGTAGCGATAGCGACGCGCACGCGCGCTGAAGCGCGCATGGAATTCGCTATCGACGGCTTGCACCCAGCGGACACAGATCGGGGCAGGCAGCCTCGAATTACACCCGAGCTGCCAGGCGCGATCAGGTCTTTCTACAGGCGCATCGAAATGAATCACCTGGCAACGCGCATGCACCCCTGAATCGGTGCGCCCCGCGCACACGACCTCGACCGGCTGCGCGGCAACAAACGACAGCGCTTGCTCGACTTCTGCCTGAACGGAGCGGCCATGCGTCAGCCGCTGCCAGCCGAGAAAGTCGGTGCCGTCGTATTCGACACCCATCGCGATACGCAAGAATGCTCCGGAACGGAAAAGCGACAAGGTCGGGATTGTAGCTGGCGTCAGACCGGCCCGGAAAACGTTCGTGCATTTCCGGCATTTCGGCCATCGGGTCGCGCGCGGCCAAAGATGCAGCTCCGTTTCGCCGTTTCGGCATTCGGGCGGTGCGCGCCGGAAAATGCTCCTGCATTTCCGGCATTTCGGCCAGCGGGTGGCGCGCGGCCAAAGATGCAGCTCCGTTTCGCCGTTTCGGCATTCGGGCGGTGCGC
>JBDTLV010000080.1:0-22942 GCA_039934615.1 Tahibacter sp.
TGCGGGTTTAAGTCTAGTATACTTTGTTCTAGGGGTTTTTAGAGGTGCCCTTAAGCCAAAAGAGGACCGGATTAATCAACTGAGGTTGTTTGCGTCCCCTATGCCAATCCTCGACCAAGCTAATCAGTTCCTTGCTGATCTGCGCATTAATGAAATCCACTCGACAGAATGCGGGCGCA
Source organism: Tahibacter sp. (assembly GCA_039934615.1). Classification (GTDB taxonomy): domain Bacteria; phylum Pseudomonadota; class Gammaproteobacteria; order Xanthomonadales; family Rhodanobacteraceae; genus Tahibacter. The sequence continues at coordinate 180 of JBDTLV010000080.1, forward strand.
GCAACTTCGTCAAGCTTGTCAAGTTCGTCCGCATTTCCAGCACCCAGCATGTGAAATATTTGAGAAGGCTTAATATCCCTAGAAATTCTTAGCAACATGGTATGCCGCTGCGGAGCCTTATACTCCTTAATGTTCACAAGAAAGTCCCACTTTATTACCAATTCCTCGACTTTCTCGGGTTCCTGCCACTTGTGCGACTCAAACTCTGACCAAGTAGAGAACTCGCTGAATTGCGATCCATCGTAGCCAATCTTGACTGATGTAACGCTCATATCAATGTGATGCGTCGCGAGCTTTCTAACCACGCAATCGTTCAGCTCAATGATGTCTTCGGACGCAATGCATACCGGATCTTTGAAAATCTTTATTCGGGAGTCAGGTTTGCCTGTAAATAGGTAGAAAAGCGACCGCAGTTGATCTTTGGGCATAGAGGCAACAAGATTACCTCCGATCGACGGAGTGGCCTCTTCGGGTGTTTTCATTTTTCCCCTCCGAAAGAAACTTGATGCGACTCCATGCCAAAGTAACAGCCGAAAGAGCAAAGCATCGCAAAGTACCAATTGGCCTCTACAGTTCACGGTTCTAGCTCAACAGGGCAGATGGAATCAAGCACCCTACATTGAACTCAACTGACCGGTTCCTCCCATTCCGAGTGTATGGTCTTTCTTAATCATCCACAAGTGAAAATATTGCCAAACCTTTGGGGTTCACGGTCTAAACAATGTGCTGGTCGACGTCTATGGAGTTATGAGTCGCCCGATTGAGTCGACTAACAAGTTCGTCGAGAGCCAAGGATTCTGGGGACAAACCTTAGAACTTCCGTCTGAGTTGTTCGCGTAGATGCGTGATAGTCCTTCCGTACAGAATCAGGTCATCCAACGGTGTGGCTGCGCCTTAAAGGAAATCGAGCAATGGCTGTCAGCGTGGAGGCCGTTTTCAACAAAAAAAGCCGGCGCTAGGCCGGCTTCTTATTAAGTCTTTGATTCGACTGGTGGAGCGGATGGGGATCGAACCCACGACCTTCGCATTGCGAACGCGACGCTCTCCCGGCTGAGCTACCGCCCCACGTGAACTGCTTCGCGGGCTGGGGTCCGCGAGGTCGCGAATGGTACCGCGCGTGGCTGGGGAAAGCCAAGTGGGCGCAGGCGCGGATGTCCGGACGGGCGCTACCAATCAGGCGAGGATCTGCAGCGCCTCGCGCAGCGGGCCGTAGTCGGGGGGCAGTGGCGTGGCGTGTGCGGGGCGCTGCAGCAGGGCAGCCAGGGCGGAAGGAACGCGCACGGCCGCGCCTATCAGCGGTTCGACGACGCTCTCGAACTTGGCAGGGTGTGCGGTAGCGGTGACGCACCAGTCGCCGCTGGTGCCGCGTGCACGGAGATTCTCGAGCACGCTGATGGCGCAGGCCGTGTGTGGGCAGTGCACTTCGCCGTAGCGGCTGTGGCGCTCGTGGATGGTGCGCTGGATCGTCGGGTCATCAACGGCGTGCGCTTCGAAGGCGGCGCGCAATTCGCCAGGGTCAGAATATAGCCAACGCAGGCGCTCGAAATTGCTGGGCGCGCCAACATCCATCGCGTTGGCGAGCGTGGCTACGCTGTCACGTGGCGCGTACTCGCGGCCGGCAAAAAACTGCGGCAGCACATCGTTGGCATTCGTCGCCAGCACGATGCGGCCGATCGGCAGGCCGCAGGCTCGCGCGAGGATGCCGGCCATCGCATTGCCGAGGTTGCCGGTCGGGATCACGAAGTTCAGCGTCGCGGCGTGCTCGCGGTAGTGACTGAGTGCGGCGTAGGCGTAGTAGCTCATCTGCGGCAGCAGGCGCCCGAGGCTGATGCTGTTGGCCGAACTCATCGGTGATGCGTCCTGCAGAGTCCGGTCGTTGAGGGCTTGCTTGACCAGGCGCTGGCAATCGTCGAAGGATCCGGAAATTCGATAACTATGGATATTGTCGCCGAAGCAGCCGAGCTGATGGGCCTGGCGCGGCGAGACGCGGCCGTCCGGATAGAGCACGACGACGCGCACGCCCGGGCGGCCGTGGAACGCCGCAGCAACGGCGGCGCCGGTATCGCCGGAGGTAGCGACGAGGATGGTCAGGGGTTTGCTTGATGCGCTCTGCAGGCGGCTCATGCAAGCGGCGAGGAAGCGTGCCCCGAAATCCTTGAAGGCCGCGGTCGGGCCGTGGAACAGTTCCAGAATGTGGTCGTGTGGCGTGGCCAGCGGCTGCACCGGGGCGGGGAAATCGAAGGCGTCGGCGCAGAGGGCGGGCAGGGCGCTATTCAAGGCATCGCCGGCAAAGAAGGGCGCGAGCAGACGGCTGGCGATCCCGGGGAGGGTGTCGGCGCCGTTGAAGGTGGCGACGTCCACCGACGGCACGGTGTTTGGCACATACAGACCGCCGTCCGGCGCCAGGCCTGCAGCGATGGCAGCGCTCAAGGTGACGGAGACGGAGGGGTCTCGGGTGCTTTTGTAATTCATGATTATTTCACTTTATGCATTATGCAAAGAGAGGTGTCTTGCGGGTATTGGGGTGCTGTCGTCTTTTGCTCGCGGATGAAAGTGTCGGACGAGCGGATTTGGGTTGGCTGATCACGACGGCTGGCTCCAGTCGTACCCTCAGCAGACCCTTTCGGGGGGAGGAGCTTAGGCGGGCGCTCGGTGCGAATGGCGGTCGCCGAGGACGGCTGCGGCGGGGCCTGCCACGGGCGAGACGAAGGATTGACTGGCAAATCCGGCTGCGGCAAACGCGGCGCGCATGGAGGGTGCGGCAGCATCGGCTTGCGCTCGCGATTCGAACCAGGCGAACACGCTGGGGCCGGCACCAGAGATGCTGGCACCCATCGCGCCGTGGCCGAGTGCAGCCTGTTTGACGGCCGCGAATCCGGTGATGAGGGGCGCTCGACGCGGTTCGACGAGCACGTCGCTGAGGCCGGCGCGCACCAGCTCGGCATCGCCGCGAAAGCAACCGGCCAGAACCAGGGACAGGTTCGCGCTCTGGGCGACGAACTCGCGCAGCTCGTAGTTGCCTTGCAAGGCAGCCCGGGCGCGGCGGGTTTCCAGAATGGCGTCGGGGTGCACGAGTACACAATGCCATTCGTGAGGAACCGGTACGCGGACTATTCGGTCAGCGGTGGCGAGCGCCATGCCACCGAGCAGCATCGGCCCGACGTTGTCACCGTGACGCCCGCCGCTGGCGACGGCTTCACCGGTGATCGCAAACGGGTAGAGGTCTTCGTGCGGCAGTGGAGCATCGAGCAGCGCATTTGCGGCGACCAGTGCCGCGACGCAGGAGGCGGCGGAACCGCCCATGCCAGAACCGAGCGGAATGCCTTTGTCGAGTTCGATCTCGAAACCGAAATCGAGTCGCAGGTGGTCACGCAGGGCAATGACAGCAGCGCCGGCAGTGTTGAGCGCGGCCTCCATCGGCAGATCGACGGTGGCGCCGCGGATCGCGAGCATGCGCACCGTCGGCGCATCGATGCGTCGCACCGTGGCGCGGTCGCCGGGACCGGCGATGCTATGGCCAAGTATGTCGAAGCCGACGCCGATATTGCCGACGGAGGCGGGGGAAAACGCGCTGATGCTATGCGACATGCGGCGAACTCTGAAATGAGGGCGTGGGAAATCTGCTGGGTTGCGAATCGCGCGTGGTTCCCTACTCCCGATGGAGACGGCGAGAACATGGGCTCACAGTCGCGCCCCCAGTCCAGCCGCCACGCGCAGCAGATCGGCGAACACACCCGCGGCGGTGACTTCGGGGCCGGCGCCGGGTCCCTGCACGACCAATGGATTGTGGCAATAGCGACGTGTGGAGAATTGTACGATATTGTCGGTGAGGCGCAGATGGGCAAAGGCGTGGTCGTCCGGCAGCTCAACCAGCCCGACGCTGGCGTGGCCTTCGCCATCCAGACGCGCGACGTAGCGCAGCACCTTGGCATTTGCGCGTGCGCCAGCCAGACGGGCGGCGAAGTGGGCGTCGATCTCGGGCAGGCGGCGCATGAAGTCGTCCACTGGCGCGTCACGTAGCGCAGCGGGCACCAGGCTCTCGACGCTGACGTCGGCGAGGGCGATTTCGCGGCCCGCTTCACGGGCGAGGATCACCAGTTTGCGCGCGACATCGGTGCCGGACAGATCGTCGCGAGGGTCCGGTTCGGTATAGCCCAGCGCATGCGCTTCGCTGACCAAGGTGGAAAACGCGACACTGCCGTCATAGCGATTGAACAACCAGGCCAGGGTGCCGGACAGGATGCCCTCCACCGCGAGCAGGGTGTCGCCGGTGTCGAGCAGGTCGCGCAAGGTCTGGATGACCGGCAGTCCTGCTCCGACCGTGGCTTCGTAGCGGAAGCGCGCACCGCTTGCGGCAGTGGCGGCACGGATCGCGCGATAGCGCTCGAGTGAGCCAGCGCCGGCCTGCTTGTTCGGGGTAATCACGTGTATGCCGGCGGCCAGCCATTCGGGATAGCGGGCGGCGACTGCATCGCTGGCGCTGCAGTCGATGATCACGCTATGTGGCAGGTGCGCTGCCTGAAGATGCTTTGTGAACTTGTCCAGATCGCAGCTCTCGCCGTTGTCCAAGCGCGCGCGCCAGTTCTCGGTCGAGCCCTGTTCGTCCAGCCACATGCCGCGATTCGCGGCGAGACCGCGCAGACGCAGGTCCAGTTGGGTTTCGCGGCGCAACCGGGATTGGGCTTCGTGCAACTGATCGAGCAAGGCCGCACCGACCTTGCCCGGACCGATCACGCCCAGGGAAATGGTTTGCGCAGACAACCAGAACCCGGCGTGGGCAGCGCGCAAGGCCTTCGGCGCATCGGCCGAGGCGATCGCCACCGAAATATTCCGCTCGGAAGCGCCTTGCGCGATGGCGCGGATATTCACCCGTGCCCGTGCCAGGGATGCGAACAGGCGTGCTGCCACACCCGGCGTACCGGCCATGCCGTCACCGACCGCGGCGAGCACGCTGATCGCGTTGATGACTTGTACACTTTGCACGTGACCGCTGCTGAGTTCGCGCGCGAAGGCCTGTTCCAGCGCGCGCCGCGCGTCGCTGGCTTCGGCCTCGCGCACGACGCAGCAGATTGAATGTTCTGAGGATCCCTGCGAGATCATCACTACGGAGACGCGCGCGTCGCGCAGTGCGGCGAATACGCGTTCCGCGGTGCCGGGTACGCCGATCATGCCGGCGCCTTCCAAATTGACCAGGGCCAGATCCGGACACAGCGTGACGCCCTTGACCGGCCCTTCGCGATCACCGAGGGCGGAAATGCGCGTGCCCGGATGCTCGGGGCGGAAGCTGTTGCGGATGATGATCGGCAGACCGCGCGAAATCGCCGGGGTCATGGTCTGCGGGTGCACGACCTTGGCGCCGAAATACGCCAGCTCGCAGGCTTCGTGATAGCTCAGCGCGGCCAACGGTACCGCCTCCGGCACGACGCGGGGATCGGCGGACAGCACGCCGTCGACATCAGTCCAGATATGCAGTTCTTGCGCATCGAACAAAGCGGCAAAAATCGCACCGGAGTAGTCGCTGCCATTGCGCCCCAGCGTGGTGATGCGTCCTTCCGCGTCACGCGCGACGAAACCGGTGATGATAATGCGACGCTGCGGATGTGCCTCGCGCCAGTCCGCCAGCTTGGCCGAGCTGCGCGGCCAATCCACGCTGACGCCGAGTTCGCCATGCTGCACATGCAGGACGTCGCGTGCGTCGAGCATCACCGCGTCTTCACCGAGGTCGCGTAGATAGTCGGCTAACAGACGGGCGGAATACACCTCACCGAGTCCCTGCACAAGCTCCAGAGTCTCGCGCGGCGGCGTGCGCAGCACCGAGAGCGCATGCAGCAGTGCACGCAGTTCGACGAAGCGTTCGTCCAGCCAGGCAAGCGTGGGAGCGGAGTGGACGCCGAGCAGATCGATTGCGGTGGCACGATGGCGATCGACGAGCTGTTCGAAGCGCGCGTTCCAGTCGGGTGCGTCGGCCGCGGCCGCGTGTGCCAGAGCGATCAGCGCATCGGTGATGCCCTTCATCGCAGACACCACGGTGGGCTGCACCGCGTCATCGCGGGCGATCAGCAGTTCAGCGACATGCCGGTAGCGGGCCGCATCGGCGACCGAGGATCCACCGAATTTGTGCACGATGCAGCGTTGTTGCAGATCGGCGACGGGATCGGGCTTGAGCATTTCTTGCGGCTGCAACAGATTCATCGGGCCTCCATTGAGGCCCCGCCGGCGTCGGATCGGGGGCTGCAAGCACCCGCATCCTGTTCCAGGTGCGGGGCCGTTTGCGTTGTGGATTTATCCGCGCACGACTCGCCGCACCAGGCTAGTGGTGGTCGTCGTCGTAATCGTAGTGACCGCATGCTGCTGGCGAACCGCGCCCAGGAAGGGCGGCGTTGGCTGGCTGCAAGAGCGGCTGTCGGAGATGCGCATGTCTTCGAGTGGAACCGATGGCGTGGCGCACTGTCAAGTTTCGCCACGGCATAAGCGTTGCCACGACACTAGGGCAGCAGCGGTGCGAGTAGCTCTTCGAGCAAGGGTTTGCGCCATCCGTCGAGCCCGCTCGGCCAGCGTTCGTCGAACACGTACATTTCCAGATGGCGCCGCGCGCAGAGCAACCCATCCGGCAAGTCCAGTTCGGAAGCGAGCGCGTTGACGCTGTCCTTCATTGCGGAAAGCGCCCGTTTCTGCGCCGGTCCGGGCGAGGCGATGATGGGCTCGAACACGAAATCGTCCGGTTCCAGCGGCTGGCGCAAGGCCTCAAGCAGCGCATCGCGTTGCGCGGCCCGCAGGGCACGCAAGCCCTTCGTGCGCTGGGCCAGCTCATCGATGTCGCGCGGCGGGCGCAGGGTAAATTCGCTGATGCGCGCGTCGTCGATCAGCCACGGACGCGGCTTGTCGATGCGGCGCGCGGTGGTGTCGCGCCACAGCAGCAGTTTGCGCAGTCGCGCCTGCTGCTCACGCGGCCATTCCGCCGCGTTGCGAAAACCGCGTTGCGGCTGGGGATCGATGTCGCGACTGCGGGCTTTCTCCAGCAGGCGCGTGCAATCCTCCGCGAGCCAGGCGCGCCGTCCCAGTTGATCCAGGCGTCGCCCGAGTTCGTCGTACAATGTGGACAGGTGTACTACATCCTGCGCCGCATAATCCAGTTGTTGGGCGCTGAGTGGGCGCGCAAGCCAGTCCGAGCGTGTTTCCGCCTTGGGCAAATCGACGCCGGTAATTGCCGCGACGAGTTTCTGGTAGCTCAGCCCGAAGCCGAAGCCGGTCATCGCAGCGGCGATCTGTGTGTCGAACAGCGTGCCGATGCCGTTGGGCACACATGGCGCGAGTGCTTCGAGATCTTCGCTGGCGCTATGCATCACGATCACGTTGCTCGGGTCGGCGAGCAGTGGCGCGAGGCCGGGCAGTTTTGGCAGGGCCACCGGATCAATCAGGGCAATTTCGTCGCCGAGCCGCAATTGCAGCAGGCCAAGCTTGGGATAGAACGTGTCGATCCGCATGAACTCCGTATCGACGCCGAAAAGGCGAGTGCCGCGCCGACGTTCGAGCAAGGCTTGCAGCGGATCGGTCTGGTCTATCCAAAGGTGCACGTAGTTCTCCAGTCGCACGCGGCAGATTCCGCGCGGTTGTCAGGCAGGGCAGCTTAGCCTATGGTGACACGACTTCCGCTTTAAGCCTCGTCCGCGCATGCCCGGTACCGAAAACGTCCGCAAGCAGACCACGCTCGGTGGCGCCGCGGGCATCGCCCTGCTGGGGTTTGCCTTGGTCTACCGGTTTTTTCCGGGCCTGATCCATGTGCAACCACAGGCACACCCGCCGCAGGTGGCCGGCAGCGCCACGCCGCCGCCGATCGGCGTGCGCAGCAATCCGCCGCCGGTTGATCTGGAAATGGGTCCGCCGCGTTCCCTGGCGATGAATGTACCGCCGCCGATCGAGTTGCCGACCGAACCGGAAATCCCGCCCACCGCGAACATCAGCAAACTCCTCGATCAGGCCGACGCGGCACTGGTTGCAGGCCGGTTGCTTGATCCGGACAAGGACAATGCGCTGGGGCTGTACCAATTGGTGCTGGCCGAGGAAAAGACCAATCGGCGCGCCTTGGCAGGCGTTACGGCAGTGCGCACGGCGGTCGTGGCCGCGGCAACTGCGGCGCTGGATCAAGGCGACGCAGACGAAGCCGGTATTCAAATAGCGGCAATTGATAAAATGCCGCACGACAAGGCGGAAGTCGAACCCTTGCATGCGCGCCTCAAGGTGCTGCGTCAGGTGACTCCGTTGCTCGCCCAGGCCGCCGAACTGCTCAAACAGGGCGCAACCGTCGCGCCGGAAGGCGACAATGCGCTGGCTGTCTATCGTCGGGTGCGCGAACTCGATCCGGACAATGCGCTGGCCGTTCAAGGTTTGGCGCAGATCCAGCGCGAACGCCTGGATCAGGCATTGGCCGAAGTCGCGAAAGACGACTTCGCCGCCGCCGATCGCATGCTGACCACGGCGTCCAGCATCCTGCCGGGTTCGCAGGCGCTGCTCGATACGCGCACGCGGATTGAAGGCGTGCGTCGGCAACGCGCCGAAACCGTGCTTGCGCAAGCGCGCTCGGCGCTGGATTCGGGAAACGCCGATCTGGCGGAGCGCATGTCGAAGCAGGCGCAGGCGATCAGCGCCGATCTGCCAGCGCTCAACGAGTTCGACGAAAAATTGCGCAATGCGCGTTTGTACGCGAGCTTCCGACCGGGCGAAACGATCACCGATCCGTACCTGGATCGCAGCGGCAACGCGCCTGCTTTGCTGGTGATTCCGACCGGCAGCTTCCGGATGGGCTCGCCGGATGGCGAGGACGGTCATCGCAGTACCGAGGAACCTCAGCGGGATGTGGCAATTTCCGCCGGCTTCGCGCTCGGGCGCACGGAGGTCAGCGTGGCGCAGTTCCGCGAATTCGTGCGCGCGACCAATTATTTGACCACGGCGGAGCTGGAAGGCAGCTCCAGCGTATACGACGAAAACAGCGGACGCGTGGCGGACAAGAGCGGTATTACCTGGCAAGACGACTATCGTGGCAAGCGCGCCAGCGACGACCTGCCGGTGATCCACGTGTCCTGGGTCGATGCGCAGGCCTATCTGAACTGGCTATCCGCGCGATCGGGAAAAAAGTACCGACTGCCGTCGGAAGCCGAGTTCGAATACGCACTGCGTGCCGGCAGTACGACGCGTTTCTGGTGGGGCGACGGCGACCCGCCGCGGGTTCTCGCCAACGTGACCGGCGCGCGCGACCCGTCCCCGATGCGGCGCACCTGGAGCAAGGCGTTCGCGCGCTACAACGACGGATTCTGGGGACCTGCGCCGCTGCACAGTTTTCCTGCCAATCCACTGGGTCTGTTCGACATTGACGGCAACGTATCCGAGTGGACCGCGGACTGCTGGCACGACAATTACATTCGCGCGCCGCGTGACAGCGAGGCGTGGGTCAATCCCGGTTGTGAGCGACACGTCGTGCGTGGCGGCTCATGGGGCAGTGACCCCGATCAGGTGCGTTCTGCGTTTCGTCTATCAGCGTTGGCCTCCACGCGCAGCGCGCGGCTCGGATTTCGGGTCGCGCGGGATTTGTGATTCCGTGGAAGACGACCGCGTTCGCATGATTGCCATCCGCACAGCGCCGTGGCGGCACCCCGTCACATCAGCAAGGAATCTTGATGCGTCCGCCAACCCGTGCTTTGCGTCTGAGTCTGATCGGGTGGCTGTTTTTCACCGGCATGGGTGTTGATCCGCTGATGCCGACGGCGCAGGCCAGTTCCGGCGATCGGCCCAACCAAGCTGCAGCGCGTGTAGGTCCGGCCTTGCGGCGCGATCTGGCGGCGCAGCACTTGAGCCTCGGCGCACCGGTGTTCGTGCGCATTTTCAAGCGCGAAGCGGAACTGGAATTGTGGATGCGTGCGGCGGACGGAAAATTTGTGCATTTTCGCACTTGGCCGATCTGCACCTTTTCCGGAAATCTGGGGCCCAAGACCCGGCAGGGCGACAATCAGGCACCCGAGGGATTTTATCGGGTCGGCGCGGGGCAGCTGAATCCGGCCAGCCGATTTCATCTCGCTTTCAATCTCGGCTATCCGAATGCCTACGATCGGATGCACGGTTATCACGGCGATTTTCTGATGGTGCACGGCAACTGCGTGTCGATCGGTTGCTACGCGATGGGCGACGCGGGCATTGAGGAAATCTATACATTGGTCGACGCGGCGCTGCGTAGCGGCCAATCAGCCTTCGACGTACATGCCTTTCCGTTCCGTCTCGGTAGCGCCGCGCTGGCGCGCGAACGCACCTCGCCCTGGCACGATTTCTGGGCGGAGCTCAAGACCGGTTACGATGCGTTCGAGCATACGCATGTGCCGCCGCGCGTCACGGCGGTCGGCGGTCACTACATCGTGCGCGAATCCTGATCGTGCGATCGCGGATTCTCGACCAAGTGGGTCGGGCACGACGCATCCGGACACAACGAAAATCAATCGCAAGCGACCGGCACAGAGCCAGTCGCAGGAGAAGTCAGCACGATGGAAGCGCAACTCCTCGAATCGATCTGCGGCGCCTGGCCCGGCGTCACGCATTCGATCAAGTGGGAAGTCGACTTGGTCTACAGCGTCGCCGGCAAGATGTTCGCGGTGTGCTGCACGATTGGCACGGAGCGCGGTCGCGTGTCGTTCAAGGTCGATACCGACCGTTTCCTCGAACTGACCGATCAGCCCGGATTCATGCCCGCGCCGTATATGGCACGCGCGTTCTGGGTGACCGTGCTCGATCCGCGCAGCCTGCCGCCGAAACAGCTGGAGGCGTTCCTGCGCCGCTCGTACGAGCTCGTTGTGGAAAAATTGCCGAAGAAAACCCAGGCAGCCCTGCAGTCCGCGTAGTTGCAGCGATTCCAACCGGCCAAATTGTCGGTATCCGGCAGTCTTGCGCGACAGCGGCTTCCGATCGCCCTGCTAGAGTATCGCCGCGAGCGCTTCGGCCAGTGTATCGACGCCGACAATTTCCATTTCACCGAGTTTTGCTTTTTTCGGCGCATTTGCTTTCGGTACGACGGCGCGAAGGAATCCGTGTGTGGCGGCTTCCTTCAAGCGCTCCTCGCCATTCGGCACGGGGCGTATTTCTCCCGACAGACCGACTTCGCCGAAGGCCACGAGTTTTTCCGGCAGCGGGCGGTCGCGGAAGCTCGACAGGATCGCGAGCAGGATCGGCAGGTCCGCCGCGGTCTCCTGCACGCGGATGCCACCGACAACGTTGACGAAGACATCCTGATCGTAAACGGCAGCGCCACCATGGCGGTGCAGCACGGCGAGCAGCATTGCGAGGCGATTCTGTTCCAGGCCCAACGCAACGCGGCGCGGGTTGGCGAGCGGCGATTGGTCGACCAGCGCCTGCACTTCGACCAATAGCGGCCGGGTGCCTTCGCGCGTGACCATCACGGCGCTGCCGGGCGTTGGTCCTGCGTGAGCCGAGAGGAAGATCGCCGACGGATTGGGCACCTCGCGCAGGCCTTTGTCGCCCATCGCAAACACACCGAGTTCGTTGACCGCACCAAAGCGGTTCTTGAAAGCGCGAAGAATGCGGAAACGGCTGCCGGACTCGCCCTCGAAATACAACACGGCGTCGACCATGTGTTCGAGCACGCGCGGCCCGGCGATGCCACCTTCCTTCGTCACGTGGCCGACCAGGAACACACTGGTGCCGGATTCTTTCGCGAAGCGGGTCAGGCGCGCCGCGGATTCGCGCACCTGGCTGACCGATCCCGGCGCTGCGGTGAGCTGCTCGGTCCAAATCGTCTGGATCGAATCGACGATCAGTACGTTGGGTTTGTCTTTTGCGGCATGTTCCACAATGCGTTCGACACAGGTTTCCGCGAGCGCGCGCAATGGCGCCAGCGGAAGACCCAATCGCTGCGCGCGCGATGCGACCTGGGCCAGCGATTCTTCACCGGTCACGTAAAGGCCGCGCAGACGCGCGCCAATCGCGCCGAGCATCTGCAGCAGCAAAGTCGATTTGCCGATACCGGGATCGCCGCCGATCAGCACGACCGAGCCATCGACCAGTCCGCCACCGAGCACGCGATCCAGTTCGCCGATGCCGATCGAGGTGCGCGACTCATGCAATTGCGCGATATCCGCGAGCGCCTGGATGCGCGGCGCCTGGCTTGCATCGCCGGCGTAGCCACCGGCGCGGGGAACACTGGCTTTCGTGGCGGGTTGCACCACAAATTCGCTGAGCGTGTTCCATGCGCCGCACTCGGCACATTGTCCTTGCCATTTGTTGTGTTCGGCACCGCATTCGCCGCAAACGTAGGCAGTCTTGGCCTTGGCCATGCTCAATAGTCCCTTTGAGTGAGGCGTGCTGTCACGTACTGGAATCTTCCACAAACAGCACACGTCGCGTCATGCCGCAGGTGAGATCGTAGGAAATGGTGCCGGCATGTGTGGCGATTTCTTCGACCGGCAGATTCAGTCCCCACAGCACGACCGCATCGCCCACCCGGGCGTTCGGAATCGTGCGCAAGTCGATCGTGATCAGATCCATCGATACGCGGCCAGCAATCTGGGCGCGAGTGCCATCGACCAGAACTGGTGTTCCGGATGCCGCACTGCGCGGATAGCCATCGCCATAGCCGATCGCGGCGACGCCCACGCGCATGTCTTCAGGGCATGCCCAGGTGCCCGCGTACCCGACGCGATCGCCGCGGCGCATGGCATTGATCGCGATCAGACGCGTCGACAACGTCATCACCGGACGGAAGCCCAGGTCGGCAGCGCATTTGCCGTCGACCACACTCAATCCGTACAGCAGGCCGCCGGTGCGCACCCAGTCGCCGCGGGCCGCGGGCCAAGCCAGCAAGCCGGCCGAGTTGGACAGGCAGCGGACGCCGGGCAGTCCGGCCGTGGTCCGATCGAAACAATCGATCTGCTCCGCCGTTGTGGAATTGTCAAATTCGTCCGATGCGGAAAAATGTGTCATCAACGCGATTTCCGGATCGATGCCGGGCAGGGCACGCAAGCGCGCGTGCGCCGAATGCACCTGGTCCACCGGGAAACCCAGCCGGTGCATGCCAGTGTCGATCTTGAGCCAGACACGCAATGCCCGGGAGTCGCGATCCGCTTCCAGCCAGTCAAGCTGGCTTTCGTGATGGATCACCGCATCGAGTTTCAGGCGACGCATCTCGGCAAGATCGGCGCGCTCGTCCGGGCCGCTGAGCACGACGATACGCTGACGCTGACCGGCAGCGCGCAGACGTTGTCCGTCGGCGATCGCTGCGACACCGAAAGCATCGGCACCATCCAGTGCCCGGGCGACACGTTCGAGGCCGTGACCGTAACCATCCGCTTTGACCACCGCCATGACTTTCGCGCTGCCCGCGAGTTCGCGGATCCGCGCAAAGTTCGCGCGCAAGGCTGACAGATGGATGGTCGCGACGGTGGTTCGACTCACTCGTAGCTGCCCAGGTAGGAATCCGGCGCGTGATTTTCGAATTTGGTGTACTGGCCGAGAAAGGTCAGTTTGATCGTGCCGGTCGGTCCGCTACGCTGTTTGCCGATGATGATTTCGGCGAGGCCCTTGTCCGGCGATTCGGGGTTGTAGTAGTCATCTCTATAAATGAACATGATCAGATCCGCGTCCTGCTCGATAGCGCCGGATTCGCGCAGGTCGGCCATCACGGGACGTTTGTCCTGCCGTTGTTCGAGGGAGCGGTTGAGCTGCGACAAGGCGACCACCGGTACGTTCAGTTCTTTCGCGAGAGCCTTCAGGTTGCGCGAGATTTCTGAAATTTCGGTGGCACGATTCTCCTTGTTTCCGGGCACCTGCATGAGCTGCAGGTAATCGATCACGATCAGACCCAGGTCGTGCTCGCGCTTGAGGCGACGCGAACGCGCGCGCAACTCGGACGGCGACAGCGACGGCGTGTCATCGATGAAGATCTTGGTGTCTGCGAGCATGGTGATCGCGCTGGTGACGCGCGGCCATTCGGTTTCTTCGATGTCGCCGGTGCGCAGGTGCTGCTGATTGATGCGGCCCATCGAGGAAATGAGTCGGAACGCGAGCTGCGACGCGGACATTTCCATCGAGAACACAGCAACGGCTTTCTTCGTCTTCATCGCGACATGCTCGGCCATGTTCAGCGAGAACGCGGTCTTGCCCATCGCGGGACGCGCGGCGACGATAATCAGGTCGGATGGCTGCAGGCCGGCGGTGAGCTCATCCAGATCGGCAAAGCCGGTCGGCATGCCGGTGATTGAACCCTTGTTCTCGAAGCGCTGGTGCAGGATCTGGAACGCGTCCTTGACCGCGGTACGCATCGCGACAAAACCTTTGCGTCCGCGTGCGCCGGCTTCGGCAATGCGGAACACGCGCTGCTCGGCGGTTTCGAGAATTTCCTGGGTGCTGCGACCGTCGGGCTGGAAACCGTCGCCCGCAATTTCAGTGCCCGCGTCGATGAGCTGCCGGAGTACCGACTTCTCGCGCACAATGTCGCAATAGGCCACAATGTTTGCCGCGCTCGGCGTGGAGTTGGCGAGTTCCAGCACGTAGCCGGAACCACCGACCAGATCGGCGATGCCTTGGCTGTCGAACCACTCGCCGAGAGTCACCGCATCGCACGGCATCGATTTGTTCGACAGCTCGCTGATTGCGCGAAAAATCAGACGATGATCCTTGCGGTAGAAGTCGTCTTCGTTGAGGCGATCGGCGACGCGGTCCCAGGCTTCGGCCGACAGCATCAGGCCGCCGAGTACTGCCTGTTCGGCATCGATGGAATGGGGAGGTACACGCAACGCGTCGATGCGCGACGCGGTGGATTTGCGTTCACTGGAGGCGGCCATGGATCACTCGAAAAGGGATGACGGGCAGCATTCGGATCATACGCAGCGCACCCGCGGAAACCGAGTCAACAAGCTGTGGATAGCTTGTGGGAATTGCGGTATCACGGATTGCGACAGCTCGATGAAGGACTGCATGAACGGAATGTGTCGACTGGTACACAGTCGTTGGCTGGATAGGTCGCGAAGGTCAGGTGTCGCTGCGATTCGTG
This sequence comes from Tahibacter sp., assembly GCA_039934615.1. Classification (GTDB taxonomy): domain Bacteria; phylum Pseudomonadota; class Gammaproteobacteria; order Xanthomonadales; family Rhodanobacteraceae; genus Tahibacter. The sequence continues at coordinate 15,223 of JBDTLV010000080.1, forward strand.
CTGTGCGAAAAACGGAGTGGAGATGCTATCGCGGTGTCGGCGAGCAAACTTCGTTGCTGCCGTCTACGCCGTTTCGCTCAATTCGAATCGGAACTCGGTTTACTTCAGGTGTGCATCCGGCGCTGGCGTGCCTGTCGGCTGATTCTCGACAAGACTGTGTATTGCAATCGCCAGGAGGAGCGTTCCGGATGTCAGAGAAAAGAGGACCACGCGCACAACTCCGGCGATGTGCACGTCCATCAAGAGCGCAAATCCACCGAAAATCATAAACGCCGCTGGCAGGAATGCGAGCGCAATCCAGATTTTGTTACGCAATCGAAATTGATCGAAATTCGTCACGCAACTCGTCCGTTTGAATCCACACATTGCTGATTACGAGTCTAACGCAAAGGCCAGCGCCAGCTGCTCCGGCCCGCAAAAAAAACGGGCACCCGAAGGTGCCCGTCCTGTCTTGCCGTATCGATCGCTTGCGCGGGCAATACGTGGCGGCGATTACTCGGCCGCGACGACGACTTTGACGGTGATATGCACGTCGGCATGCAGGTGCACAGCGACGTCGAATTCACCGATGTGGCGCAGCGGGCCTTCGCCCATCACCACTTCGCTCTTTTCCAGCGGCTTGCCGATCGCGGTGAACGCTTCGGCGATGTCGCGCGGACCGACCGAACCGAACAGCTTGCCTTCCGGGCTTGCGTTCGCCTTGATCGTGACCGTGGCTCCTTCCAGCGCAGCCTTGCGGGCTTCGGCACCGGTGAGGACCTGGTTCGCCTTGGCTTCGAACTCGGCGCGGCGCGTTTCGAACTGCTCGACGTTCGCGGCAGTGGCCGGAACAGCCTTGCCGGTCGGGACGAGGAAGTTGCGACCGTAACCCGGCTTGACATTGACCTTGTCGCCGAGGGTGCCGAGATTTTTTACTTTTTGCAGAAGGATCAGTTGCATGATTTTCTCGATTCGTTAGCACTGCGCAGGGCAGTGCAGCGTGGGCTGTCCGAATTCAGGACTGGTTTTGGCTTGGTAAGCCCTCTCCCCCTGACTGCGTCGAAGGAGAGGGTTGGGTGAGGGGGCTTTGGATCATCGCTTCGCATCGCGTGCGATACGGAGCGGGGCTTCCCCCTCACCCCGTGCCCTCTCCCCCAATGAATTGGGGAGAGAGGGGGAGTGATAGTCGCGCTGGTGCGCGACAACGTTCCCTAATTAGTGATTGTCGCAGTACGGCAGCAGCGACAGGAAGCGGGCGCGCTGGATCGCGGTGCCCAGCTGACGCTGATACTTCGCCTTCGTGCCGGTGATGCGGCTCGGAACGATCTTGCCGGTTTCGCCAACGTACTGGCGCAGCGTGTTCAGATCCTTGTAATCGATCTCGACGGTGCCTTCGGCGGTGAAACGGCAGAACTTCTTGCGGCGGAAAAATTTGGACATGGTCGTCTCCTGGCTCAGGCAGCTTCAGCGTCGTTGGAATCGGACATGCCACCACCGAATCCACCTTCGTCATCATCACGGCGACGACGGTCGCCGGCCTTTTCGTCCTTCATCTTCATGATGAACGACTGCTCGGTGACGGCTTCGTCACGAGCCAGAATCAGATGGCGCAGCACGGCGTCGTTGAAACGGAAGCCGGACTCAAGCTCGGTCAGCACTTCCTGGCCGCACTCGATGTTCATCATCACGTAGTGCGCTTTCGCCAGATTCTGGATCGGGAATGCGAGTTGACGGCGACCCCAGTCTTCCAGGCGGTGAATGCTGCCCTTGTCGTTTTCGATCAGCACTTTGTAGCGCTCGATCATGGCGGGCACTTGCTCGCTCTGGTCAGGGTGGACCAGAAACACGATTTCATAATGACGCATGGTGTTTCCTTGTGGGTGTCGGTGGAGAGCCACCTGGCAGCCTCCCGCGGCGCGGTGAGGCAAGGCCTTCCGCCACGGACGGAAGGGCCGCGGATTCTAGTGCAGTGCGCTGGCAGACGCAAGTTATTGAAAGACAATGGCGGGAAGGCCGGTCCCTGGGGAGGATGGGCTACCCTGGAGTTTCCATGTCCCTGCTGGCGCGTACCGTATTGCTGTGTGTGATTTCCGGATTGGTCGTCGTTGGGCTGGCTCGCGTTTCGGCGGGCGACAGCGGCACTGCCTGGGTGCCGAGCGGCATGCCGGAGTTCACCCAGCGCGACGCGTCAGCATGGTTGAACTCGCCGCCGTTGACCAGCGCACAGTTGCGCGGTCAGGTCGTGCTGCTCGAAGTGTGGACTTTCGGCTGCGTCAATTGCCAGCGTTCGATTCCGTGGCTGCGCTCGCTTGCGCACCGCCATGCGCCATCTGCACTGCGTCTGGTCGGCATCCATACACCCGAGTTCAGCAACGAACGCGATCGGCACAATGTGGATACTCATGCGCAGCAGGCCGGTGTGACCTGGCCGATCATGCTTGACAATGATCAGGCCTACTGGAACGCGTTGCACAACGACTATTGGCCGGCCTTCTATCTGGTTGACAAGCAGGGACAGATCCGCGCCCTGAGCGTCGGCGAGATCCACGAGGGCGACGCGCAGGCGCAGCGGTTGGAGGCGCAGATTGCCGGGTTGCTGAAGGAGTAGTCGCGCAGGTTCAATTGAGCCTGCCCCGGGACGGCGAGCTCGATTTCACATTGCAGTCGCGCGCCGTCCCCTTATGCTTGCCCGGGTCGATCCCTGCGATCGCCTCCCTTCGTCGCAACCATCAAGGATGTCGTGCATGAATGCTCGGTCACGCTGGCTGTTGTCGCTGTCTGCCGTGCTTTTCAGTGCTGGCGCGCATGCGCAGTACGGGTTTCCCGATACGGTGAAATTTCCGGCCCAGGTGGTGATCAACCCGGATCAGGCGATGGATCAGAAAGACATCGACGAGGCCGAGTTCGAAAGCGGCGCGGAGCAGGGTGTCACGCAGGTGCGCCGCGGCCGGCATTACACACGCTGGCTCACCTACAAACCGGCAACAGGCGAGCCGGCAAACGGCTACTACAACGGCAGCGAGACGCGCGTCTGGAATTCCGTGAGCGCCAGTCTGCTGCCGCTGGGGTGGAAAGTGGTATTCAGCAGCGAAGACCACAGTTATACGGTTTTGCATTTGTCCGCCAACGGCCATGACGATTGGGCACGTCTAACCATGGATGCACCGCAGAGTGCGGTGAAGTTCGAACTCATTGAAGTCTCGACAACGGGCGTTGCGCTGACCCTCAAGGCGCCAGCCGCCACGCCGGAAAAATTCGGTGCGCATGACGACATTCCGTACTTGACGCCGTTTCCCGGCTCTCAACCGATCAACGCCGGTGGCGGTGAGGGGCCGCTGGACATCTCGATTCCGAACTCGACCAACGATGAGCCGCAACTGGTCGGCAGCCGCACGCTGATACGCAGCTATCAGGCGCCATCGACGCTCTCGCAGCTCGCATTCGTGGCGGGTTACCGCGCAGCACTCACGACGGCCGGCTGGACTGTGGTGTTTCCCGCGAACGCCAAGGATGATGCGGGTAGCGCACGCCTGATCGTTCACTATGCACGCGGCAGTCGCGATATCTGGGCGACCTTGTTCTACGAGTTCGGCGCGCAGATATCATTCACCATCGCCGATGTGGGTGCGGACGATCTGGCCAGATCCCTTGCGCTGGACTGTCACGTTCCGCTGTACGGCGTACGCTTTGATTTCAACAAGGCAACACTCAAGCCCGAGTCCGATGCGTTGTTGACGCGCGCCGCGACGACTTTGAAGACCTTCGCCGGAAAGTCCGTCGAAGTGCAGGGGCATACCGACAATGTCGGTGGCGATGACGTCAACCTCAAGCTCTCTGAAACGCGCGCGACGAGTGTGAAGAACTGGCTGGTGCACGCGGGCGTGGACGCCACGCGCTTGAGTTCGAAGGGCTATGGCAAGAGCCAGCCGGTTGCGGACAACAACAGCGATCAGGGGCGTGCGAAGAATCGTCGCGTCGAACTGTTTCTGCCGGACTGCAAACACTGATGCGAGCAGTGAGGGCTGGATCAGCTTGCAGGGCAGTCAGTACTCCAGCGCGCGATTTGGGGAATCCGTAATAGGGAGAGGTGCAGTCTCAGCGCACGGACTCAGCCGGGATAGCGGTCACGCGATCCGCGTGACCGCCGCACAAATTCAGCCGTGAGCAGGTCGCGCTGAGGTGCCCACGGGTGGATGCGAGCGGCGCACCACGGGCACCGCCTGGGCGATAATTCCACAACCGGCCAATGTCCACACAATCATGGCGCCGCTGGGCAGGTCCAGGATGGCCGACAGCGCGAGTCCGAGCGCATAGCCGAGCGCACCGATGAGGTACGCCGCGAGCAGCCGGCCCTTGCCCTGCATGCCGGCGGTGGCAAGGGCGGGCACGATCAGGCTGGCGAACACCAGGTAGACGCCGACCAATTGCACCGAGGCGGTGATCGCCAGCGCGAACAAACCGTAGAACAGCAGGCCAGTGAGCTGCTGACGACGCAGGAAGATCACGCACAGCAACACCGCGGACAGCACCGTCGCCGGTATCAATTGGGAAAAGCTCACCCAGAGAATCTGCCCGACCAGCAGGTCTTTCAGATGCTCACCGCCGTGCGGATTATTGGCCAGCAGAAGCAATCCGCCGGTAGCGGCCAGCACGAACAAGGTGCCGATCAGTGGCTCCTGATAGTGCGGCCAGCGCCGGTCGGTCCAGGTCAGCAAACCCGCGCCGCACAGGGCAGCCGCAGCCGCGGCGATCTGCACGCCGAATCCGTGCTCGTCCACGCCAAAGTACTGCGCCAGGATCACGCCCATGGCAGCAATTTGCGCAATGGCTAAATCAATAAAAATAATGCCCCGGCCGAGTACCTGTTGTCCCAGCGGAACGTGCGTCGACAACACCACCAGGCCGGCCACGCACGCGGGCCCCAGAATGCTGATGTCCAGACCATCCCAGTTCACTTTGCGGCTCCCAGCAATTTGGCAATCGTCGAATCAAACAGACCGAACAAGTCCTTTGCTTGATCGTCACCACCCACGGTGAACGGCAGCGTCACCGCGGGCACGCCGGTGTGTTCGGACAGCCACTCGCCGGGCTTGGTGTCCTGATACGCGGCGCTGAGGATCGCAAAGGCGCCCTGGTTCTTGGTGATATCGACCAGTCCGGCAAGATGCGCGCTGGTTGGCGGCACGCCGGGTTTGGGTTCCAGCGCGCCGATCTGCTCCAGCTTCAGCCACTGCAGCAAGTAGATCCAGCTCGCGTGGTTGACCACGACTTTGCGCCCTTTCAACGGCGCGGCCTTGGTTTCCCATTGGATCGTCGCGGCTTGCCAGCGTGTCGTGAAATCGGCCAGGCGTTGCTGATACAGCGCGGCGTTGGCCGCGTCCAGCTCGACCAGTCGCGCATCGAGCGCCTTGGCGATGGCCAGCACGCGATACGGGTCGAGTTGGAAATGTGGATTACCCTGCGGATGCACGTCGCCTTCCGCGCGGTCGAGCTGGGTGGGTTTCTCCAACGTGACGATCTGGTCCGCCGCCATGAAGTAGCCGCTACCCGAAGCGACACGCGAATTGCCACCCTGCTTGATCAGCTGGGGCAGCCAGCCCACTTCCAGATCCGCGCCGGAACACACGATCAGATCGGCGCGACGCACTTTGGCAATCAGACTGGGTTTGGCTTCGATCTGATGCACATCCTGCAAGGCCGTGGTTGCGACATCGACGCTGACCTTGTCGCCGGCCAGTTCGTTGAGCAGCGATCCCCACTCGGGTTCACAGGCGAACACACTCAGTGCATGGGCGGGCGTTGCCTGGATGGCCAACAGGGACAATGCGACGAAGACAAGTTTGTTCATGGGTGTCCGCTCAGAATTTGTGGGCGCCGTGCGCGCCAAGGCTTACCTGGTACTGCAGATAGAAGGCATTGTCGCTGTGCTCCGCGTTCGGCTCGTCGTGGCTGTATTGCACACGCAGCAATGAAAATTCGCTGTTGCGCCATGTCAGCTCGAGCGTGTGTCGCAGTGGATCGAACTCGCTCGCATACGGACCAGCGCTGCTCGCAAACAGCTTGTCGTAGCGATAGCCCGCGTCCCAGCGCCGATTGATTCGATACACGCCTTCGACATAGGCACCATGCCGCGTGCCGGACCACGGTTCGATGACGCTGATGGGCGAATACGGATCGGTGAGGTCGACAGCCCCATCGCGGTTGTCGATGAAATACTCGCCGCGCAGCGTGACGCCGCCATCCTTGGTATTGCCCCGGGGCGCCCATTTCCAGGTGAAATCGGCGAGGTATAAGGTGTTGTCACCGCTAAACCCATCCGCGCCATCCTGCGTGCCGGATTTGAGCACCGAAAGACCGGCCAGCCAGGAATTCTCGATCCCCACGTCGCCGCCCGCATGCGCGAACAAGGTCTTTGCGCCGACGCCACTGTGAGTGGCGCCGCCGCTGGGATAGTTGGCGCCTCGGAATGCTTCGCCGCCGAGCTCAAGGAAGAAATCGGTCGGCGCGACCCAGCGCAGTTGCACGCCATCATCGCCGTACTGATTGCCGAGAAATGCCTGATAGGCGAGCGGCCGGTCGACGAAATTGTCCGTGTGACTGTGGTGGCTGTTCAAATATCCAATATTGGAAAAGAAGCGGCCAGCGCGGAGACTGAAGCCGTTCGGCAGGGAAGTCGTATCGATGTAGGCCTCTTCAACGCCGGTGTGGATGTCGCCACCTTCGTTTTCCAGGCTGACGGTTAACTGGCCGTAGAGCTTGTCGTCGATATTCGCGGCAAACGAGACTTCGCTTTCGCCCAGCGAAAACCCTTGATCGCCAGGACCGGTTCCGTCGACGAGAGGAAAGCCTGCGCGCTGATACGAATCCGGATTCAACGAATGGTGCGCGTACACACCGTTGAGAATGAGGCTGATCGCCGGATTGAAGGCGTTGCCATTCGCGCCGCCCGCTGCCGCACTCGACGCGGCAGGCGCCGCGACGGATGCCACCACCGCTTCATGTTGCGCGGCTTTCATGTGCTCCAGCTCCGCACGTGCCGCGTCAGCAGCGGCAATGGCGGCGGCAGCCTGATCACGCAGCTTCTGTCCATCGGCTTCGAGCGCCTTGATGCGCGCATCCATCTGCTGGAAACGCAGCTCGACGCTGGGCTCGGCTGCCTGCAGTGGCGCCGCCATTGCGGATAGCACGCACAAGGCCAATGCGGGACTTCGCATGATGTTTTCCAAGGCGATCGGGTCGCGGTCGGGGGTGGTGGAGTGCTGCGAGTTGAATACGTTTATACAAAGAAACACACCGGAGTCTCGGCCCCGGCTGTCGGCTCACGCGCCTCACATCGATGCGGAAGCGCCTCGGCAGCTGCCTCATTGCCGGCATCGATCGGTAAGATATAACGTAACACTGATTGGATGCTACGGACCGAAAGTCACGGTTCCGTAAGTTCTGCCAGGCGTCGTGAAGCGACGGCAGTCCGGAGCGGGGTGTCTGATGAAGTGCAACGCCTGGCTACGGGTAGCAGACTGACCGTCGATGCGCGGGCAGGCTGACGGGAAGGAGGTCGCCGCGGCGGAACCATGACAGCGGCGCGTGGCGCGCCGATCAAAGGCGGCGATCCCTCGTACCGTCAGGAATAATGCGAGGTCGCGAAGCCCAGCGACTCTCGAAAGTGGCGCGGAACGCGCCTGATACTGGTGCCGGTGGAGGGAATCGAACCCCCACTGTGTCTCCACAAACAGATTTTGAG
>JBDTLV010000081.1:0-21937 GCA_039934615.1 Tahibacter sp.
TGGTTTATCCTCCATAAAAAGAAGATTGTTTTTATTGTTTGCAAGGCAGGATTTGCTACATACAAATAAACTTCTCCATTCGTAAACCGCGATGCCGATGGGCGTCGCGGTCTTGATTTGTGCAGGGGTCGGGCCCCGAGCCCGCGCACGCGTCGGTGCGGTTCTACCTGTAGGCACGGTCACGAAACTACGATCTTCGTAGTATCGAAAGCAAGCCCGACCTACGATTCTCGTAGCTCCTGTTCAGCGGCCAATGGCCGTGGGAGCTATGGCGAAGCCCAGGTCGGCGAAGCAAATCTTCTGTACGCGTCTCAAAGGCGCGCGCCGACGGGCAGGCATGTCTCAGAAAGAGCTGGGCATTGCATCGGGTCTGGACCGGTTTGTGGCCAGCACGCGGATCAACCGCTACGAAGTGGGTGTTCACGATCCCGATATGGAAACGGTTGGGCGATTGGCGCGAACTCTTGGTGTGCCGGTGGCATACCTTTTCGCCGAGGACGATCGCCAAGCTCGTCTGCTGCTGGCCTTCGCAGCCCTCTCAAAAGCTGAACAGGAAGAAGTAGTTGCTGCCATCGAAGCGGCTTCTACGACAGGCAGGATCGAGGGCTGAGCGTTGCGTCTCACCAAGAAAACGAGGTGGCGTCGTTCCCCCCATTCGTCAGATCCTCTCCCAACTGAGCGTTCGGCGAGATTCGCGCCAAGCGCGCCGACTTCGCGATCGTACTGGGGTCGCGTCCACATTCTCGAACCATCAGCCCCTGCTCGTCGCGGTGCCGCAGGCCCATTGATGCCTGTTTATTATTCTTTGGCACACCTTGCCATTAGGCCGTAATGAGTGGATCACTGGAGGGATCCACAATCGAAACCGTTGTTGCTAAGCTCTTGGCTCCTTGGTCACCTCCTCTGGACACTTCAGCCGGAAACCTAGACGCCAGAAGGGCTTATGCGGGTTGAAGATTGGGCACGTCACAGGCGGTCCTAGTCTCCCAGCCAAAACAAAAGGCCCCCTTGTGGGGCCTTTTTGTTTTGGCTGCGAGACCAGGATAGAGAACCGCAAGGTTCGACACTCCGGCAGGATAGCCAAAAGTGGACAGCGGAGCCGCACAGCGGTGTAGCTGGCCCGTAGCGAAGCGGAGGGCGCGGTGCACGGATGCACCGCGCAATCCAGGTCCATGCATGAAACAACGAGCCCCTTGTGGGGCCTTTTTGTTTTGGCTGCGAGACCAGGATAGAGAACCGCAAGGTTCGACACTCCGGCAGGATAGCCAAAAGTGGACAGCGGAGCCGCACAGCGGTGTAGCTGGCCCGTAGCGAAGCGGAGGGCGCGGTGCACGGATGCACCGCGCGATCCAGGTCCATGCTTGAAACAACGAGCCGCCTTGTCGGACCCCATCATTTTCTCGGAGGCATCAATCCAAGAGGGGCGTTGCAGGCCGCCCGGCTGATTCGATCCGGGCGGCCTCGCAACGATCCGTGGATCAGCGAACGAACAACGCGATCAGGATAATGATCGGTAACGGAATGCCGAGCAGTAGCAGAAGGATGGAACGCATAAGAAATCTCCTATTTGGTTTGATCGATCAACACATGGATCAGGCCATACCGTCGCGGCGCTTGCCGCCAAAGGTCGCCATGAAGCTGGCAAAGAATGCCCCGGCCAACAAAGATACAAATAACCAAAGCGCCGTATGTGCAGCAGCCTTGCGGGCTTTGTCCGCAGCTTCCTTGGTGGCGATCGCCGCCTTGCTGATTTGATCGTAGGCTTCACGCACGCGTGTTTCCGCTTCCTGCTGGCTGATGCCCGTGCGCGCAGCGATCTGCTGTGCCACGTACTGCGCGTCGACAGGATTCAGCGAACCCGACTGCAGCGAAGCTGCAAAGATGCGCAAGGTCTCACCACGCGGGCCATAGTCACCGCGGCCTCCGTTGCGGGTCATGCCGTTGCCTGACGCGGCTGCTTGGCCCGGAGTAGCCACGCTCGAACCATCGGCGCCATTGCCGGAATCCGAGGTCGAAACCGCGGTTCCAGCCGCGCTCGGGCTCGCTCGGAACAGGCGGTCGATGGAATACCCGACTCCACCATTCCCGTCTTCCAACCCTGCCGAATCCCCGGACCATCGCGCTGCCGCGACAGTCGCGGCGCTACCCACGCCCGACAGCGCCGTTGCGCCGGCCTGTACGCCACTATTTGCGATGGCGCCGATGGTGGATGCCAACAGCGCCGCAGTTGCGATGGTGGCTACCGACCACGCCATGAAGCCGTGCGCGGTATCGCGAAAATATACTTCGTCAGTATGAACATTTGTCCACTTGATGCGAAGTCGTCCGGCGAGATAGCCGCCGAGTCCTGCCGCGGCAAGCTGGGTCAGCACGACCCACGCGACTGACGATATCCCGATTGCCTCGGCGCTCGCTCCGCTATTGGACCACGGCGAAATTGCCGACATGCCGAGGCCGAAACCGAGGATCGCCAGGATCAGCGACAGCGCTGCCGCTGCCGCCGCACCCGCGAATATCGCTCCCCAGGAAACACCGGAGTGGTGCGCACCGAAGCCTTCCGCCAGACGCACGTCGCTGCGCAATGCGGGCGATGCAGTGGATAGATTTTCCATAGAAATAGAACTCCCTTTTGACGTTAAACCGCTACGCCAGTACTGCCGACCGGCAGCGTGGCGACCCTGTCTAGCGTGGCGCCGAGCATCCGGCAGACGGATACCCGGCAACGACGCCTCGCATCGCTTACTACAAGCACTCTTCGTACACGTACTTCCCACCAAGAATCGCGTTCCAGAGTCGAAATCCGCGTGGAACCCAAGCAAATTGCGCTCTGTGGAGCGCGCGCTGCCGGACGTCACGCACGTGACCGCTGTGCCCTTCAGGCGGCGGTCGCATACTCGAAATGTTCCGGCACCAGGTCACGCGCATTGGGGTGCGCCGCAAACACCCGGCTCGGCAAGCGCGTCGCGTACATCGTCAGCTCGGCGTTCCGCGCGGAGCCGGCATGCTCCGCGGAGAATGCGAGCTCTCCTAACGGCGTGAGCAGATAGTCCAGGGAATTGACGATGGGCTTGTGCGCGATCAACAACACTCGTTCGCCGGCATGCGTGCGCACCAGCGATTTCAGGAAATCCCGCGTACGCCGCACCACATCACAACGGCTTTCTCCCTGTGGTGGACAAAAGTGGAATGAGGGAATCGTGCGTCGTAACTCGAGCAGCGACGGCAATCGATGCGCAATGCCATGTGTCGTCAGGCGCTCAGTGATGCCAAAGTTCTTTGGACGGAGTCGCTCGTCGAGATTGAAGCGCACCCGCTGCCCCGGCAGGCCGCGGCGCAGAATGTAGTCCGCCGTCTCCAATGCACGTGCGTACGGCGAGCAGACGATTGCCGTCGGGCGTTGCGGTTGTGGAAGCGCGGCGATACGCGTGGCGAGTGCCTGCGCTTCGGCGCGTCCCTGCGCCGTGAGCGGATAGTCCCGGTCCCTCAGATCCGTCTCCACTTCCATGAGGCCGCGCGCTTCCGCGTCGCTGCGCAGCGCATTCCCCACGCTGTGCGCGTGTCGCGCCACTGAAAATCCCTGCAATGCATCGAGACGGATCATGTGCTCCTCCTGAGCGGTTTGTCGTGTTCATTCCGTGATGCGAGCCGGGTGCGCGTTCCATTGTGAAACCTTCTGAAATGGACCGGCATCGGCTGGCGCATAAATAAGGCAAGAGCGGTGCCAGCGCTTCGCATCAGTGCCGTCGCCGTCAGCGTTCATTCATCTCGTCCGCTCGCAGGCATTTTTCGCGCAGCCCCTGCCGCCCGAGCGTGCTATGCGGCAGGGTGGAATTCCGGCTTGCGCAGGCGCGTCGTGCAGTCGGCCCGGTCGGTCTGCATCAGCGTTGCGAGGCGCCCGGATCGCTTGAGCGATGGGTGGTTGTAATGGCTATGGCCTGCCAGGCATTCCGGCATGGCTAGCCGCGCAACGTGCTTCGCGAAATAGGCTGATCGCACGACCTCGCTGCTGGCGAGGGCCGCCGCGACGACCCGGATCCTCGCCGCCTCGGCGGGTGCGCGCTCGTGTTGACCTGGAGACCAGCGGCACCGGGCTGGTGTGGACAAATTACTAATGGTATTTATGCGACTGAATATTCCACGGCCGTGAACGTGTGGACGGCGCGATGAGAGAGCTGGCACGGTGCTTGCGGCTTTCGTGGAGGCGCTTCGCGCCCACGGGAACTTTGTCTTCAAGGAGATGTTCATGAACGCTCGCAAAACACAGCTCAAAATCGCTCTTGCTTGCGCAATCGCATTCGCTGCTGCAGGTGTCGCATCCGCGACTCAACTGTCGGAAAAGGATGCCGCATTCGTCGGCAAAGCTGCCATCGGTGGCATGGCGGAAGTCGAGCAGAGCAAGACCGCAAAAATTCGCGCTGGCGATCCGAAGATCAAGGCGTTCGCCGCGACGATGGTGACCGACCACGGCAACGCGAACACTACGTTGAAGGGCTTGGCCAAGGACAACGGCTGGTCGCTCCCTACGTCGCTCGATGCCGACGCCAAAGCGAAAGTCAGCGATCTGTCCGAAAAACAAGGCATGGATTTCGACCGCAGCTACGCATCCAATATGCAGAAGGACCACGATGCCACGGTAGCGCTGTTCAAGGATTTCGCGCAAAACGCGGACGATGCGGCGTTGCGCAAGTTCGCGACCGATACGCTGCCGACCATCGAGCATCATCAGAAGATGGCGCATGAATTGAGCGGTGGCTGATCATTGATCAGCGGGGCGCGACGCGTCAGCGTCGCTGCCCCGCTTTTTCCCTGGGAAGAAAAAGCAAATAAACAACTGAGTTCAGCACAATCAGCGGTGGGCGACGCGGCAGGCTCAGATCAATCGGGTCAGTTTCGCATAGCGCCGCAGATGCCAGTCGGTGCTGCCACCGCGCAGTTCAAACGCGGTCAATCGCCGGAAACAGTGACTCACATCCAGTTCGTCGCTCATGCCCATGCCGGCGTGGAGCTGCACGGCCTGCTGGCCAACAAAGCGAGAGGCCTGGCCGATCGCGACTTTTGCCGCTGACGCAGCGGCGCTGCGCAATGCGGCATCGGTCCCGGCACAGCGGCACGCCGCCAGGCACGCCATCGAGCGTGCCTGTTCCACCTGCATATACATGTCGACCATGCGATGCTGCAGGGCCTGGAAGTTGCCGATCGCAACGCCGAACTGCTTTCGTGTGCGCCCGTATTCGATGGTGGCTGCGAGAATGCGCTCCAGCGTACCCAAGGCGTCGGCGCATTGCATCGCAAGACCAAAGTCCCGCGTGGCGCACAATGCAACGTTCGCGTCAGCGCCGACCCGCGCATCCGCATCCACGCGTACCGACGTTAGTTCGATGAAAGCCGCGCGCTGGTCATCGACCGTGCGGAAACTCTGGCGATGCACGCCAGGCGTGTCGGCGCCAACCACAAACAATGCGACTTCGCCACTCGCATCGTCGGCAACGCTGGCGGATACCAGCAACAGATCGGCGCTGCCGCTGTGATAGACCATGTGCTTGCTGCCATCCAGGCGCCAGCCATTCCCTTCGCGTACTGCGCGGGTTCGCAGGGTTGGCCTCGTTTCGTCGTCGCCCATTTCGGCGTCGGCAAATACCGCAGTAACATCGCCCGACATCATCGATGGCAACCAGCGCTCGCGCTGCGCGGCATCCGCCAGCTGTATCAGAGCGTGCGTCGCCACCAGCGCGCTCGCCTGGAACGGTTCGAGCAACAAGCCGGTGCCGAGCACCTGAGAAACGAGCATCGCACCGATCGGCCCGGCGCCGACGCCGCCCCATTCTTCCGGCACGATCAGGGACAGCAGTCCGAGATCCGCCAGTTGTCGCCAGGTCTGCCTCGACCATCCGTCGGCGGATTGGCGGATTTGTTCACGATGAGAAAACGTGTAATCACGCGCGACCAGGCGCCTCACACTCTCCTCCAGCATCTGCAGTTCGTCGTCGATCAGGAAATCCATGCCTAGGCGCCCTGCACGTTGAGGATCATCTGCGCGATGATGTTGCGTTGGATTTCGTTCGAACCACCGTAGATCGACAGCTTGCGTCGGTTGAGATAGTCGGTCATCGCGCGCGGTACGTCGTCGTTGTGGCGCGTGTCGAAAGCGAGTGCCGCGGAACCCGTGACCTCCACCTGCAGCTCGGTCAGGCGCTGATGGATTTCAGTCCCGCGAATTTTCAGCATCGAAGCCTGCGGGCCTGGCGCGCGCTTGTTTTGTGCGTCGAAGATCACGCGCAGATTGGTGATCTCCAGGGCGGTCAGTTCGATCTCGACCTGGGCGATGCGCGATGCGATCAGCGGGTCGTCGAGCAGGCTTGCGCCGTCGCGGAAACGCGCGCCAGCCATCTCCTTCAAACGGCGCAATTCGCGCTTGGACGCACCAATGCCCGCGATATTCGTGCGTTCGTGGCCGAGCAGGAATTTGGCATACGTCCAACCTTCATTCTCGTCGCCGATACGATTGCCAATCGGAACGCGGACCTGGTCGAACCAGATTTCGTTAACTTCGTGGGTGCCATCGAGCAGGCGAGTCGGACGCACGGTGATTCCCGGCGTCTTCATGTCGATCAGCAGGAATGAAATCCCGCGCTGCGGTTTGCCATTGTTGTCTGTGCGCACCAGGCAAAAAATCCAGTCGGCAAATTGTCCCAGTGTGTTCCAGACCTTCTGCCCACTGACGAGGTAGTCGTCGCCGTCGCGTTCTGCGCGTGTTTTCAGCGAAGCGAGGTCAGAGCCCGAGCCGGGTTCCGAATACCCCTGGCACCACCAGTCCTGCCCGGCGAGAATGCGCGGCAGGAAGCGCTGCTGTTGTTCAGGAGTGCCGTAGCGCATCAGCACGGGGGCGATCATCTTGATGCCAAAGGCCAGCTGCAGAGGTGCATCCGCGAGGGCGCATTCGGTTTCAAAAATATACTGCTGCGTGGGAGTCCAGCCGGGGCCGCCAAATTCCACGGGCCATGCGGGGCCGCCCCAGCCTCGTTCGTGCAGAATCGCCTGCCAGCGCGGGATGTCTTGCTTGACGCGGCTGTCGTCGCCAGCTGTCACTCGATCGCGCAGATCGGCCGGCAGGCGCGTGCGCAGGAAGTCGCGGACTTCGTCGCGGAAGGCAAGCTCGGCAGTGCTGAAATCAAGATCCATGGAAACTCCGGAAAGGTGACGGCGTCAGGCTTGCGGTGTTGCACGCAGCAACGCCTGCAACTCGTCGCGGCGCCCAGGCCGGCTGGCGAACGGATCCGCCGGATTGCGCTGTGCGACGAGGTCGTTGGCCGATTGCTGGACTGCCGCCAGTACGTGCGGGTGGGAAAAAATATAGAAAGAATTCGCTTCAATCGCATCGAACGTCCGGCGCGCCATGTCGGCAGCGCTGAGCTTGCCGGAAGTCACGGCCTTCTCGATCGTCGCGTGGGCGATGCGCTGCGACAGCGTCGGCTCGCCGCCGTCGGAAAGTTCGGGCGGGCGGTTGCGCGCAGACTGGTGGATGCCGGTCGGAATGAAGTACGGGCAGAGTACCGAGCAGCGCACCTGCTCGGTGACCAGTGACAGGTCGTGGTAGAGGGTTTCGCTAAGTGAGACGACTGCATGCTTTGTGGCGTTGTATACACCGGTGGTTGGATTGTTGACCAATCCGGCCATTGATGCTGTGTTCACGACGTGGGCGTGAAATTCGGGATCGGCTTGCGCCGCCTTGAGCATCAAGGGCACGAACGCGCGCAGGCCATGAATCACGCCCCACAAGTTGACGCCCAGTGACCACTCCCAGTCGCTGATGCTGCTTTCCCAGATCAGCCCGGCCGTGCCTACGCCGGCATTGTTGAACAGCAGGTGTGCTACGCCGAACTGCGCCACGGTCGCGCTTGCAAGCGCATCAACCTGGTCGGCCCTGGAAACGTCCACGCGTTGTGCGAGCAGGCTAGTTCCCAGCGCGCGCAATTCCGATGCCACTTCCTGCAAGGCGTCGTCCTGCACGTCGGCCAGGACCAGCTTCATGCCGAGGCTCGCACCAAGGCGTGCGAACTCCCGACCGAAGCCGGAACCCGCTCCGGTAATCACCGCAACTTTATTTGTGAAATTATTCATGAATTCAGACCGCCGTATAGCCGCCGTCGACCGCGAGAACCTGGCCGGTGATGTGTTTGCCTGCGTTGGATGCGAACAGAAGAGCCGCTCCCATCAGATCGCCGTCGTCGCCAAGGCGTCCGAGCGGCGTCATCGCGGCAAGTGTTTCGGCGCCGACGCTGCGGATCAGGCCGTTGCTCAGCTTGGACGGAAAGAATCCCGGCGCCAGTGCGTTGACCGTAATGCCGTGCCGACCCCATTCGCCGGCGAGAGTGCGGGTGAAATTGATCACTGCGGCCTTGCTGCTGTTATAGGCAATCGTCTGCATCTGTCCGGGAGGATTGCCGCGTAAACCCGCGATCGACGCGATATTGAGGATGCGTCCGTAACGTTGTGGAATCATTGCGCGCCGGCCGATCTGCTGGCTCAGCAGGAAGAGGCCGCGCACGTTGAGGTTGAAGATCTTGTCCCAGGCTTCGAGCGGATATTCTTCGGCGGCCGCGCCCCAACTGGCGCCGGCATTGTTGACCAGGATATCGACCCGCCCGAGACGCTCCAGCGCCGCGTCGGCCAGGGCCATCACGCCGGCTTCCGTGCCATTGTCTGCCGCCAGCCAGTCCGCATCGATGTCGAGCGCCTTGAGCTGCATTTGCGCGTGCTGCAATTCGTCGGCTTTGCGCGCGGACAGCAGCACGCGCGCGCCGTACCGGCCGAGCGCTGTGGCGATCTGCAGGCCGAGACCGCGCGAACCGCCCGTGATCAAGGCGGTCCGACCGGTAAGATCGAAGAGGTCGGGTGCATTCATCGCGTGTCATTGTCCATAGGTATCCAAATCCTCAGTACCAGGCGTCGCGCATATCCAGAGTCGTGCGATCAAGGCGTTCCAGCAGATTCAACTGCGCGTCGACCTTTGGCAATTCCCATTCCAGAAAATAGCGTGCGGCCTGCAGCTTGCCGCGATGGAAGTCCGTGTCGTGCCCGTGTGCGGTGAGTGCCTGCTGCAACCAGATCCAGGCGAGCACGATGTGTCCGCACGCTTCGAGATAGACGCTCGCATTGGCCAACGCCAGCGCGGGATCGTTGCCGGCCCAAAGTGTCCGGGTCACTTTCTGCAAATGGCTAAATCGAAACTCCAGCGCAGCGGCCCAATCACCCATATCCGGTGCAGTGCGGGCCATCGCCACGGTCGCGGCGATGCGTTCAGCCAGCAGCGTAAGCGCGGCACCGTTATCCAGGGTGACCTTGCGACCGAGCAGATCCAGCGCCTGGATGCCGTGCGTGCCTTCGTGGATCGGATTGAGGCGATTGTCGCGATACAGCTGTTCCACTTTGTAGTCGCGCGTGTAGCCGTAACCGCCATGCACCTGGATCGCGAGGTCGTTACCGGCGAGGCACCACTGCGAGGGCCAGCTCTTGGCAATCGGTGTCAGCAGCTCGAGCAGGCGCTCGCAATCGGCGCGTTGGGCCGGGCCGGCCGCTGTCGCGGCCTCGTCGACCAGTCGGGCGCAATACAGATTCAGTCCCAGCCCGCCCTCGGCGTAGGCCTTTTGCGCGAGCAGCATGCGTCGCACATCGGCATGCACGATGATCGGGTTCTGTGCTCCGCCATGATTGCCGCTCGCGCGACCCTGTGGCCGGCTGCGTGCGTAGGCCAAGGCATGCAGGTAGCCGCTGTAGCCGAGCACTGCGGCTCCGAGGCCGATGCCGATGCGCGCCTCGTTCATCATGTGGAACATGCAGGCGAGGCCCTGGTGCTTTGCGCCGACCAGATATCCGACGGCGCCTGCGCGACCCGCCGGGCGATATCGCGTGCCCTCGCCGAAATTCAGCGCGCAGTTGACCGCCCCGCGATAGCCCATCTTGTGATTGAGTCCGGTCACCTGCACATCGTTGCGTTCGCCGGCAGTGTCGTCGTCGGTGAGGAGGAACTTTGGCACCAGCAGCAACGACAGACCTTTGACGCCACGGATGATCCGGTCGTCGTCGCCCGGAATGCGCGCCAGAACAAGGTGCACAATGTTACTGCCCAGTTCATGGTCTCCGCCTGAAATCCACATCTTGTTGCCGAACACGCGGTAGCGTGCGCCGAGGTCCGAATCACCATCGGCTTCGGCGCGCGTCGCAACATCCGCCAGCGACGAACCGGCCTGCGGCTCCGACAGGCACATCGTGCCGAACCAGCGGCCCTGCAGCTGCGGCAATGCGAACGTCTCGATCTGACGCGCCGATCCGTGGTGCAGCAGCAGTCGCGCGTTGGCCATGCTGAGCAGTGGATACGCGCAGGTCGCGATGTTTGCCGCATACAGGTAGGCGAGTGCGGCTTTCTCCACAACGCTTGGAAGTTGCATCCCTCCCAGCGCGTAGTCCTGGGTCGCTGCAGCGAGTCCGCTGTCGGCGAATGCCCGCAGCGCCGGCGCGATTTCGTCGATCAGCACAACCCGTTCGCCATCCAGGTACGGTTCGTTGCGATCGCCAGTCTGATAGTGGGGCGCAAAACGCTCGGTAGCGAGCCGCTCACAGGTATCGAGCACAGCGTCGAACGTGTCCCGGCTGTGGTCGGCGAAACGCGGTCGTCGAGTCAGAGCGGCGACATCCAGCCATTCGTAAAGCTGGAACTGGAGGTCGCGGCGTGAGAGCAGCAGCTCGCTCATGATGTGTGGATGGGTTTCCCGATCGGCGCAGCGGCTTTCGGCGACGCGTGGTTGAATCCGGATCCGGCAGCGGCGAGACGCAGCAGCAGAGGCGCCGGTTGCCAGGCATTGCCCTGGTAGCCCGCGGCGTAGCGACGTATTGCGGCGAGTACGTTCGGCAAGCCGACGGTGTCGGCGTGGAACATCGGGCCACCACGCCAGGCGGGAAATCCGTAGCCGGACAAGTATACAATATCGATATCCGAAGCCTTCGCCGCGATACCTTCTTCGAGGATCAGCGCGCCTTCGTTGACCAGCGCATAGAGCAGACGCTCGACGATTTCCGCATCGCCGATGTCGCGGCGATCGAGACCGATCTGGCGCGAGTGTTCGACGATCAGGTCTTCTACCAGTGCGGAACGGCGCGCGTTGCGGTCACCGGGTGCGTAGTCGTACCAGCCTGCCTGGGTCTTCTGTCCGTAACGACCGATTTCGCACAGCAGATCGGCGGTCCTGGAGTAGACCATGTCGGGCTTTTCCACGCGCCGGCGTTGACGGATCGCCCAGCCGATGTCGTTGCCGGCCAGATCGCCCATGCGGAACGGGCCCATCGCAAAACCGAATGCTTCAATCGCGCGATCCACCTGCTCCGGCAGCGCGCCTTCGTCGAGCAGGAAGCCTGCCTGCCGTATGTATTGTTCGAGCATGCGATTGCCTATGAATCCATCGCAAACCCCGGAAACTACCGCCGTCTTGCGAATCGTCTTCGCCATCGCCATTGCGCTGGCCAGCACATCCTTGGCGGTCGCCTTGCCGCGGACCACTTCGAGCAGACGCATCACGTTGGCAGGACTGAAAAAGTGCGTGCCGAGCACGTCAGTGGGGCGCTTTGTGTAGTTTGCAATAAGATCCACATCGAGCGTCGAGGTGTTGGTCGCCAGGATGGCGCCCGGTTTTGCGACCCGATCCAGTTCGGCGAAAACCGCTTGCTTGACCGGGTAGTCCTCGAACACCGCCTCGATGATCAGGTCCGCATCGGCCAGCGCGTCGAAGGACAGACTGCTGGAAAGCAGGCTCATGCGCTGTTCGACGTCAGCGATGCTGATGCGACCTTTCTTCGCGCTGGCTTCGTAGTTCTTGCGGATCGTCGCGATGCCGCGCTGCAACGCTTCGGGATTTGCTTCCACGATCGTCACTGGGATCGCCACGTTGAGAAAATTCATGCTGATTCCGCCCCCCATCGTGCCCGCGCCGACGACACCGATTTTCTCCAATCGGCGCAGCGGCACGTCCGCGCCGATATCGGCGATCTTGCTGGCCGCTCGCTCCGCGAAAAAAGCATGGCGCAAGGCCTTGGATTCCGGCGTGTCCATCAGCGCCACGAAGCCTTCGCGTTCGTTGCGCATGCCATCGTCGAATGGCAGGCCTACCGCAGCCTCGATTGCTTCCAGGCAGCGCAACGGAGCAGGGTAGGGGCCGGCCGAAGCGGCGACGCGTACTCGCGCCGCCGAAAAAAACCCGGCTGCATCCGGGTGCTTGACCGCCCGATCACGAACGCGCGGCAACACAGGGACTGTTGACGCCGCCGCGAGGGCAAATTCGATCGCACTATCGACCGCATCGCCACTGCTGAGTTTATCAAAAAGTCCTGTTGTGGATAATGAAGCGGCGCTGACGGGGGTGCCTGTCAAGATCATTTCGACCGCGTTCTCGAGCCCCGCTGCGCGCGGCAGCCGCTGCGTACCGCCGGCACCGGGCAGCAAGCCGATCTTGACCTCGGGCAATCCCACCTGAGCGCCCTGAGACGCGATGCGATAGTGCATGCCGAGCACCAGTTCCAGGCCGCCGCCGAGGGCGATGCCGTTGATCGCAGCGACCACCGGTTTCGTGCTGGCCTCAAAGGCGTCAATCAGCGTATGCAGCGAGGGTTCCTGCTGCACTTGCGGTGTGCTGAATTCGCGGATGTCAGCGCCACCGGAAAACAGACGCGGCCCGCCTGTGACCACGATCGCAACGACCGACGTGTCAGCCAGTGCCAGCCGAAGCGCTTCGAGCAGGCTCCCGCGCGTGGCGAGGCCCAGCGCATTGATTGGGGGGTTGTCGATGCGCAGGATGGCGACGCCATCGCTGTTTTGCGTAGTGACGCTCATTCGGTTGTTTCCTGTTTCGGTCTGCCATCCATTCCCTGACGCGGATCGCCACCGACCTGATGGTCGACGAATCGACACGGCAGGTGCGCCAGCCCGACCACGAACGCACGAACGGGCATGCCAACTTTATAAAAGTAGTTTCGTATGGCGAAATGACTGTTCTCAATACGAAATCATCCTAGCTACGCCATGCGCTGAGCGCAAGCCGTCGAATCCGCCAGCCATGCGGTTTCCCAACTCTTTGGGTTGCGTAGTGGCGACTTGCGCCCGCATCGACTCGCAGTCTAGGATCGTACGCAAGTGAAAGCATATTCCGGCATACGGAATTCCGTTGATGCGTCCGAGCGGCCTGCCCCATGGATTTTTCATACACACCCCGAGTCGAAGGACTGCGTCGCGGCCTGCTGCAGTTCTTTGATGAGTACATTTATCCGAATGAAGTCGGCTTTCACGCCGAGGTCGAAGCGCATCGTCGCGCCGGCAATCCCTGGCAGACCAGCAGCGTCATCGAGGCGCTCAAGCCGGAAGCCCGAAAAAGTGGCTTTTGGAACTTGTTTCTGCCGGGTTCGGTCCACGTCGGGGATGGCTTGAGCAACCTCGAATACGCACCGCTTTGCGAGATCATGGGGCGCGTGCCTTGGGCGGCGGAGGTGTTCAATTGTTCCGCGCCGGACACGGGCAATATGGAGGTACTGGAACGCTACGGTACGTCCGCGCAGCAGACACGCTGGTTGCAGCCCTTGCTCGCCGGCGAAATCCGTTCCGCATTTCTGATGACCGAGCCCGACGTCGCCTCGTCCGATGCGACGAATATCCGCTGTTCCATGCGCCGCGAGGGCGGCGACTACGTCATCGACGGACACAAGTGGTTTTCTTCCGGCGCAGGCGATCCACGCTGCGCGCTGTATATCGTAATGGGCAAGACCGATCCGGACGCACCGACCAATCGGCAGCAGTCGATGATCCTGGTACCGGCCGACACGCCGGGGATCACAGTGCTGCGTCCCGTGCCCGTGTTCGGCTACGACAGCGCACCACACGGACATATGGAAATTCGCCTCGATGGCGTGCGCGTGCCAGCGGACCATTTGCTGCTCGGCGAAGGGCGCGGGTTCGAGATCGCGCAAGGGCGCCTCGGACCGGGCCGCATCCATCATTGCATGCGTACCATCGGTCTTGCGGAGCGCGCTCTGGAATTGCTTTGTATACGTGTACTGTCGCGCGTCGCGTTCGGCAAACCGATCGGCGAGCACGGCGTATGGCACGAGCGCATTGCGGACGCGCGCTGCATGATCGAACAGGCACGACTGCTCACCTTGAAGGCCGCCTACATGATGGACACGGTGGGCAATCGCATGGCGCGAAACGAGATCGCGATGATCAAAGTGGTCGCGCCGACGATGGCCTGCCAGATCATCGACTGGGCGATCCAGGCGCACGGCGCGGCTGGCGTCAGCGACAACTTCCCGCTTGCAGCCGCGTGGACCGGCGTGCGCTCGCTGCGTCTCGCCGATGGTCCGGATGAAGTTCACCGAGCGACCATCGCCAAACTGGAACTTGCGCGGTATGCCGCACGAATCCACGCCGATACGGCCCACTGAAGGCGCTCCGGTCGATGGGCAATCCCAGGCGCAACCTCGAATCGACCAGCCGCGCGCAAGCGGCAAAACACCCACAGTTCGTGACTTCGGTGGCTCGCGCATTGTCCATTTTGCGCTGTTTTGAGCGCGGCGACGCGTATCTTGGCAATCGCGAAATTGCCGCACGCACCGGTTTGCCGAAACCGACGGTGTCCCGGCTTGCCTTTACCCTGGCTACGCTGGGCTATCTGAACTACTCGGCGGTACAGGAAAAATACGCGCTCGGCGCGGCGGTGCTCTCGCTCGGCCATGCATTCATCAAGGCCAACGATGTGCTCGCGGTCGCGCGCCCGCTGATGCAGCAACTGGCGGAATACACCCAGTCGGCCGTGATGCTCGGCGCCGCGGATGGCATGCGCATGATCCTGCTGGAGGTGTGCCAGGGAGACCCGACCTTCCAGATGAAACTGGAAACCGGTGCGCGCGTTCCGCACGGATCCACCGCGCTGGGCCGCGCCGATCTGGCGGCGCGACCGCAGCCGGGATTCGAGCAGCACCTGGGCGAACTGGAGCGCGAATGTGAGCCGTTGCTGTGGCCGAAAATCCGCGCCGGTATCCTGCGCGCTCGGCTGGACTTCGAGAACTACGGATTCTGCTTTTCCCTGGGAGACTGGAATCCGGATGTGTTTGCGATCGGCGTGCCGATGGTGTCGGCAGATCGGACGCGCATACTCGCCTTCAATTGCAGCGGTCGCGTGTCGATGATGACGCGCGAGAAAATGATCGAAGATTTCGGCCCGAAGCTCGTTGCGCTGCGAAATCGGGTCTATGAAGCGACCGAGGGACGATTCTGAAACGGGTAGTCAGCGGATCTGATCGCCGATGTGCGTGCGCAGTGATGTTCGACGGATCGAGTTGCATTGCACCCAGGCTGCGATTGAGGCGGGCGCCGGCCCGCATTTGCCAACCAGACTCAGGCGGGGAGGAAAGTTCACGTGAACTTGACGCATTGGCCACCTGGGCTTCCGAAAGACCTGCTCCTGCCGGAAACGTCGCTTTATTACAATCTGGATGTTTCCGCAACGCGCTATCCAAGGCATCCCGCCATCGTCTATTACGGCGGCAGCCTGGCCTATGCGGAACTGAAGCGACAAGTCGAGGCGTTTGCCGGATACCTGCAGCAGCGCTTCGGTGTGCGCAAGGGCGACCGTGTCGCTCTGTATTTGCAGAATTGTCCACAATATATTGTTGCGTTCTACGCGGTGTTGCGCGCCGATGCGGTGGTCGTGCCGATCAACCCGATGAACCTGCAGGACGAGGTGCGGCAGATCATTGCCGACAGCGGCGCGAATGTGGTCGTGTTCGAGCAGTCACAGGCAGCGATCATCACGCCTCTGCACGACGACGGCAGCGTCCGGCATGCCGTATCCGTGACGTATTCCGACTATCTGGGCGCAATCGGCGACCTGCCGGTTCCGGATGTCGTGCTCGCCGCCCGCGCGCCGATTCCCGGGACAACGGCGTGGATGGATGCACTCGCCGAGGAACTCGTGCCGGGCGAACATCTGGCGCGGGCGGACGATCTTGCGGTGATCCCCTATACCTCAGGTACGACGGGTCGGCCGAAGGGCTGCATGCATACGCACCGCAGCGTGATGCACACCGCGGTCGGCAGCCCGGAGTGGTGCCGCCTCGCCAAAGACGCGGTGATGCTCGTCTGCCTGCCCATGTTCCATGTGACTGGTTTGCAGAACGGGGTCAACTCGCCGATCTGGCTGGGTGCCACGATGGTCGTCATGACGCGCTGGGACAAGCGCTGCGCGGCGATGCTGATCGAACGCTACGGGGTCACCGCGTGGACCGCGATCCCGACCATGCTGATCGACTTTCTGAACCAGCCTGACCTGGCGAGTCGCAATGTGAAATCCTTGAATTTGTTGTCCGGTGGCGGTGCGGCGATGCCGCGCGCGGTCGCGGAAAAGATCCAGAGCCTGTGGGGCATTCCGTACATCGAGGGTTACGGGCTATCGGAAACGATGGCCCCCACGCATACCAATCCTGTGCACCGGCCCAAGGCCCAGTGCCTGGGCGTGCCGTTCTTCAATACTGCGGCGATCGTCGTCGACCCTGAAACCTTGCAGCCGGTACCCGCCGGCGAAGTCGGCGAAGTGCTGGTCAAGGGGCCGCAGGTGTTTCGCGGCTATTGGGACAACCCCGCCGCGACCGATGCAGCTTTTGTGGAAATTGAAGGTGTGCGCTACTTCCGGACCGGCGATCTGGCACGCATAGACGAAGACGGCTACTTCTTCATGGTCGACCGGCTCAAGCGCATGATCAATGCGTCCGGCTACAAGGTCTGGCCTGCAGAGGTGGAAACTTTGTTGTATGGAAATGCGGGTGTGCTCGAAGCCTGCGTGATCGGCTATTTCGATCCGCACCGTGGCGAGAGCGTCAAGGCATTGGTCGTGCGCAGGCCTGAGCACGATCTCGACGAGGGGACGCTGATTGGCTGGGCGCGGCAACACATGGCAGCCTACAAGGTGCCGCACGCGATTGAATTCGTGGCGACGCTACCGAAGTCCGCCACCGGCAAAGTGCAGTGGCGCGCGCTGCAGGAACAGCAGAGTGAGCGCGACCGGGCAGCGCAGGGGTCGGCGTCATCGAACGGCGGGACCGGGAGCTGATCGGTTGGATCAATCCAGTTCCGCGTCAGGCGGCGCGGTGCGCGCGGAACGCAGCTGATCGACGATGCGACCTATCTGAGGGTGTCCTGACCCGCACCGTATCCGGCGCGGGCCAATTAGTAGCCCGCCTCAGTGCCGCGCGGGCAGTTTCGGTACTTCGATCTTTCGTTCGTGATAGTCGGACGGGATGTCGAATTCGCTTTGCGCGATCGCCGCTTTGCTGACCGCGGTCAACGCGGAAGATCCATTTTTTGACTTAATCCGCACCGGCAGTTTTTCACCATTGAACATGTTGTAGTCAAGGCCGGTATTGAATCGGCCTCCCGCGATTTTCTCGCCTACGTGCCTGGCAAAATCGGCGGACTGTCGGAAAGCAGCGATGTCGTCCGCACCGAGGCCCAGATCCGCGGCATTCGCCAGACAATTCTCGCCGCCGTTGTCGCCGTCAATATCGATGCGGAAAATTTCGCAGCGGAATCCAGCCACGCTGTCGCTGGCGCCGGTCGCCTTGATGCTGACCAGCGGTTTGGGACCTGCGACGGCCTGCGCCTGCTTTGGCATGCGCGCCATCACCAGTGCGCGTTGTTCGGGCGGCAATTTCGCCAACGCTGCATCCATCTGCGCCATCGCGCCACTGACCGTCTCACCCAATGCGTCGACGGTCGCTTCGTCCATGCGTGTGAATTCGTGCTTGTCCGAGTCGAGCAGGATCAGCGCCTTCTGTGCCGCATCGAAAATCACCCCATGCCCGTGCGCCGTTGCGAATCGGACCTTGCCGTGCCCCACCTCAATGGATTGCAAACCCCCGTCGCCGCGGTAATCGGCGCGGAAATCGGCGTTCGCGTGCTGGCTGCCGATGGCAAGCAGCACCGCGATGACGGTTGCAGTGAGTCGGGACGGCATGATTGCGAATTCCGAAATTGCGCAGCGCGCGGTAGCGGAAGTCTAACGGCTCACCGAATGGCATGGCGGCATGCCCGAGGGGTAAATCAGGGCTTCGTTCAGCGATCCTGCGGCAGAGTGAGGGTAACCAGGCCGACAGGAGCGCTCAACCATGGCAGCCCATGACCGCAAGGACCGAGATCCCGACGGCTCGGTCTCGACCGCAGAAGAAACTGCTCGCCAGCGCGGCACGCGCAAGCGTCACGCCGACGCGAACGTGGATGAAGCGCTGAACGAGACGTTTCCCGCCAGTGACCCGATTTCTCCGTTCATTCCGGCGAAGCCGCGTGCTGCCTGATTCGGCCAGGCCGTCCATTCGCACTGTGGGCGGCAGTCGGCCCGGGCGGTAGAGACTACCGGCGCGCTATTCCCCGCGCGAGCCCGCGGCCGCTACACTGCGGGCGACGGTTCGGTGCCTCGGGGAAACGATGAGCGTGAATACTGCAGATCTCGCCAAGCTCTATCCGCTCGATTCGCTGCGGCCGGAAAACCTCGAGCAACTGGCACGCGAAGCCAGCACCGAAGAACTGGGGCGGGGCGAAGTGCTGTTTCGCGCTGGCGATACGGACGAGCAAACTATCTTCGTCCTGTCCGGGCGTATACGCGGCGAATATCCAGACGGAAAAATCAAGGAAACCGACGCGTCCACCCTGCAAGGCCGTTACGCGCTCGGTGACATGCAGCCGCGCCGCTTCACCGCAACGGTCGCTTCGATCATGGCTGCGGTCGCGCGCATCGACCGGCGGTACATGGAAAAGATTCTTTGCTGGGATCAACTTTCGCGCTCGGAGAATTTCCGGCACTACGATCCGTCACCCGAAGCGAATCGTTGGGTGTTCCGTTTGCTGCAATCGCGGGTGATGCACAAGTTGCCCACCGCCGGTATCGAGCGGATGTTCCAGCGTTTCGAGGAGGTCGCGGTACGCACCGGTGATTCGATCGTGCGCGAAGGAGAGGAGGCCGACTACTTCTACGTGATCAAGGATGGTGCGGCGTCCGTATCCAAGAGCCTGGAGACGGGCGATTCCGTCGTCGCCTATCTGGTGCGCGGCGACAGTTTCGGCGAAGACGCGCTGCTGGCGAATACCGCGCGCAACGCGACCGTCACGATGATCAAGGACGGCAAGTTGATGCGTCTCGCCAAGCGCGCGTTCGATGAAGTGATGAAGCCGCCCGCGGTGGATTGGCTGACACCGGGCAAGGCGTCGATCTATGCGCGCAACGGCGCAGTGGTGCTGGATGTGCGCATGCCCGAAGAATTCGCCCAGCGTGCGATCAAGGGCGCGCTCAATACGCCATTGTATACGTTTCGCGAAACCGTCAATGAGTACGATCGCGCGAAGAAGTACGTGGTGTACTGCAACACCGGCGAACGCAGCGCAGCGGCGGCGTTCATCATGGCAAAGATGGGTTTTGAGGTGTACGCCTTGCAGGGTGGAATTTCGGGCATGATCAAGCAGATTGATCGCAGCATCTGAAATTCGTTGACGCCGGTCTGCGCGCACGCCCAGCGGGTTGGCGCGTCGTCAATCCCTTGCGGTCGCGGAGTCCCGCGAATCGGCGATCGTCGAAATCGTGCGAGCGAAACGTCCCGCCATGCGCCGCAGCGGACTGCAATGCACGCAAGCGCCCGCGAACTACTCCATGATGCTGTCGCCGATCAGCACGATATCGGCGGCCCGGGCGGCAAACAGGCCAACGCAGACCACGCCGGTGATCTGGTTGTAGTCGCGTTCGGTGGCAACCGGGTCGTTGATGCGCAAATTGTGCACATCGAGAATCCAGTTGCCGTTGTCGGTAACGACACCTTCGCGCCACACGGGTTGACCACCGCGGCGGGCGATTTGCCGCGCCACATGACTGCGGGCCATCGGGATCACTTCGACGGGCAATGGAAATGCACCGAGCACGTCGACGCGTTTGGCCGGGTCAATCATGCATACGAATTGGCGTGAAGCGGCGGCAATGATCTTCTCCCGTGTCAGCGCTGCGCCACCACCCTTGATCAGTCGGCGCTGCGGATCGCACTCGTCCGCGCCATCGACATAAAGGTTGAGCTCGCCGGCGCTGTTGAGATCGATCACCCGGATGCCGCGTTCACGCAGCAGTTCGCTGCTGCGTTCGGAACTGGACACGGCCGCTTCGATGCGGTCGCTGATCCGGCCCAGTTCCTCGATGAAGTAGGCGACCGTCGAACCGGTGCCTACGCCAACGACGCTGCCTTCTTCGACATACGTGACGGCACGTTGCGCGGCCAGACGTTTCTGATGTTCGCGGTCCATGGAATTTCCAATTGACTATTGTGGATAGTTAAAGCGGTCGCGCTGACGGCGGCGAATGAATGGCGGGTTCGGCACCGGATTCGCCATCTCATGGCAGCCGTACTGCGGTATCGGCAAGGGTTCAATTCGGGATCGAAATCGCCTATTCCAGCGAAAGTATGAAATCCCATTCCTGCTTGGTGACCGGCATGACCGACAGGCGATTGCCGCGCTTGACCAGGGCGAACTCGTCCAGTTGTGCCTGGTCCTTGAGTTCCGTCAGGGCGATGGTGCGCTTGAGCTTGCGTTTGAACTTCACGTCGACGAGCAGCCAGCGAGGTTCGTCCGGCTTGCTTGCAGCATCGTAATAGTCGCTGCGCGGATCGAACTGGGTCGGGTCCGGATGCGCCTCGGCGCTGATCTCGGCGATGCCGACGACGCCGGGTTCGGCGCAACTCGAATGGTAGAACAGCACGCCGTCGCCGGCGCGCATGCCATCGCGCATGTAGTTGCGCGCCTGGTAATTGCGTACACCGCTCCACGGCTCGACCTTGCGCTTGGCCAGATCGTCGATCGAGAATTCATCGGGTTCCGATTTCATCAGCCAGTAGCGCATGCATTTTCCTCGATCAGGTAGCGACAGGATTGCAATCGATGAGCTCGCGTTCGGTTGCGATGAAGTCCAGAGAGATGTCCCAGGGTTCTGCATCGACACGCTCGACTTCCTGCAGGGCATACGCCACGCCCACCAGCAGCGGCGTGGTCGGGCGATCCCGGCCACTCAGGAATGAAAAGCTGGTGTCATAGTAGCCGCCACCGTAACCGAGTCGGTGGCCGCGCCGGTCGAATGCGAGCATTGGAACGAAGACCAGTTCCAGTGCCGCGGGTGCGGCGAGCGTGTCGCCGGAATGATCCGGCTCCGGTATCCCGTGTCGATTCGCGCTGACCGTGGTGTCACGGGCGTACGCCGCATAGGCCAGCTGCCGTTGGTTGCGCGAAACCGGCAGAAGCACCTGCTGGCCGCGGCGCCAGCATTGCGCGACAACCAGATGCAGCGAGATCTCACCGCGCACCGCCCAATAGGCGCCGATGCGCTGGTCGACCAGCAGTTCGGGCAACGTTTCCAGCTGTAGCGCGAGGTTTTGCGCGGCGGCAATGCGTGTCGCGGCGGAGAGCGCCGAGCGCTGTTCGCGCATGTGCGCGCGGAGCTGGCTGCGCGGGTCGGTCGGGATTCCGTTCACCGGCATTGTCCAGTAGGGGAGTGTGCGCTTTTTGCAAAAGTTCCGCGGTGCGCGTCAGTGGGCGATCGCGTTGAACATGCTGTCGGGATTGCGCGGCGCGCGGGCAAACAGATCTGCTCCGGCCACCTACGTCCGACTGACCGCAAGGTGACGTTCTCCGCCATGCCGATGCGCACGAAACGACCTTGAACCCTGATATACAGGTGGGGGGGCTCGCAGAACCTGGAGGCTTTCCGCACAGGGCGGACTTGCACAGAGGCTCTTGCACTGCCATCCCTGGGTCGTTACTTAGGAACAAGGCAAATGTTGAATGCGCTGTCGAACACGGCAGAGAACGACGCGCCTATTTTAC
>JBDTLV010000082.1:0-21619 GCA_039934615.1 Tahibacter sp.
TCGGAAATCGGAAATCGGGATTGCGCATTCAAGGCTGACGCGGCGATCGATCCATTGGCGCTTTTCGCCGGCTACGCCTGCGCGCTACGGCAGGCGCACGCCACGCGCTGCTTCCAGCAGGGCGTACCAATCCGTATGCGGCAAAGGCTGCGCCGCGGCGTGGCAGGCTTCGATGACGCGTTCGATGCGCTGCGTTCCGAGCACGGCGCGCGTGCCTGGCACGCTGTGGACCCAGCGCAGCAGCAACTGCGCAGGAGTAAGGCCGTGTTCGTCGCACAGTCGCACCAGGGTGGGCTGCCATTGCGGAGACGACACCGCTTGCGGATCCAGCGCCGCTCCGCCACCGAGCGGCGACCAGGCCATGATATCGAAACCATGGCGCTGGCTGTGCGCATGCGTGCCGTCGAAAAGCGCGCACGATTGCATGACACTCAGCTCGAACTGATGGGCCGATACCGGCAATTGCGATGCGAGCAGGTCGACCTGCAGCGGCGTCGCATTCGAGACGCCAAAGGCGCCGATGCGCCCGTCCGTGAGCATCGGTTGCAGCAATTCGGCAAGCTGAGTCGCGCTGGTCAAAAAATCCATACGATGCAACATGAGTACATCAATGCGTTCTACACCAAGGTCCGTGAAACTCGCCGCAATCGCACGCTGCAGACCCGCAACCGAGCTGTCGTAGCGATAGTCGCCTGGCCCGGATGATCCCGCTTCTGCCAACACGATGCCGACTTTCGCGATCAGACGCAGCCGGGCGCGCAATTCCGGGCGCAGCGCAAACGCCGCACCCACCAGTCGGTTGGTCGTGGAATCGCCATAGATGTTGGCCAGGTCGACGTCGCACACGCCGGCGTCTGCGCAGGCGGCGAGAAAATCCGCGACTGCACGCGGCGCCAGATGCGCGCCCCAGCTGCCGAGACGCATGGTGCCCACCAGCGGAGTCCGCATGGGTCGGGTACTACAGGTATTGTTGCAGCAGCTGAGGTTTGATGCGTTTGCCGATCCGCAATCCGCTGCGCGACAGTTCCTGCAGCACGGCGCCCAATTCCTTCGGGTCCGGCCGCAGCGGTCGCAGCGCCTTGCCCAGCAATGGCAGGATCTGGCTGCGCAGATGACGCCCCTTGGCAAGCTGGAACTGCACGAGCAGCGCAATGATGGCCACGACGATGGCGCCCCCCATGATCAGCGGCACCCGCGCATTCGTGTCGGCACCGAACCAGAGACTGGACAGCCAGGTGATGGCCGCCACCAGTACGATTCCGACCAGCAGCGTGATCGCGACCTGCATATCGAACTGTGCCTGCGCGTAGCGCTGCTCCACGGTTGGTCCGAGCAGCAGGAACGGCTCCTTGATCAAGCGGTGACGCTGGTTCGGGTCGAGTTGCGCGATCGATTTCGACAGATCGTGCTCCAGCTCCAGCCGCCCAGCGTAGCTGTCACGCAAGTCCGGAAAGGTCATTGTCATCAGATGCGGCAATTGCGAACTCTGCGCAATATTCGCAATAGGAAATTTCTTGATGACATCCTTGTAGCGATTGATGTCCGCATCGAAAACGATTTTGCATTGCTGGCAGGTCCGCTCGAATCCGGCCAGATTGCCTTGGCCGACGGAAATTCCGTACACGTGACTGGCCATGCCCAGTCGTACCAGCACGAATGCCTGTGGCGATCGGCACAGCGGACAGAAGTCGGCAACCACGCCGAGCGTCTTGCGCACCGCCTTGGTACCCCAATAGATAAACATGCCGTGCTTCCCCTGTGACTTGTCGCAGACCCGAAGTGTAACGCGGCGCGCCGGTCATTCGACGTTGCCGCGTCCGTGCACGCGAGTCCGGAGGCGCGCACAGCCTGTTCACCGCCATCGCTCGCAGGCAGCGTAGCGGCAGTTCATCGGTTGCGCATCGGACTCGACGCCGGGCAAGCACTCGGAAATTTCCGATATTCCGCGACACGGGATCCGCGCGACGCGACTTTGTTCCAATGCGTGTCGAGTCGCGCTTCAGATACCGAAAGCGATCGAGTCAGCCGCTGCAAGCGGTTGGCGACTCGCTGCATCACGACGACGAGGGGGCGGGCAACGCAACATTCAACAAAATGGTTGACAATCGATAGTCGCTGCGCATAATTCAACCTTATGGTTGAGAATCTCTCCGATCGACTTGATGCGGTGTTCCGCGCCCTCGCTGACCCGACCCGGCGCGCGATGCTGCGCAGCCTCGCAAAGGAACCGCACAGCGTTGGCGAGCTGGCGGCACCGTTCGAGATTTCACTCGCGGCGGCGTCGAAGCATATCCAGATGCTCGAGCGCGCCGGACTGGTGCAACGGACCGTGCAAGGGCGTACTCACGAATGTCGCCTCGACACGCGCCCGATGCACGCGGGCATGGAATGGCTGCGCTACTACGAACGATTCTGGAGCGAACGGCTGGATGTCCTCGATGCGCTGCTGCAGGCCGAGGATCGCGCAAAGCCGACCAGGTCGCGCAGGAAATCCTGAAACACATCCGCCCGGCTCGCGCCATCGCGCGCAACGACGAGAGTCCGGGTACTGCTGGTCCACTTCGCAATTTATGGAGCAATCATCATGAACGACTTCGCGACTGTCACCGCGCCTGGCGCGGTCCGCATCGAACGCCTGCTGCCCGGCCCGGTGGAACGATTGTGGAATTACCTCACCGACCCGGAAAAGCGCGCCAGTTGGCTTGCTGGCGGGGCAATGGACCTGCGTGCCGGCGGCGAGGTAGAGCACATTTTCCACAACTCGAAATGGGATCCCGATGGCGAGCCCGCCCCACCGAAGTACGCCGCGCATGCACAGGAAAGCCGCATGCACGGGCGCATCACCGCCTGCGATCCGCCGCGCCTGCTGAGTTACACCTGGGGCCACGGTGGCGACGAGTTCTCGGAAGTGCGCATGGAATTGACCCCGCAGGGCGATCGCGTCCGCCTGGTGCTGACCCACAGCGACCTGCGCTCGCGCGACACCATCACCAGTGTCGCCGGGGGCTGGCACACTCACCTGGATATCCTCGCCGCGCAGCTCGCGGGTCGCAAACCCGAGGGATTCTGGAAAACCCACACGCGTCTGGAAGCAGAATACGAACGGCGCCTGCCGGTCGATGCTGCGCCCGCCTGATCGCTGCGATCGAAGTCCTGCGACGTCCGCATCGCACGATGCGGACGTGCAATGTGCCGCGCAACGCTCAGCCCATGAAGCCCAGATCGGACGTCGGAAAATTGGCCAGATAGGGAAAGATCGTCGCAAGATCGCAATCGTTGACGCCGAGCCAGCGCGCCAGCGTCGCCGAGTACTGGTCACACGAGGTTGCCGGTACCATCTGGCCGCGCTGCAGGCAATCGAGACCATCCAGGGTCAGCTCAGGAAACAGATGACCGCTGCTGGCTGGCGATCCGTACAATTTTCCACCCTGCACGGCGCCGCCCATCACGAAATGGTTGCCGGCCCACGCATGATCGGTACCGTCGCCATCGGTATTGAGGGTGCGCGAGAACTCGGACATGGTGAAAGTCGTCACGGAATCCTGCAATCCGAGGTCTTCGGTCGCTTTGTAGAACGCCGACAATGCCCCGGAAATGGTGCTGAACAGTCCCGGCTGATCCTGCAGCATGTCGTCGTGCGTATCAAAGCCGCCAAGTGAAACAAAGAATATCTGTCTTTTTGCACTTAACGCCGTGCGCGCGGAAATGACTTGCGCGACCATTTTCAGCGCATCGCCCAGACTGGTATCCGGGAACGTCGTGCTGGGCGGCGTTGCATGATCAATCGCATCGGTCATGGTCGCGTTGTAGTCCAGCGCATCGCGAAAGGTCGAGGCATAGGTACGCGACAGCGGATCCGGGTAGGCCTGTTCGACCAGGTCCTGCAGCGCTGCCAGCTGGGCGGCTCCCGCGTTTCCGCTGTAACCGCGCAAGGCGGTCGGGCCGGTGCTCGTGATCGCGTAAGGTTGCACGTTCATGCCAGCCTGGAAGCGATTCTGACCGGCCAGGGAAATCGACATCGGAATGGTCGCACCGGCGTTGAGCACGTTCAGACGATCCGCAACCAGACCACCCCAGCCCACCGTTCCATTCGCACTGGGCTGTCCGTATTGCCAAAGACCCTGCTGATCGTTGTGGGAAAACAATTGTGGAGGAATCGGATAGCCCGGCGTCAGGTACTGGGCTTTGCTGGTCGGTTGGCGCAGCGTGCCGGTATTCACGACGAAAGCGCCGTGCGCCGCATTGAACAGCGATGCCATGCCGCTGCAGCTCGGATGCAGTCCGTATTGCTCGCCGGGTGCGGCGCCGGTCACGCTGATCGGCAGCAAGGTATTTTTCGCGATCGCCATCGCGCCGCGAGACGTGGAATACGTGGCATAGCGCGCAGTGTCACTGGGCACCAGCAGATTGAACGAGTCGTTGCCGCCGAACAGGAATACGCAGACCAGCGCCTTGTAGTCGCTCACTGGCGGATAGGCGTTGCAGGTCAGAGTGTCGGCGAGCGCACTGTTGATCAATTGCAGGCGACTGAACAGCGCGTTTCCGCTGGCGGCGGCGAGGCCGGCGCAGGCGGCGTTGCGCAGAAAGTTGCGACGGTTGCGTGAGTAGGTCGTGGACATGGTGCGCCTCACTTCTGAATGGCGAATTCGGGGGATGCAAGCAACACCTGCAAAGCCGCGGTGACGCGCCCGTAGACGGGACTGGCCGGCACCTGCGAGACCATCGTGATCAGCGTGGTGCGCATGTGGCTGCTCATCGCGCCATACATCAGGTCGTGATTCAGCGCATCGACGAGTCCGCCAGGATTTCCGGCCAGCGCTGCAAGTGCGCTCAAGTCAACCGCGATCGTTTCGTCGGTGTTGGCGGGATTGCCGAGATAGGCCATCGCGCGGTTGCGCAACTCGTTGGCCGTACTGAACGCGGAACTGGCGTTGGTGATCTGGAACTCGGGACCGTACAGCCCTGCGTCGCCGATCTCGCCGGGTGGGTGATAGTCCGGCATGTAGAAATTGAACACCGATGGTGCACCCAGTGGTATTTGTAAATACGCAGCAAAATTGGTCGGCGACATGCTGTACAGGCCATTCGCCGCAGCAGCCTTGTAGTAGCGGTAGAACGCGGTCAGCTTGAGCAAGGGTTCACGCGCTTTGCCGAACATGTAGGGCGCCGCGGGTGGCGGAGCCTGATAGCCGGCTTCCGGATCGAGCAATACGGCCTGGATCACCGCACCGAGATCGCCGTAGACGCCGTGACCGTTGTCCGCAAACACGGCGGCGACGCGCGCGATATAGTCCGGCGACGGATTGCTGCTGGTGAAGCGCTGGATCAGCTGACGCGAGATGAACGGTGCGACATTCGGGTGATTGGCGATGATCGCCAAGCCCTGCTCCAGATCATTGCTGCAGCCATTGTTCGCGGGCAACTGCTGCGCGTCGCCGCCTACTGCATAGTTGCCGGTGTAGCTGAGCAGGGTCTTGGCGTGCGCCTCGTCGTGGTAGTTGTCGTAGCAGACCATCGGTAGATAGTCCGCGACCGCCCAATGGCTACGCGTCGGATTGCTGTTGAATCCACTCGTATAACTCCAGCCGGTAAAAACCTGCGCGTAGGCGCTCACCGTAGCCTGCGGATAGCTGGACAGGGGTTGCCCGAAGTTGTCCAGGATCGGCGAAAAGTCCGCGTGGCGCAGCACCAGCCCGATCGAGAACAACTGCATGACTTCCCGCGCGTAGTTCTCGTCGGGGTAGGTACCGAGTCCCGCGTCACCGACCTTGTTGCGGATGAAGGTCAGCATCTTGCCCATCGCAGGGCTGCGCGTGACGTCGTAAAGCAGGCGTGAGTAGGTGCCCGCGTGAAATCCACCGTTGTCGTAGTAGCCTGCCGAGTCGCGGGCGAGAATGTCGTAGTACTCGGCCAGCGCGACCGGATCGCCACCGAGCTGACTCTGTGCAAACGTCACCACCATGATCTGACTCAACGCCCAAGCCATGCGCTGACGCAGCTGATCGGGTGCCGTGATCGTCGCCTTCATCCATGCCTCCAGGCGATGCGCCTGGCCCGGATTCTGTACTTGTGTAATACCGTCGAGCTGTTCCACGGTGGGACGCTCCACGGTGGTCGGCAACGACAGTTGCTGCGCAATCCAGGCGCGAAAGCCGATCCCGCGCAACCGGGTGATTTCCGCTGCCGTCGGGCCAAAACTGGCCATGGTCAGGAAACGCGCGGCAGCTGCATCCGTCGCCGGTGCGTCGACCACGGTCTCGAAGCCCGCTCCGTACAAGGTGTCGTAGGCGTGGGCTGGCGCAACGCCAAGAACCGCCAGAGCCAGCATTGCTGAACTTGTATACATGCGCATTCTGCGCGCAAATCCCCATGCGATGTGCATCGTGCTCCTCCCGGTGGATGCCCGCCGAATCCAGGGGCAGCAAGGCCCGCCGATCCGCCATGCGGACTGGATGTCAGTTCGTTCACACCTACCAACGCGGCAATGGCGCAGGGGTTGACACCATACGTACTCGACAGTGCGACGTGCGTCGCAAATCCGGAATCCTGCGCAACGGACGTCGACCGGATTGTCGTCACCGATCGCTCGCACGGAAACTGCGACGAGGCGCCGTACACGCTTTTGCCGTGATCGCCGTCGACAGACTCACGCGGCCTCAGCGGGGCGCTGCTCACGCGCTTCACTTCTGCAACGGATCGGCGAGGCAGTCCGACGTCAAGTGAAGGGGGTGGCCGGTCCGCCGCGCAAACGTGCGCAGCGGCCGGACGGGCCCGTCATGAACCACCGCTCTGCGTCCGGCAAACACGCCAACGCCGCAGGGCACCTTCGTCGTCAACGCCGTCTGTGGTTGAACGCGACCGATTTGCCGGAATCGTGTGCCAGGTCATCCCTCGGGCGGTGGTTCAACCGATGGCACCAGGCTCAGCGCAACTGGAACACGTTGGTGCGTTTGCTCACCGCCATGCCACCACCCGGCCTGAGCGTGACTTCGCCAACGATTTCATCAGCACCGATGAGATCTTCATTGAGCTGACTCAGCGGCACGTCGCCTTTCTCGAAACGTACCGATTGCGCCGCACCGGGATCATTGAAGAAGTGGGTCGGGTAGCCGAACAGGAAGTCATCGCGCACCACATCGTCACCGAGCACCCGGCAGTCCACGCGTGACGTGAGGGGGCTCTCGCCGGGCGCAAAGGAAACCTGTGCGACGACCACGACGGTGGCTTTCTGCGTGGTGGAATTGATCTGGATGCTGAGGAACGGATTGCTGTCAATGCTGGCCATGAATATTCTCCAAAATCCTGAAGTCTGCCGATATCGATACCCCCGAGCCGCCTTCGTCACCGGCGTGGACGAAGCAGCCTGCAGCGATCTATGCATTTATCGCGATGTACGCTTAGTCGCATAGTTCACTTTATCGGCACAAGCGGAAGTGCGCATCGGACCAAGGTGATCTGACCAAAGAGAGGGATTCGCAGAGGGGCGACAGCTGCCCGACGACGACGCGGCGCGGCAGCGGGCTTCAGGGTGACGCGGGCGCCGGTATCACGAAGGCGATCCACGCATGTCCAAACACACCCGTACGTATCGTGACGAGCATGTCGCCGCGATCGGGCAGACGACGGTAGTTGGCTGCATCAATCTCGAACGGCTCGTGCAGCGGGGAGTCCTTTGGCCAGGGGCTCGCCCTCACGTAGTAGCGCAGCGTACTACCCCGTCGTTCACTGGCAGGATTGGTATACGTTTGTGCATTGCGTAAAAAATAGCTCTCCGACTGCGAAAAGTCGAGGTTGACGTTGATCAGGCTCGCGAACATGAAGGTGGAGATAACAAATCCGGGCAGACCCAGCAGGGTCATCTCGATCATCATCCGATGCGTATCCGCGCAGCGGCGCAGCACGCGCAAGGCAAGGATCGCGAATAGCGCATAGAAGCCTACGCCTGGCCATACGCAGTCCTTGAACAGGTCGAATGGCTCCAGCAGGCGCCCCGGAAAATATGCGCGACCGAGCAGGTACAGAATTCCAGCAATCGCAGCGCCGCGCGCGATCCACTGCATCAGTGAAGCACCAGGCACCAGTTCGTCACGCCGACGACGGCGCACGCTGCTGCGTTCGGGCAGATTGTGGACCAATCGATGCAGCACGGGCACCAGACTGGCCACGGCATAGCGGGTTGGATCGTCGTGCTTTCGCCACGGCTTGATGACGCACCACAAGCGCCCTTTGTGGCAAATAATACTCTCGACCTGATAGCCACGCGACGCGCCAACGCTAAACACTCCAAGAATGGCCCTGCGCATGTCTTGCTGTTCGTTAAGCAGCTGCGCCAGGCCAGGGTCATCGCAATCGACGTAGACCGCGCGATTGAAGGTCTCGTCGCTGACCTGTTGCTCGACCACGAGACCGATGCGCTTGGACAACCGGTCATACGCGTTTTCCCGTCGCAGGACGAACTCGAACGCTGGCGGAGCAGGCACGGCGATCTTGATCGCCTGTACCGGCGCGTCGCCAAACAGCGGCTTCTTGCCATGCGTGACCGCCATCTCGTAGGCGCCGCTGTCGGCCATCTGCGGCGTACCTTTCCAACCCTTGCGGGCACGCATCAATCCGACCCACGCGGCCACGAACGTGCACACTTTGATCAGCAGTATCCACATTGCGGCCTCGACAATCGCGTTTCATGATAGCGACGTCGCGCCAGCCGCCCCCGATACAAGGGTACATGTTCAAGCGATTCGGCCGTGCACGATCGCCGAGCCCAGACTACCGGCATTGCAACCGGGGTCGACCCGCGAACGCTCCCTCACCTATGGAACGCTGCAGCGCGGCGGGCCGAACATCCGCCCGCCAAGTCCTGTCGCCGCACCAGCGTTGACGCTCGATCGTGGCGCAGATTGAATCCCGCTATTCGGGCGCGCTATCGCAGCGCCTGGCGCATCCACGATCGCAACGGGATCGTCGCAATGCCGCGTGGCGAGGCCGCTGCGGCATCGGACCCGACGCAAATCCCGGCTCGGCGCGTCGAAGCGGCGCACCGGATTTGTCCACAAACTCCCTACGCGACAATGCGACGGTTCGTACCGATGGCGCCAGTCGTTCAGCTCACGCCGCGGCGACGGTGAAGCGCTGGCGCAGATGATGCGGTGACTCGATCTCGTCGACGATCGCGACAGCCAGATCGCACACCGTGATTCCGGCGGGCAGGTCGCCATCCATCAGCAAGTCGTCTGTGCCGAGGCGGTATCGACCGCTGCGTTCGCCGGGCTGCAGGCCCGCGGGTGGCGAAAGGAAAGTCCATGCGAGTTCCCGCTCCTCGCGCAGCGCAGTCAGGAAATCCCGCGCGGCGAGCGCACCCGGCACCACGTTGGGCGGCACGTGCTCGCGAAACGCCGGGGTGTCCACCAGCTGCACGCCCGGCGCCACCTGCAGACTGCCTGCGCCACCGACCACGAACAGTCGCGGGACGCCCGCGCGCTTCACGCCTTCGAGAATGGCCGCGCTGCCCTGCAGGAATCGACGATACAGGTCCGCATCGTTCCAGCCCGGGTTGTACGCGCTGATCACCGCGTCGTGGTCGCGCACCGCGTTCGCGACTTGTGCGGCATCGAGTACGTCGGCGCTGGCCGTCAGCAAGCCGGGTTGTGCGGGGATGTTCTGCGGCGCGCGACTCAATGCCGTAACGCGATGCGAGCGCTGCAACAGCTCCTGCAATAGCGGCGCTCCGACGAAACCAGTGGCGCCAATCAAGGCAATCTTCACAGTATGTACTCCTGGAGAATTCGACTCGGACAGGCTACTGGCTTCACAATGTCCGTAATAGCCGGGCCTGGCGGGATAAACTTTGAAGCAGAGCTTCACGATCGACGAACTCAAACCGATGGCGATTTTCGCGACGGTGGTACGCCAGGGCTCGATGAGCGGCGCCGCGCGACTGCTCGGCCTGAGCACCTCGGCGGTCAGCCAGCAGGTGCGCGCATTGGAACATGTGCATGGTGTCACTTTGTTGCATCGATCGACGCGCAAGCTGTCGCTGAGCGATGAGGGTCAGCGCGTCTACGCGGAGTGCGCGTTGATGATCGATGCTGCCGAACGCGCCCAGTTGCAACTGCGTGCAGCGCGGGATACGCCGTCGGGTGAGCTGCGCATTGCGGCACCGATTGGCTTCGGTCCGCATATCGCGCCCGCATTGGGACCGCTGCTCGCTGCGCATCCCGCACTGACCCTGCGGCTGTGCGTGGATGACGCGATGATCGACCTGATCGAAGCGCGCATCGACGTGGCAATCCGGGTCGGGCGCCTGCCCGATTCGCAATGGGTGGCGCGACGGCTCTGCTCGCTGGAACTGTGGCTGTGCGCCACGCCCGGCTATCTGGCCCAGCACGGCACGCCGCAAACGCCGGAGGAATTGCCGGGACACACCTGGCTGGGCCTGGGCGCCACCCGCGAGAGCAGCGGATTCACCCTGACCCTGCACGATTCCACCGATGCGTCCCGCGAGCTGTATGTCGATCCGCGCGTGACCAGCAACAATCAGTTGCTGGTGCAGCAGATGTGCCAGTCCGGATTCGGACTGGCGTTGTTCAGCGCCATCGATGCCCAGCCACCGATCGATGCTGGCCTGCTGCATCGCGTGCTGCCGGACTGGCAATTGCCGCGCTACGACATCTGGGCGGTCACGCCGCAACGCGATGCGCAACCGGCCAAAGTGCGACGCGCGATCGAGACGCTGAGCGATTATCTGCGCGCGCTGCCCGGAACGGCTGCCTGATCCGGCCTGTGCCTGCCGGCGCGTTCGGGCGATAATGCCGGGGTATACGACCGCCGCGGACGGCGCACGTGCTGTCTTTGGTCAGGCAACGCGCGCGCTGGCACTGGCCGATGCGAAATCACGCAGCAATCCGTGTGACCTCATTTTGTTTACTTGTTCAGAATGCAACTGCTGGAGGAACCCATGAGCGATACCCCGCCCGACCGCCTCGACACCAACCCCAAGAGCAAGTTTTACGATGCCGCCGTGCTCGAGCGCGGTGTCGGCATCCGCTTCAACGGCGAGGAGAACACCAACGTCGAGGAATACTGTGTCAGCGAAGGCTGGATCCGTGTGCCGTTCGGCAAATCACTGGATCGTCGCGGCAACGCGATGACGGTCAAGCGCAAGGGCAGCGTCGAGCCCTACTTCCGGGATGCAGTCACGCCCGAGAGTTGACAGCGGTCCTGCACCGGATGGACCGGCGGCACCCCGACCGCGCGTTCAGCTGCTTTGCCGGGGATCCGGTGATGGACGATACGTCTCGCGCAGCCAGGCCATCGGGATGTCTGCTTCGATACCGCCGTGAGGACTGCGGACCCCGCCTCGAAACGACCTTCGCGGCGGAATCCCAGCGATTCGTACAAGGCGATCGCGCGAACGTTGCTTTCCTGCGCCACCAGTTCGATGCGGCCGATCTCCGGATGATGGGTATGCACTTGCTCCAGCAGCATTCCGAACAAGCGTCGCCCGATACCCAGGCCCTGCGCCGACGGATGCACCGCCACGGTCAGATTGCCCAGTACGTGTGAAAAATTCCGCAATCCATTTCGATACGCGTGCAGCTCGCCAACCAGCGCCCGGGGCGTGGCGCGCTCGGCGATCAGAAAAATGCCATCGGCCAGACTGTGCTCGACAAAGTCGCGCACATAACCCTCCGTGATTTCATCGACATGACGTGCCAATCCGCCGCGCGTGGCGGCAACGTCCCTGTAGAGGGCTTGCACGGCACCGCGATCCGCCAAGGTACCCGTGCGTATCACGATGTCCGGCACACGGCACTCCCGCTGACCAGTCGCGCATCGCCTGTGCCCGCTGCGCACGATGGACGACCGACATCCGTTTGTTCATCTGTGGAAATCAATAATACGCTCTGTTGCGCCGTCGGTGCCATGGTCATCTGCGCCATTCGCGCCACGCAGCCCCTGCAAAACCCAGCCCCGTGAGCAGCAACACCCCGACGATAATCATCTGCCCGCCTTCGCCTTGCCAGGCAGCGTAACCTTGCGACTGCGGATGATCGAGGAAGTCTTGCAGCTCGTCGGCGATCCTCTCTCGGCTCGCGGGTATCGGCAGTTGGGTCGGATCGGCCGAGATACTGGCTGTCGGACTCTGCAGCTCGATCGTGATGTGGTGCACCGCGTGCATCGGTCGACCGAGACCGTCGTGCGGAATTTCCTCGTGGGTTTCCACGCTGGCTTTCTGCACATCCGCCAGTTTTTCCACCCAGTGTTCGTTGGTGGCGATCGTCCAGTGATCAATGCTGCAATGCCGATCCACCTCGCAACGGATGAAGTCGATCGGCTGTATCAGGGTGAACGCAAGGGCCGCGCCGATGGCGCCCAACGCGATCAGCGCGTTGCGCCAGCCAGGTCCCGTCGCTCGGACCGCGCGTGCCGCCAGCTGCGGGCCGGCGCCTGATGCACGATGATCGCCGATCTCGACGATCTGACTCACCAGGATGCCGGCCGATTTCAACGCGCTGAGCGCCGCCGCCTTCGAGGCCGCGTCCATTTCTCCGCTCACCGCGTTGCGCCCGCGTTCGTCACGCCCCGACCATTCGAATTTCGGCATACCACATCTCCTGCACTCGCCGTGTCGATGCTCCGCCAGAGTGCGCGTGCTCGCAATAGGCGCCGCGGCAGCGCCATCAGTGGCCAATCAAGCGCCGGGATATCCCGGAGGCAGCAGACCCGAACGGCACCCGTTGGAGCCGAACCGAAACGAAAATGCGGCGGAATCGACGCCGGAAGGGGCTGTCACGCATTCGGCACTTTGACTGCAGACATCCACCCGAGTCACGTGCAACTCCTCCACTTGTTCTATCGTACAAATAGTCAGCCGATCCGATTCCGTGACGTACTTCACAGGGATGCCCGGCGAACGGCAGGGGCGGCCGCTGTCGACAGATACGCCTGCATTCCCTTCTTTGTCCACTACTGCCACCCGGATTGCGGTGCGAATCTTTCAGCGCGCCGATCCCGGCGCATTCGCAGAGAAAACCGCCGTGCAAACACACCGTTGCAACCCACTTCAACTGGGTCTTCGCCCCCGCAAGCTGGCCGCCCTGCTGCTCCTCGGGCTGGCGCCGCTGGGCTGCGTCGTTGCGGCACCCGTGATCTACACCGCCGCGGGCGCAACGCCGGCCGACATCCAGGTCAGCGTCGACCAGTTCCGCACCGATCTTGGCGGAGTCAACAATGCCGCCGGAGCACCCGCGGCGAGCGGGCGTCGCGAAATCAACTGGGACGGCGTACCCGACACCGTTGCCGCACCGAACTTCATGAAGGCCGATCAGTTCCGAGCCCGCGGAGTGATTTTCACGGCGCCGGGATCGCCGGTACTGACTGACACCAACAATTTTCTCATCAGCGCGAATCCGACCACCACCGCGGTACTTCCCCGCTTTGGTGACATTGACACAAGTTATACGAGCACATTCACGTTCTTCAGCGGCCCGCGGCTGTTCGCGGTGCGCGAGTCGAACGTGATCGGAATCCAGTTCTTCGTTCCCGCCAGTCCGACGCCAGCGACCGTCAGCGGATTCGGCGTCGTTTTCACCGACGTCGATCTCGCCGCGACAACCTTGTTGAAGGCTTACTCCGTCGATGGGCGCCTCCTGCTGAATGCGCAACCTGCGCCTGTGGCGAACGGTGGATTGTCGTTTCTCGGCGTGCGCTTCGATGATCCGGGCCAGCGCATTGCGCGCGTTGAAATCGTGCTGGGTAATGCGCCGCTGCATCTGGGAAATGTGGATGGAACCTACACCGGTGTGGGCCTCACTGACGTGGTCGCGATGGACGACTTCATCTATGGCGAACCGCGCAGTATCGACGTGCTGCTGACCACGGGTTTCCAGTAATCGGAACGCTGCGGCGGAATGCTGCCAGTGCCGCCATTCCGCCGCGTCGCGTGCCTGCAAGGCGATATGCAGATCGTCTGCGCATCACACTGCGTGTGACCTGTCGGCGCGCAAAGCGCGACTCTCGCCTGCTCTTGTTTCGGCGTTCGCTGCACTCGCGTCGCGTCCTCGCCGGCCGGACGCACTGATTTCACACGGAATATTTCGGTAATTTCGCGCGATTGCGCGCGATTGCGCGCGGCGCGTTACCATTGGGACCTTGCCGAAAAGGAACACCGTGAACGACACATCGACATCGAATCAACTGAGCTGGAAGGGAACGCACGAAGGCCGCGACTGGGAAGCCAGCGTCTCCAAGCTCAAGGACGGCAAACTGTTCGTACGCAAGATCTGGCTT
The DNA here is from genome assembly GCA_039934615.1 of Tahibacter sp. Taxonomy (GTDB): domain Bacteria; phylum Pseudomonadota; class Gammaproteobacteria; order Xanthomonadales; family Rhodanobacteraceae; genus Tahibacter. The sequence goes on from JBDTLV010000082.1 coordinate 14,290, forward strand.
GTGTTCAAAGGCAAGCGGCAAATGGGCAGCGAACGGGCGGCGGATGTTCACGCTTCCGAATCGGACGGCATCGCAGCTATCCAGAAGTTCGTCAGTGAGCAAAAACCCGCTGCAAGCTTCAAGTAAGGTCGGCGGACTCCCGAATCATCGCGTTCCGCAAGATGGATCGCGGAGTCGCCGGAGCCCGGGTTGGTGTGGACGGCCTCAAACCCGGTTTCGCCGGTCGGTATTGCGTTCCCTGAACGCACAGTGCGCGTGTCGCGCCGCATCGACGCGCCACTCGCATTGCAATGCCAGCCATGCATTCAGAAATTTGTGTGCAAAAAGTAACTTTGCGTTTCCGAGCGCTGGTAGATGGCACGCAGGCAGCGTGCTGCATGGCGGTTCGCTTTGTGAACGGGGCGCCGCCGCGCGCATGTTCACGGACCGGACAAAGTACACTTCACGCGGCGAGGTCTGTCGTGCAGGTACTTTGTCGCGCAGGCAACCAGCCGAGTGAACCCGACGCTGACAGTGGTTGCGGAAACGGCCTGACTATAAACAGCCGCCCTGCAACCGGCTGGCGCTGATCACTGAAACCCCGTCCCAAAGACGAAATCGCCATCGGCGTCGATCAGCAGGTCGAGATTGGTCACTCCATTCGGATAACCCGACGAAATATTCAAGGTCGAAAAGCGCACCGAGTTGCTGCCCTCAACCAGCTCCGACAGCGGTATGTCGATCGAATGGTTGTAACCGCCCGTCTGCCCCGGCGTATCCAGCATCGCGACTTCTCCGGGAGTAAACGCGCGCACGTGGATCGACTGATCGTTCAGCTGGTAGCGCAGCCGTCCGGTGCCGAGGCGGATCCCGTCGACGTCATAGCCCTGGTAGTAGCCGTTGAACACGAGACGTGCGCGCGTCGCGTGCGCGAGCGACACGCCGCCGAAGATCAAGGGGCCACCCATGGTTGCGGGCCCATTCGGGATCACGTAACCCAGGCTCAACCCCGGGTGTATGACCGTCGTGAATACGCCGGCCGGATGCTCGTCGATCGTGTTTCTGCTGGACGGAATATTCGCGGCGGGAACCTCGTATTCCCGCGTTCCGAGGATCGCCGGTCCATCGAAGCCGACATTGTCCCAATAGGTATTCCACGAGCGTATCGGGCGCGGAAAGCCGCCGAAGGTGATCGCGTATTTCCAGGTCGCGTGATTGTGGGCCAGCAGGGAAACATAGCCACGCGAAAATGGCAGGGCGCTGCTGAAGACGACGACACGGCGACTGACCAGCGGCGAAAAGGTGATCCCGTCATTCGACGGTTCCGACGTCAGCACCTCCAGCTGTTGCTGGGACAAGCGCAGCTCAACCCGCGTCAGGCGCCCGCGCTGCTGCGGCAAACCGCTCGCCATTCCGTCCTGCGTCGTCATCACATGATCACGCACATCATGCACCTGGATGTCATTGCCGAGGAACACGATCAGCAGACCGTTGCGCGGATTCGGTCCGCGTCCGTTGACGTCCCAGCTCGGCGTCTGCGAAGGATCTTCGCTGATCACCACACTGGAATAGCCGAGCAGGAAATTGGTCGCCAAGTCAGTATCGAAAACCACTTTTCCCGTTCTACCCGCAAAGTCGAACGGCTGACGGATGCGATACGCGTTGCTGCCGTAGTTCTGCGAGCCGACCGCAGTAAACAGGTAACGGCTGCCAATATGCGTGGACGGCTCGCAGACCAGGGTATCGCGTGTAGGCAGCAGGAACCCGACCACATCGGCGCGGCACGGCAGCGGCTCGTTAGGGTCCATGCCGAATTCCGCTTCCCAGGCCCAGAACGTCACACCATCGCCCGTGGATAACGACGGCGCATAACGGGATACGCTGAAGCGCGAGCGACTCAGTTCGTTGCCGCGACCGCGATCCGACAATGCAGAGGGACCGGATTCGAAGTCCTCGCAGAATGCCGGCTGCGGCAGTCCGCAACCGGCGGCGAATACATCGGCGCAGCGCATGCCCGCCAACAGCACCACGCCCCACAAGGCCCTCTGCACGCGAGTCACGATCCGCCGCCTAATTCTGGATGGCAATCTGAATCGGGTAGTACGCGCCGGACAAATCCGCCGCATCCAGGAAGTGCGTCTCGTCGCCGTAGCTCGGCACGCTCTTGAGCCCGGATGGCGTGGTGGCCTGGACAAACAGTTCGTAGTCGCCGTTGGCAACCGTGCGGGAGTCGAACTGCATCGCATAGCGGCCTTGCGGCGCAGGTGCATCGCGCGCAGTGTCGAGCTGGATGATCAGATCGCCCGGCCCGGTGCCCGTGCCCACGCGGCGCAGGAACACTTCCACTTTTGCAATACCTGCGGTACCGCCCGCACTCCACACCTCCGCGCTGCGCACCGGCACGTTCATCCACTGTTGTGCCCAGCCGGCCCAGCTCGAATTGCCGACTTCGATATTGAGCGGTACGACACCGCTGACCGGAATACGAGCCGGCGGTACTGCACTGGCGTGGTGTATATCGCCAATATCCGTGGTCGCGATGCGCTGCAGGCGTGCCGGCGGCCCCTGCCGCGGCAGCTCGGCGTGCAGCGGGAAATGGTGCAACGCCGATGGCGGCGTATACGCCGGCGCGCTGCCGGCGGGGTAGAACACTTCGACATGGACGTTGAGCAGGCCGGCATTGTCGGCAAAGAACTGCAGCGTGTTGTTGCCGACTCGCAACGGCGACGTGCCACCCTGCACCAGATTGCCGAGCTTGATTCGCGCGGTGTGCGCGATTCCCCAGCCCATCAGTGCCGGATTGTTCGGGGTACTGTTGTTCAGTGGTTGCTGCAAAATTAACTGCGCGGCATCGTTGACTTTTACAAAGTCCGTCGGAAGGATGTTCAGGCCCGAGTAGTCGCCCATCTGGTAGGTGTAGACCAGCCAGGCTTCGGCAGTCGCATTGGCCGCGATCGGGCGAAGGTCGTCCGGAATATTGACCGTGAAAGTCGGAAACGTCGTATTGCCGCGGCTCGATTTCTGGTAGTCCGTACCTTCGATGCGCGTCACGTAGTTGTGTATTTCCCGCGCGTCGACAACCGGACCGTCAAAGCCGAAGTTGTCCCAGTGCACCAGATAGTAGGGATTGGCGTCCTTGGTGGTGTTGTAGCCGAAACCTACCCACAGCATTTCGTAGTCGCCCGCTGCAAAGGCATACGGCGCGTAAGTCGTATTGATGACGCTTTTTCCATCAATGAACACCTGCACGCCGTCGGTGCCGACGCGCACGTCAAAATTGCGCCGCACATTGGGAACGGCTTCTCGACCCTGATCGGCCATGTTGATCAGCGCAAGCCGGTGCGCCGCGCCTTGCAGATCCACCAGGCTGACGCTGAAATCCTGTCCGGCTGCGCGCAGGCGCAGGATGCCGGCGGGTAGCCCGAGCGCGCCTTCGTCGTCGAAGAAGCTCGCGTGCGCGGTCAGTTCGGTCGGCACCGGATTCAGGTCGAGATACCACACCGAACGCGGACTCAGCGGCGAATCCATGTCGAACACGATGCGTCGACGCACAGCCGATTCGATGCGGATTTTCTTGCGGAAGCGCTGCGAGGTCTGCGAGCGATCGCCGGTATTCTCGCGACGCGTGCCGTCCAGCGTGTGCGCATGCAACTGGTCGTTGATGAAGAACAGGTTGAAGCGCGGATCGGTCGACGTTGTCGCCGCGTTATTCCACAATTTCTCGTCAGCCGGACCCATCGGTAGATTGAAGTCATCGAAGTAGGTCATGCTCGAACGCAACGCGTCGACGCGTGTACTGTCGCCGCCGTTGAAGGAAACCAGCGCGGCAAGGTTGGTGATCTCGCCGAGCGCATTGATGCGTTGCACGCGCACCGTGTACGGTGCGCCGTTGTTGAGAGGCTGAGTCTGCACGCGCCGATTGCCGGTGACCAGCCATTTTGCGCCGGGTGGATTGACCGCCGTCATGGCTGAGGCCAACGGCGCAGTCATGTGATCGGGATTCAGGCAGCCGCCACCGCTGTCGTTGCCCGCAATACGGCGCGCCTGCTCGGCGAGCGTCGGTGTATCCGGCCACCAGGTGACCAGGAATCCCGCGTCGTCCTTCGGCGATCCGGTCATATTCCAGAACTGGTAATTGGGACTATCGGCGTTGTAGTCCATTTCCAGTGTCGCGACGTGGTCGTCGCGGATCACTCGCACCACCGAAGCCGGCTTGAGGTCGAAACCATCGACGAAAATGGACTCCGCGAGCACAGGGGCGCCGATCAGCGCCGCGCCGAGCACGGCGAGAAAACGCCAACCGCCCCCGCGGCAGCGGGCGACACAACTTCCACTTATGCGACGGGCTGGTTCGCGCATGGCGGCACTTCCTTTGGGGGCGGCTTGGCGCTGCGATCCTGGTCGCACTGCCGTGGAAGTTCTGAGAAACCGTCTACAGTTTCGGCGCGCAGCGATGCACCGACCACTACGACTTTGGTCGTTTCGCCGTTAAGACGTCTGTATGGTCAACCTGTCGCGCAAGCCTGTCGCCTGACGAAGCAGTCGGCACGCGATTGTGCGAATTGGCAACTCTGTATTTCTGGATCTTGCTACCCGGCCAAATCGATGATGCCTACTGCTGAAATCCGGACTGGAAAATCGAGTCAGAGGCCACCTTCAGTTGCCACAACTCAAGGCCATGATGGCCATCATCGGCGGTGAAGTAGCTCGCGTTCGAGGTGCGTGCGAGAAATCGTGGGGACGATCCGTTTACCCCGGGATAGACGTCGCGCAGGAACCGCGAGGTCTGTGTAACCGCATCCGTCGCGCACAGTTCCAGCCCTGTCGTCGCGGAATGGCAGGAAAAAATAACATTGTCTGAATCAAGCGCAGCAATCGCTTCCACGCTGGGGGAAAATCCGGGCGGCATCGATATTGCGCGCAGGTTTCCTTTGGTTCCGTCAGTGACCCAATAGCTGCCGTCGCAATATCCACGACACCCGCTGATCAGGTGCACCGCATTGCCAGCACTGACCAGCGAAGAAACGTCGTTCGACCCGAAGTCGTAGAGCAGCAGGGTGCCTTGGGCTGTCCCATCGCTGGACCACAATTGAGTGACATTGTTCGAAATCTGGGTGAATACGATGCGATTGCCGAGCGCGACAATCGACTCAAGCCCCCATCCAGGCAGAATCGCAACCATGGAGGTTCCCGCAACCGATCCATCGGTGACCGCGAGACCGCAGCGACCCGCTTCGACGCATGCCGGGAAATACAGTTTGCCGTTGAATACTGTCGAGGTTGCCAGCAACGAGGGACTTGTCGAAGCCAGTTGCGCATGCAGATCGGAAATCTGAAACGTTCCTGGCGCGGTTCCGTCCGAACGCCAGAGCTTCGGCTCGGTCGACCCATTCGCAAAGACCCCCACGTTTCCGACGAAACCGACTGACGCAAAAAACCCGTTGTCCTGCAATTGTGGAAGAACCACGCTTGGCAACGCGTCGCCGATTCGGAGTGCGCATAGGCTCTTCGGGTCACCGGGCACATCGCAGTTGAACAGGACGCCTGCCGCTGCCGGCAGGCTTTGCATTCCGCCAAAGGTAAATAGCCCGCCCAGTACCGGCGTCACGCTCGAAAGATCGCGATTGGTCCGGTAGTACTCGTATTGATTCGGACCTTCGGCAATGAAAAACGCACCATTGCCCAGCGCGACCATGGTCGACACTCTTGCGTCCGAATAGGTCGCTGGCGAGAGACGCCAGGTGCCCGCTTCGCTGCCATCGGTTCGCCAGATTTCGCGCGCGAAGGAGCCCTGAGGCCCATTGCGCCGGATATTCGTCAGCATCAGAACGTCGCCGTCCGCGACAGTGGTGGGCCAGTCTTTTTCGGCCTCTAAAATCCCGGGCTGGTTGTCAGTCCAAATGTCCTGCAGGCGATACGTACCCACGGTGGTCCCGTCGCTGCGCCAAAGCTCCAGCCCATATTCGTCTTGCGCGTTGCTGATTGCGACGCCATTGACGACAGCCATGTCGCCGAGGTTCGCAAAGCCGCTGGCGTTTAAAAATGTGACTGACAATGTCGCAGGGTCGATTCTCCACGTCTGCTGCTGGTTGGAGACCAGAAAACCGGCACCCAGCGCGCGAAGCGACGGTCCGTCGCCGAAGGTGCTACCGAGTGCACTCTGCTGGGTTCCCGCTTGCGTACCATCGGTGACGAAGACTTTTCGCGTGAACTGTGCGGCGGGACTCACAAACGCGAGTTTTCCGCCGTTCACTGTCAGCTGCGCATCACCGAAGCTGTCGAACGGAACGTCATGCACGGCAGCCAGTTGGGCATCGTCTCCGTTGCTGCGCCACACCACAAAACGACTCGAGTCTGCCGCCGCAATGTATATATTGCCACCCATCATCGCCAGACCCGCGGCACTCCCGGTGGATTGCGCGACCAAGCGCGTGGTCGCCGTGCTGCCATCGCTACGCCAGAGCGTCCAGCCACCGGTGGTTCCCCACAGAAAGTAGCAATGCGCGCCATCACCCACGGCGAAGGACGGCCGCGACCCGTATTCGATGCCCGGTGAACTCGCGATCATTGAGGTGCCCGGAATACTGCCGTCAGTACGCCAGAAGGCAATGCTGTTGAAATTTTGATGGGTCGCGATGAGCGCGGATGCGCCCAGCTCGCAAGCCTTGCCATCGGCGCGCGAAAGTCCTTGCGCGCTGGAAATCTCGCTAGTGCCCGCGACCGTACCATCGGTGGACCAGTAAGCGTTGTCAGACCGCCGCAGGAACAGGAATCTGGTGCCGGAATGCCCGAGCGGGATGATCGCCGTCTCTGTCGTACCGCTGAACGAGGAAAAGCTCGTCAGCCGCGTTCCGATACCCAGCGAGAGATTGACCGACCACAACTGTTTGCCATGCACCGCATCGTCGGCCTCGACCAACACTAGCCCGTTGATTTCAGTCAGCGCAGTCGGTAGCGAAGATGCCGTTCCCCGCGCGAAATCGTAAGCAAGCTGGGGCACCGTCCCCACAGCATCCGTGACGAACAGCTCGGTACCGGTCTCAGGGGTAAATGCAGCGAAATATACCTTGCCACTAATTGTCACGAACGATGCCGGGCGCGAACCGCTGTCGACAATCTCCACATTGGTGTCTTTTACCAAGTGTGACTCGATGACCGATGCGGCATGCGCTGTATGACTCGACGCCGAGGCCAGCGCGAGCGCCGCAAGAAAGAGATTCAATTTCATGGCAACCATACGAAGACGGGGGAACAGCGCGGGGCCTTGCAGACGCAAGGCGAGACCGTGCGCGGAAGTATACCGCGCCGTCGGTCAAGTCACCAAATGCCTCAGGCTGTCGCTCTGATGCGC
>JBDTLV010000083.1:0-20961 GCA_039934615.1 Tahibacter sp.
CATGGCGGTGATTCACAGGGCGCGCCGTTTGCGCTGCACCGATTATAGGCGCTGACGTGTCACGCCGCTGGCATCGACCGTCGTGGTTCGCCGTGCTGCTTCTGCTCGGCGGCGTGGCCGCGTTCTGCGCGCTGGGTTTCTGGCAGCTGCGCCGCGCCAGTGAGAAGGAGCAGCTCCTGGCCAGTTACGCCGCCGCCGCACTGGCGCCCGCGGAAGACTTTGGCGGCCTTCCCGACAATCTGCAGGATTCACGTTATCCACATGTATTCATCACTGGACATTACCTGCCCGAGCGCGGCTACCTGCTCGATGCGCAGGTCCGCGACGGACGCGTGGGCCGCAACCTGATTGCGGTGTTTGCGCCAAATGGCAGCAAGCAACGTCTGCTGGTCAATCGCGGCTGGCTCGCCGGTACCAGCGCCACCGACGCGGCGTCCGCGCCAGCGCTGCCCAGCGACGAGGTACGCGTGCAGGGCATCTATGCGCCAATTCCCGCTGGCGGCCTGCGCGTTGGCGGCAATGCGCTGGCGCAGCAGACGCAATGGCCGAAGCTCACCTTGTATCTGGAGCCGGCCGCACTCAGCGCCGATCTGGATGCGCCCCTGTATCCGCGCCTGCTGCTGCTCGATGCGGAGCCCACCAGTGGCCTGCAGCGCCAGTGGACGCCGGCAATCATGCCGCCCGAGCGGCATCGCGGCTACGCCTTCCAGTGGTTTTCCTTCGCCTTCGCGGCGCTGGCGATCTTCGCGATCCTGCATTTTAGAAAAGACCACGAGTTGAAAAAGCCATGAATCCCCAATCGAAAATGCGCCTGCAACTGGTGATGGTCGGCGCCGTGTTTCTGGTGCCGATGCTGATCGCCTTCGGCCTGCGCCTGGCGAACTGGCAACCGGAACGCCTGCGCAATATCGGTGAGCTGGTGCAGCCGCCACAGGATCTCGCGTCGAATCCGATCGCCAGCGATCGCGGCGAATTCGCCTGGAAAGATCCCGACTACCGCTGGACGCTGCTGCTGCTCGCGGGCCCGGCCTGCGGCGACGCCTGCGAGGCGCAGCTGGCGAACGCAGAAAAAGTACGCGGCGTGATGACCAGCAAGGCCACGCGCGTACGCCTCGCGGTCATTGGCGTCGAAGCCACCGACGCGCGCCGCGCGCGCTATCCGCAGACCCAGTTCCTGCGCAGCGACGCACCCGCATTGCAGGCCCTCCGACCCAGCGGCAATGACGCAATCGCCGCCGTCGTGATCGACCCGGCCGGCCTGCTCGTGCTGCGTTACGCGCCCGGTTTCGATCCGTCCGGCGTGCGCCAGGACCTGGCCCGCGTGATCCGCTGAGGAACGATTCCGATGACGACCCAACTCCGCCCCTTGCGCGCACTGGCCTGGTTTGCGGTCGCATTCGCCCTGTGCGTGATCGTGTTTGGCGCGTTCGTGCGCCTGTCGAACGCAGGCCTTTCCTGTCCGGACTGGCCCACCTGCTACGGCAAGATCAGCTGGCCACAGCACGCCGCCGACGTCGCCGCGGCGAACGAAGCGTTCCCCGAGCGTCAGTACGAATCGCACAAGGCGTGGCGCGAACAGGTGCACCGCTTTCTCGCGGGTGGCCTGATCGTCACCACCTTCGCGCTGACGATCTGGGCCGTGCGCCGTCGCCGCGAACTGGGCGGGCTCGTGTCGGTACTGCTGTCCGCTTCGGTGCTGATCGTCTTCCAGGCGCTGCTCGGCATGTGGACGGTCACCTGGAAGCTCAAGCCCATCGTGGTGATGGCGCATCTGCTCGGCGGACTATCCACGTTTTCACTATTGGCTTATGTCGCATGGCGCCTGAGCCTGCACGCGCCGCCACCGCCGGACGTCGCCAAACTGCGCCGCATGCTGATCGCGGGCCTCGTGCTGGTCACCCTGCAGATTGCTCTCGGCGGATGGACCAGCGCCAACTACGCGGCGCTCGCCTGTGGCACGGATTTTCCGACCTGTTCCGGGCAGTGGCTGCCCGCCACCGACTTCCGCGAGGCTTTCGTGCTGTGGCGCGGCATCGGCGTGAACTACGAAGGCGGCGTCCTCGATGCCGATGCGCGTACCGCCATCCAGCTGGTGCATCGCCTCGGCGCGCTGATCGTATTCGGCCACCTGTTCGGCGTCGCGATGCTGGCCTTGCGTCGGCGCCTGGGTATCTGGGCCATTGCGTTGTTGCTGGCTTTGTTCACCCAGATTGGCTTGGGTATCGGCAACGTGACGCAAGGCTTGCCGCTGCCGGTCGCCACGGCGCACAACGCCGGCGCCGCCGTATTGCTGTTCGTGTTGATTGGCCTGTTGGCACGCTTGCGCACCGACCGGCGCAAATAGCGGTTCCGCCCGCCGGCAAATCCGGCTTTTGCACAAAATAGATAATGCCTCATAGGCAACGCGTCGAAGCGAGGATTTAGCGTCCCGCCCGCGAGTACCGGCTGACTCACCGTTAGCGTTTGCAAGCCGGCCCGGCCAGTGCACAATCGGTGCTTGCTGACGGCAGCGGGAGTGCTTCTGTGCAAGCGGATCGATGGGTGCGTCTGGAGCAGTTGTTCGCCGATGCGCTGGCACTGGAGCCCGCTGAGCGGGAGGCGTTCCTGCAGCGCCACTGCGCCGATGACGCGGCTCTGCGCGACGAAGTCGCCGAGCTGTTGCGTTCGCACGATGCGTCCGGCGTGCTCGACAGCGCTCCGCACAGCACTCCGGACAGCACCGAAGTGGCCGCACCCCTGCCTTCACTGTCGGCCGGTGCCTGTCTCGGCGCATGGCGCATCGAACATCTGATCGGCCGCGGCGGCATGGGCGAGGTGTACATGGCCGCGCGCATCGATGCGGCTTTCGAGCAACGCGTGGCGCTGAAGGTGCTGCGACACGAAGCGGTCGGACAGCTGCAGCGCTTCCATGATGAGCGCCGTATCCTGGCGCGCATGGAGCATCCCGGTATCGCGCGGCTGCTCGATGGCGGCATTGCACCGGACGGTCGTCCGTACACCGTCATGGAATTCGTCGAAGGCGTTTCGCTGACGGAATACTGCCGCGAACGACACGCATCGCTGGGCGAGCGTCTCGCGCTGTTCGCACAAGTTTGCGACGCAGTCGCCTTTGCGCATCGCAATCTGGTCATTCATCGCGACCTCAAGCCCGACAACATTCTGGTCGACGCGCAGGGGCGCGTGAAACTGCTGGATTTCGGCATCGCCAAGCTCCTCGACGCGACCGCGACCGCCGCCGAAGCCGACATCACGATTGCACCCTTTACACCGGACTACGCCGCGCCGGAGCAACTGAGTGGCCAACACATCACGACGGCGACGGACATCTACGCGCTGGGCGCGCTGCTGTTCGAGCTGCTGAGTGGCGAGCGACCATTCCGCATGCGCGGGCTGCCGTCATCGCAGGTGCTGAAGCTGGTGCTCGACCGCGATGCGCCGATTCCGAGCCGGGTCGCACAGGGCAATGCGAATGCGCCGATTCCGCCGCGCCAGCTGCGCGGCGACCTGGACGCGATCGTCGCCAAGTGCCTGCGCAAGGATCCGCTGCATCGCTATGAAACCGTGAACGCGCTGCTGCGCGATGTGCGCAGCCACACGCGTCACGAACCGGTGTCGGCCCGCGATGGCGCGCGACTTTACACATACGCGCGCTTTATACGTCGCAACAAATGGGCAGTCTCCGGCGTTGCGGCGCTGTTCGTGAGTCTCGCCGCTGGTCTGGCCGGTACGCTATGGCAGGCGCGCCGCGCCGAAACCCAGGCGCGGACCGCGATGGCGGTACAGGGCTTCCTCGGCGACATCTTTCGCGCCAACACCAGCAGCCAGGACGATCCGCTCAAGGCGCGCCTGACCACCGCGCGCGAACTGCTCGATCTGGGTGCGAAGAAGATCGATACGGCAATGGTCGATGCGCCCGCCGCAAAACTGACCGTACTCACATTGCTCGGCGAGCTGTACGACGATCTTTCCCTCGACAACGAAGCGGTGCGGCTGCGCCAGCAACGCGTGGAGCTCGCGCGCAAGCTGTACGGCAGCGATTCGATCGAATCCGCTGAAGCGCTGCTCGAGCTGGCCGGCTCGATGTACTACGCCTCAAATGCGACCCAGGAACGCGAGAAAATTCTGCTCGACGCCAGCGCCATTCTCGACCGACGCGGGGATCATTCGTCCGCCACGCGCGCGAGCCTGCTGATCAAGCAGACGGAGCACTACTACAGCGTCGATGCGCCAAGGGCGCTCGCCGATGCACGCGAGGCCGTGCGTCTGTTCGAGGCGATGCCAGCATCGGCCGCGCTCGGCGAAGCCCTGTATGCGCGCGCCCTGAGCGAACATAACAACGGCTCCGTACGAGAGGCAGTCGCGTCACTGCAACGCGCGATCGACATCTCGCGTGCGGCGGACGGCTATCCCAATCCCAGCTTGCCGCGCTACTACGCGTATCTCGGGCAGTATCAATACCGGATGCAGGACATCGCGCATGCCGAGGAAAGCGCGCGCCTGGCCTTTCAGTTGGCGATCGCGATGAACGGCGAACGTCACACCGATACGCTGCAGGCCCAGATGCGTCTCGGCCGGCAGCTGTTCGACTCCGGGCATACCCAGGAAGGTCTCGCGCTGCTGCAATCTGCACAAAAACATGCGATCGAATCGCGCGGTGCCGACGACCCTGTGCATACGCCGTTGCTGGTGATGGAGTGGGGCGCCGAGCAGGTGCGTTACGGCCTGCTCGAAGACGGTCTGGCCAGCCTGGACAGCGCGATCGCGAATCGTCGTCGACTCCGGCCGGGCTCAACGTATCTGGCGACCGCGTTGGAAGTCGCCGCATCGGATCTCCTCGAACTCGGTCGCGTCGACGACGCGCGGCGTAACCTGGACGAAGCCAGCGCGATCAAGCTCAAGGCTGGCGTGGCACCGCGCTCCGCGCGATTCAACTTCAATACTGGTGTGCGCATCCGTCTCGCGTTGATCGATAACCAACCGGAAACGGCACGATCGCTGCTCGACGAACTGGCTGTCGATGCCGATGAATCGCTGGGCATTTCATTCACTGCGATCGAACAATCGCTCGCGCGAGCGGATGTCGAACTTGCGAGCGGACATGCGGAGGTTGCAGCGCAGCTCGCCGGGCAGGTGCGCGACAAGATGGACAAAAGTCATCTGTCCACGTTTCTTCCGTTCTATGTGATACGGGCCGATCTGATCCAGGGCCAGGCGGCGCTGCTCGCGCAGCGCCCCGCCGACGCCCTGCCTGTGCTGCAACGCACCCTGGACATGCGCGTCGCGCTGTTGGCGCCAACCAGTCCGCGCATCGCCGAGGCACAGATCGCCTTGGCGCGGTGCCAGTCGGCGCTCGGCGAGAACGAAAAGGCCGACGCGCTGGCCAAGGCCGCGGCCGACATACTCGCGACCCATCCCCGCGTCGGGAGCCAATACCGCGAACCGCTGCGGCTCTGGCAGGCGGCCCGGGAATTTTCCGCAAAAGCCAAAAAGTAGTTCGCGGCGGAATGCGCGACCCGAATCAATCCGGAAACTTACGCTGCTTCCGCCAGTTCGCGGTGCAGCCAGGCGCGCGCCAAGGTCCAGTCGCGTCGCACGGTACGTTCGGAAACGCCGAGCGCCAGCGCCGTTTCGGCATCGTCGTAGCCCGCGAAGTAGCGGCATTCCACGACTTTGGCCAAGCGCAATGAGGACTGCGCGAGCCGGCTCAGGGCCTCGTCCAGAGCGAGCGTGACCGCATCGTCGTCGACCGCCACGTCCAGCGCTTCGCTCAGGGGCAGCGTGCCGACACCGTCACCGCGCTTGCCGGCGAGTCTCGCCATCGCGTGATTGATCAGGGCATGCCGCATCGCGAGCGCCGCTGCGCGCAAAAAATGTACATCGGTATTCCAGCCCTGCGCGCGATGCAATTTCAGGTAGGCCTCGTTGACCAGCGCGGTGGTCTGCAAGGTGGCGCCGGCGCCGACGCGCATGCGCTCGCGTCGTGCCAGGCGCTTGAGATCGTCATAGAACAGCGGCATCAACTGATCGGCCAGCGCACACACTTCGGATGGCATGTGCGAATCCCAACTGGCAACCGATCGTTCCGGTGGCGTCTGCAGCGTCTCTGTGTTCATGGCGCCATCCTAGCGGCCACCGGCATGCACGTTCCGCGTCGCGCGCAGCGCATCAGCTGTGACGCAGTCATCACATTGCGACAAAGTTGCGGCGTGGTCGACATTCGGCGGCCGGCGATTCGTTCGATTCGGCGTCGCAGGAATTGCTACTGCGCACGCGCCGACCCGTAGCCGGCAAGTGCCGATCGCAGCGGTGGTGATCGCGCATGGTCGCGACCGGATCGTGCGCGGCCGCTGTCGCCATCAGCAGCACCCACGGCGAGCTCCGTCAACGCCGCCGGCGTTACTCTCATGACGGACAGGGCAACACGCCGGCAGGCCGCGTGATGCGCACCAGATCCAGCTGCGTTGCGCCGATCGCCGCGGCCGCCGTCGCATCCATGCTCGCGCTGCCACGATCGCAGTTCAGGCTCAGATGAATGCGCCCGACCGGCGTCTGGGTGACTTCGGCCGGATCGAACGCGGCGCCGAAATGCGCACCGCCACTGCGGTACATGTCCACATCGACGCCTTGTGCAACATTGCCGACCCCGACTCCGGTCAGCCACGTGCCGGCCCGGTTGCCGCGATAGTATTGCGCCAGCACATGGGTCGCATCGAGTTGTTCGATGTGGAAGCCGTCTCCCGCGTGACTCGGATCGAACCACGAACCGCTCGCCTGCGACGGAACCGTGGCGGTGGCGGCGTTGTTGCAACCCAGTCCGCTCAATCCGGTCAAGCGCACCAGCGGTACCTCGCGCGTGCCGAAATTCGCCGGACCCTCCCAGCGCAGATGACCGTGCGTGCAATCGTCGAACGCAAGACTCATGCGACCCCACGGCTGTGCACTGCCGTCGGAACTCGCATCGCCCGAATAGCTGTAGGCCGGAGCGACCACGATGCCGTTGCCGTAAACCTCACCGACGCCGTTGACCCAGGCCTGCGTATGAATGCTGCCGGCGGGTGGATAGGTGAAGAAGTACACCAGGGCCTGGCGATCGGAGAGCATTTCGATTGCGACGCCCTCGCCATTGCGCGACGGGTCGAACCAGTCGCCACTGTAGCGCGCGTCGATCGGTGCGGGCGTATTGGTGCGCGGACGGACCTTGCTGTCGAACACCGGCACGACGGCGTCGGCATCGAAGCGGCAGTCGCTGCCGCTCGCTCCGGAGGCGATGCAGGTTTGTTGCAAGGTGGACATGTCCGGTTTGGGACCGCCGCCTTTCCAGTCCTTCAGGGTTTTCCACGCCGCATCGCCTTCGGCATCGGTGAATCCGCAATGGCTGGGTTCGTCCTCGTGCACGATGCCGCTGAGCAATTGCGCGGCCGGAATGCGCTGGCGCAATACGCTCTGGTTGGCCGGGATCACCAGGGCGTCGCCGCTGGTGTGCAGCGACAGCACTTTCGCCGATCCGACGTTGCCGCGCAGATCCGACACTGCGCGAAAATCCAGTGCGGCGAGCGGGTCCGCACTGACGCGCTGAATGCCTGCGTTGACGTCGGCACCATAGTCGACCGCCAGATTGTCGAACGGATTGCGCGAGGCGAGCTTGTCCGGCGCGCGCACCAGATCGCTCATCACGAAGGTCGAATAGCCCAGATTCAGTGCGAGGAAATCCTCGTCGCTGATTCCGGAGAACGTCTTCAGGCGCGCGAGTCGGTCGCGCATGCCATTGGTACGCAGCGACGCCGGCAGCGCCAGACCGGTGCATTGGGTGACGCGGACCAGCGCGCGCAACACCTCGCCGGTATCCAGCACATTGGAAAAACTTGCCGGAATGTCGTCGAGGTTGTAGGCCCAGTTCAGCGGCGCATCGCCGCGCGGCAATTCGCCGCCGCCGACACCTGCACAAATGGAATCGTAGCCAAGGCGCACATCGAACGCCGCGTCCCAGGCGCGCGCGCCGGCGGCCGGTGGGCATACCGCGAGCACACCCTTGATGCGATCGCGGAAGTCGTACTGCTCGGCCAGCTCGAGCGCGACCAGGCCGCCCAGTGATCCGCCGAACGGCAGCAATTCACCGGGCTCGCCGACGTCGCGGCGGAAGATCGCGAGCACGTCGCGGTTGTCGTCCATCGCCGTGAACATCGCCCAGCCGCGTTGCCGATAGCTCGACGCGGCGATCGCATAGCCATCCGCCAGCATCGCGTCGCGCAGCGGGCCGGCGCCGGGGTCGCTGCCCACCGGATCGAAGCTGAGGCCATGCTGGTACAGCACCAGCGGATCGCCGCTGTGCCAGCCGTCCGGCACCTCGATGTGAAACGTCGCACCCGAGGCAACCGGACCGGTAAATACGCGCGTCGCGTGGGCTGGCAGCGCCACGCAGCATCCGAGCACGGCGACCCAGCCGGCGCGTTGAAAAAGCCTATCCACCATGGTTGTTCTTCCACAATCCGCCAATCGCGCTATCCTCGTCGCTGACAGCTGAACCGCAACCGGATTGCCGATTCAGCCGGACGATCGTGATGCCTCGCGCGTGGATTTTTCGCGATGCTTCAGGATCGATCCGCGATCAGGGGGGAATCGATGAAGGCAGGTCCGCCGTGGCTGCGCGCACGCATCGGGTTGGCAAATCGCCAGCGCGGCGTGGCGTTCGGTTTTTCCGCGGTCCTGGGCCTGTGTGCCCTGTTCGCCAGCGCCCCTGGCTGGACTGCCGACGAGCCTCCGCAGCCGAATCGTGCGGTGTGGGTGCCGCTGCTGCCTGCCGCGGTCGCGAGCCACCTCGCTTCGGCGGTGGCGTTCGCGCTGCGCGCCACCGGCGATGCGACCGCCGCGACGCGGTGGTGGAGCGATTGCGCCGATCTCGCGGCGCGTGCCGATCAGCTGGCGTTGCGCCTGGCCTGTCTCGGACACGCGGGGCAAAGCGCCTTGAACAGTGGCAAGCTCGGCCAGGCCATCGCGCTGCAGGAGCTGCGCCGCGGCCTCGCCGCCGGGCATGATCCGGACGAAGAGGCCGACGCCGCCACCCAGCTTGGCGCACTCGCGCGTCGCGGCGGGCACATGGCCGACGCCGAGCTCGCCTACCGCGCAGCGATTGGCGTCGCGCACGCACACGGCAACGCGCTGCTCGAAGCACAGGCGCTCTCCGGTCTGTCGCTGGTGTTCAAGAATCGCGGTGACTACTACGAAGCGCTGGAAAGCGAAACGAGTGCGCTGAGTCTGCGTCTGCCGCTCGGCGCGCGCGGACGACTGCAGGTGTCCTACGCCAGCCTTTCCGCGCTTTATGAACAAATGGAAGATTTGTCCCGCGCGCGCGACTACCAGGCGCGCGCGCGCGCCGCGGCTTCGTCATCGTCCGATCCGATCGACTTGCCGGTCGCGCAGACCGCGATGGCGGGCCTGCTCAACGACAGCGGTGTCGAGTACGTCGCCACCGCACGCGAACTGGCGCTCGCCGCGCTGATCGGCAGCGCGCGCGTCGGCAATCGACCCGGCATGCTCGACGCGCGCTTTCATATCGGTCGCGCCGACCTGCTGCTCGGGCGCGCGGCGCAGGCCCGCGAGGAACTGCTGCCGCTGATCGCCGAAGCGACCGCGCTGGGTCAGCGCTCGAGCATCGCGCACGTGCGCTTCCGTCTCGCCGAAACCGAGGCTGCACTGGGCAATCGCGAGAACGCAATCCGCGCTGCTGACGAATCGCTGGCACTCTACGTCGCGGTCGACAATCCGCACCGGCAGGTCAAGGTGCATGCGCTATTGTCTACTTTGTATGCGCAGGCAGGCGACACGCTGCAGGCGCTGCAGCACGCCAACGCGCGCCTGGAACTGCGCGAGCATCTGCTCGGCGCCGCGGCGATGCGCCGAGTCGGCAGCATCTTCGATGCGAACCGCGCGCAACGCGACGCCGACCGCATCCAGTTGCTCGAGCAGGATCAACAAATTGCTGACGCGCGTCATCAGCGCGATAGCTACGCACGCCGGATCAACGCGCTGATCGCGATCAGTCTCGCGCTGGCCCTGCTGGTGCTGGCGGTGCGCTACCGCGCGAGCCGGTTGGCCAATTGCTACCTCGCCGAGCGTGAGCGCAGCAGCGAAGCCGAACGCACCCGCCTCGCCCAGCTCAACACGCATTTGTATACCAGTGCCACGACCGATCCACTCACCGGCCTGGCAAATCGTTCGTTCGGACTGGATCGCCTGCGCCAGCGTCTGACCCTCGCCGGCGCCGATGATCGCCTGGTCATCGGGCTGATGGATGTCGACGACTTCAAGCGCGTCAATGACACCTACGGTCATCTGGCCGGCGATGCGGTGCTGCGTCGCGTCGCCGCCGACCTGCGCCGGGAACTCGCCGACGCGCTGGTCGTGGCGCGGATCGGCGGCGAAGAATTCCTGATTGTCCTCGATGGACCCGGCAGCGATCCCGCCGAAGCCTTCGAACGGGTCCGCGCTGCAATCGCGCAAACGCCCCCCGAACAGGCCGGCGCGACCGTCAGCATCGGCTGGTGCCTGCATCTGGGTCGCAACGGCGAACTGGATATACTGCTGGCCGCGGCGGACGCCGCCATGTACCGCGCCAAGGCGCTGGGCCGCGATCGGGTCGAAGGCAACGCCGAGCCAGTCACCCTGGCTGGCAGTCTCTAGCCGCCGGAACCCCCGCCACAGCAGTACGCCGCAGTCTGGAACAACCCTTGCTTGCCCGCACCACAGTAAGCCTATAGCCTTTACGATTCGTTAACTCGTGGTGTATCCCATGCTCTTCAAGCACGTCGCCATCGCCAGCGTGGCTCATATCGATGCGCCGGTGCGCCTCACATCGATGGAACTGGTCGAACGTCTCAAGCCGACCATGCTGCGCCTCGGCATTCGCGACAACGTGCTCGAAGACGTCGCCGGTATCCATGCGCGACGCATCTGGGCGAAAGACACCAAGCCGTCTGAAGCGGCGACCGCAGCCGCGCAAAAGGCGCTGGCCGAATCCGGCGTGCCGCACGAGAAGATCGGCATCCTGATCAACACCTCGGTGTGCCGCGATTATCTGGAGCCGTCCACCGCGAGCATCATCCACGGCAATCTCGGCCTCGCCGACACCTGCCAGAACTTCGACGTCGGCAATGCCTGTCTGGCATTTTTGAACGGAATGGACATTGCCGCACGCATGATCGAGCGCGGAGATATCGAATACGCGCTGATCGTCGATGGCGAAACCTCGAACCTGATCACCGAAAAAACCATCGAGCGCATGCTCGCACCGGATATCGACGAGCGCTCGTTCCGTGGCGAATTCGCTTCGCTCACCTTGGGCTCCGGTGCCGCCGCGATGGTCATGGGCCGCTCCGAACTGTTGCCCGACGGACACCAGTTCCTCGGCTCGGTCACCCGCGCCGCGACGGAATTCTCGCATCTGTGCCGCGGCAACATCGACCGCATGATCACCGACACGCGCAGCCTGCTGATCGAAGGCCTCAAGCTCGCCGGCAAGACGTTCCAGGCCGCCCGCGCCGCACTCGGCTGGGTCATCGAGGAACTCGACGAATTCGTCATCCACCAGATCAGCCGCGTGCACACCGAAGAATTCTGCAAGCTGCTCGGCATCGATCCGAGCAAGGTCCACGCAATCTTCCCGGAACACGGCAACATCGGCCCCGCCTCGGTGCCCATCGTCCTGTCCAAATTGAAAGAAATGGGACGATTGAAGAAAGGCAATCGTATCGCTTTGCTCGGCATCGGCTCGGGATTGAACTGCTCGATGGCGGAAGTGGTCTGGTAGCCGATGAAGCCCGGCGCCAGTTGGTTGGCGTCGCTGCTGGCGCTGCTCGTTACGCCGGCGCTCGCCGATTCGACATTCTGGCGGTCGGACTGGTTGGCGACAGGCCAGACCTGGCGGGCCCGGATGCTCGCGACCTATACCGATACGGGCGAAGTCATTCTTGCCAGTGATCAACAGTCCGCGGCGCAGGTCATACGCCTCGACGCAACGGGCGCAATCCGCTGGATCTCGCACGTCAACGCCGATATTGCCGACTCGTACACGCCGGTGCTGTCCACGCCCGATGGTGGCGCAGTGCTTGCCGACTACGAAGGCGTGCTTTTCCGGCTCGATGCAAGCGGCCAGTTGAAATGGCGGTGGCCCGGCATCGGACACTCTCCGTCGTTGGTGGTCGCCACACCAGATAGTCTGGTCAGCGCGCAATGCGTCAACGGCAAAGTAGGCGCGGTCACGTCGATCAGCCTCACAACGGGCCGCATCAACTGGCAGCGTTCTGTCAGTGATGGTTTTCCACAATGTTACTCCAGTCAGGTTTCCGTCGACACCACAGGGAATATCTACGCCTCGTTCGCTTCGTATTCCGCGGCCGGATCGGCGGCGATGCGAGTCTCCAGTTTCAGCAGCGATGGCACGCTTCGCTGGGCCGTTGATCGTGCAACAGCAAACTATCCCAGGTTGTTCGCGCCAAGCTCCGGAAAAGTCTACCTGTGGTCTTCCGCGGGCACGGTCGCGCTGCATGATTCGAACGGCACGCTCGCATGGTCGCTCCCGATTTCGGCGTATTCCCAAATGAAAGAAGGGATAACTTTCATCGGTGCCGCCTCCGATCCCGTTCTCGTGGGCTTCGGCGGAATTCGACGAATCTCTTCTGCCGATGCGAGTACCGTGTGGACAGCCTCGAAAGTATCCGCAGTGCGAGCCATCATTGCCGATGGAGATGTCGTCGTCGAAGACAACTTCACCAATGCGACCCGGCTCGATGCAAACAGCGGGGAAATCAAGTGGGCGCGGCAGATCGCGCAACATCCGTGGCTCTATCACGGTCAGATCGGGCGGCTGGGCGACAGCATTGTTGAGGCGATGGCGTATCAGGCCGATGAAGTCAGCGGCGATTCGAATTTCGACGTCTTCGCTCGCGTTCGCGCGACGGACGGTAGCAGCCAACACCCGACTGCCGTTCCGGAAACGATGCAGGCCGTGATTGGCAATTCCACCATCGACGGAAACCGCATCTTTCAGGCGGGCATGACGGCCCTACAGGACCAGTTCCTCGTGCGTAGCTTGGAGACGGATACCGGCGTTGTGGATTGGCAATTTGTCGTCGAGAAAATTCCGGCGCGTTGGAAGCTTGCCAGACCGAATGTTGCCAGCGCCGGGACGGTCGTGGTGGCAGCAGCGGAGTTGTCTGGTCCGCACGCTGTGCAAGAGGGTGGCTTTGCGATAGCGGCACTAGATCGCGTCAGCGGTGTGAAGCGCTGGCAACTGGTGCGTGCCAACTATGGGGAAGAAGCGACGCGCGTCTCCGCTCCCGCGATCGATACACAAGGCAATGCCTACGTGATGACGAGCGACGTTGAGCGTTGTCACGGCAATCCGTGGGAAGACAATTGTTATCGACTGAGTTTATACAAGTTCGATAACGTTACCGGATCCGTTCATTGGCGACGCGACGAATGGACTTACAGCAGCCGCTACTCGTTGTATCCGCCCGAGTTCGCGCTGATCGATGACGATGCCATCGTGCAAGATGGTTTCGGTGCGCCTCCCGCGACGGCTCGGTTGAAGCGCATATCGGGCAGCGATGGCGCGAGCGTTATCTGGACGTCCGAGTCCCTCGGCGACGGAGGTGGCGTCGAACTCTGGCAGGCGAATTCGGCGCGAATTACAACACAGGGTTTTGACATCGGCGCCGGCCTCTCGCGGTTTACGGAGATCGATCCCGCCACCGGTGAGGTACGCTGGAGCAGTTATAGTTCACCGATTTGCGCATCGACGCATTGCGCGACTTCCGCCAGTGTGTTCCTGTCGAACAGCGACGCTTGGTTTGGCGGGTACGATTCGACGAGCCTATACGCGTGGACGACGCGGGTGCGGTTGAACGGTGATGGTAAACCTGATCGATGGACACTGCCGCGTCCCGACCTCTTGCAGCGCTCGTCAGTCCTTTCCATCATCGCGGATCCGGTTTCGCCGGACGGCGCCTGGATGGCAATGTCACAACACTGGACGTACTACGGTCAAGGGTCTTTGTGGACACTGTCGCGTCTGGATCCGTCTCACGTCGGTGGCGAGGGGCGCCAGGCACTGACGCTGGCGTCGGATCAGATTTTCGAAGCGGCTCTGCCGAACTATCTTTTGCGCAAAGAAGCAAGTTCAGTGCTCCTCAGCGGCCCCACGGAAGGCAGTGGTCATGGGATGGCCTTGTCGGCTGCGCTTGTCGACACCACGGTGTCCGCGCACGGCGACCTTTCGGTCAGCGTCGATTTTGACCGCCGGGCCGTTTCGCCGGGTCAGCGCTTGCGCTATCTGGTTAACGTCAGTTACCTCGGCGATGCGCCCATCGAAGGCGTCAAACTCCTGGTCCACCTCCCGTGGCAGAGTGATGGTTCTTCGCAAAGTTGCGTTGTCAATGGTGCATCACATTGCACATTTACTGAAATCAGCGGACCACTCCAAGCAATATTCGATATCGCTCCTGGCGGATATGTCAGCTTGTCAGGGCTGATCAACGCAACGCAGATCGCTGAAGGTACCCAATATATCGGTGCGATCGTGGCCGGACCGACCGGGCTGCTCGAGGCTGACACGGAAAACAATCTGGTTAGCGCACGAGTAGGCCAAAGTCTATTCGTCGATGGATTTGAAGTTCGCTGACATCTTCCATCGCAACGCCGCCCCGCTGCTACCATCGCCTCATGCGCATCCTGTGCCCACTCCCCGCCCGTGACGCCGACCCGAGTGAAGTCGCGGTCAGCTGGAAAATCCTCAGCGCGGCCGGACACACAGTCAGTTTCGCGACACCCGAAGGCGCGACCGCGCAGCTCGATCCGCTGATGCTGAGCGGGGAGGGGCTCGATGCCTGGGGACGTGTGCCGGTGCTGCGCAAGCTGCGTGTGATCGGATTGATGCTGCGTGCGAATGCGGCGGCGCGTGCGGCGGTCGTGTCGCTGACGTCCGATCCGCTCTTCGCACATCCGCTGCGCTACGCGTCGATCGATCCGGTGCAGTTCGGCGCGTTGCTGCTGCCGGGCGGTCACGCCAAAGGTATTCGGGAATATCTGGAAAGCACTACTTTGCAACACATCGTGAGTACGTTCTTTGACGCGGACAAACCCGTCGCGGCGATCTGCCATGGCGTCGTGCTCGCCGCACGCAGTATTTCGCCGCGCACCGGTCAGTCCGTGCTGCACGGCAAGCGCACCACCGCACTGACGTGGTCGCTGGAAAAGAGCGCCTGGGATCTGACCCGCTGGTTCGCACGCTGGTGGGATCCGGATTACTACCGCACGTATCGCGAAGCGTCCGGTGAGCCCGCGGGATTTCGCAGCGTGCAGGCTGAAGTGACCCGCGCACTCGCATCGCCGCAGAATTTCCTCGACGTGACGAGCGATGCCGAACACGCCTGGCGCAAACGCAGCGGCCTGTTCCGCGATTCGGCCACCGACGATCGCGCGGCGTTCGTCGTGCGCGACGGCAACTACGTATCGGCGCGCTGGCCGGGGGACGTGCATGCGTTCGCGCGGGCCTTCCTGCGAGTTCTCGAACCGAACTGAACGCGCGGTTGTCGCATGCCCCTTGCTCAGCGAATAGCGGCTTTCGCCGTGATCTGGTGGGGTAAGGAAAATTCAGTGGTTAAAATTTTCCTAAACAACTACGATTTGGTCCGTTAGGAAAGGAAAGTCATGCCTCGTACGACAGGCAAAATGGTTGAGGGAACGCTCGCAGAGACGCGATACCGGGCGTTCGTGCCAGATGCCCTGCCGCCGGTGCCGCCGCTGGACTTCAGCCCGGCGCTGATTGCCACACTCGAAAAAGCCAACCAGGCGTTGGGCCGCCTGGATGGCATAAGCCTGCTGCTTCCAGATCCGCACGTGTTCCTTTATCACTATGTTCGCAAAGAGGCGTTGTTGTCCTCGCAGATAGAAGGAACTCAGTCGTCGCTGTCTGACCTGCTCCTGTTCGAACTGGATGAAATGCCGGGCGTACCCGTCGACGATGTGGAGGAAGTGTCTAATTACATTGCCGCATTGAACCACGGCCTGCACCGCCTGCGAGTCGACCAGTTCCCGCTGTCCCTGCGATTGATCCGGGAGATGCACGCAGAACTCCTCAAAGGCGGTCGAGGTGCCAACCAGCAGCCCGGCGAATTTCGCACCCAGCAAAATTGGATCGGTGGCCGAACGCCGGCAACGGCGATGTTTGTACCACCGCCTCCTGATCACCTCGCGGCGTGCCTTGACGCCCTGGAAAAATTCCTGCATCTGCCGCCTGAGGTGATGCCACCGCTCATCAAGGCGGCCCTGGCGCACGTGCAGTTCGAAACAATCCATCCATTTCTTGACGGCAATGGTCGCTTGGGGCGCCTCCTGATCGTGTTGAGTCTGTGCAACGATCAGGTACTGCGTGAGCCCACCCTTTATCTCTCGCTGTATTTCAAGTTGCATCGCGCCGCCTACTACGAACAGCTGGATCGCGTCCGTCGTGTCGGTGACTGGGAGGGCTGGCTCGAGTTCTTTCTCGACGGGGTTGCCTCGACGTCACAGCAGGCGGTGGAATCCGCGCAACGCATCCTCGCACTGTTGCAAAGCGATCGCGCCCGCGTCGCGGCATTGGGGCGCCGCGCCGGCAATGCTCTGCAGGTTTTCGATTGTTTCGCGGCGCGCGTGATTCTTAATGTTCCACAACTGGACCGCCAGCTCGCTATGACCAAACCCACGGCACGCGCGGCCATTGCGACCCTGGGTGACCTCGGCATCCTCAACGAGATCACCGGCCAGCAGCGCAATCGGATGTATGTCTATCAGGCCTACTACGACATTTTGAGCGAAGGCGCGCACGCGATGTGATATCGAGAAGTCACGGACGAGCTTCCCGCTTTCACAGCGTGCAGGCCGAAGTCACGCGCTCTGTCGCATCGCCGCAGAATTTCCTCGACGTGAGGAGCGATGCCGAACACGCGTGGCGCAAACGCAGCGGCCTGTTTCGCGATTCGGCCACCGACGATCGCGCGGCGTTCGTCGTGCGCGACGGCAACTACGTCTCGGCGCGCTGGCCGGGGGACGTGCACGCGTTTGGGGCCGCCTTTGCGCAGCTATTGGCGACGCGCTGACGTCGACGCGGCGTCGCGACCAGAACGATGATCGACGCACGATCCGGTCCGCGCGGCGGATCGCAAGCTGCGTCTGACGATGTCGCTCACGATTTGCACGGCGAGCTCAGACTCTCTACTGAAAACCATTGGCAAAAATAAATTCCGAGGTGAATGACCCGTACTCGACCGCGCCGAGATCGCAGCGCGGGCCGGCGACGCGGGGATAGCCGCGCTGGTCCCTGCCGGTGGCCTGTCCGTTCTCGTCGACACAACCGAGACTGGCGAGCGCATCGTTGATCGCCTGGCTGCCGGGCAGCAGCGCGTGCGTCTGCGTGGGCCCGCCGTTGTTCTGCAGTCCGCCGATCGTGTTCGGGGTGATCACGCTCAGCGGGGCGTTGGTCGTGCTGCAGACCGGCGAGGTCGGATCGCCGACCACGTTGCGGCCGTAGGCTTCGAACGCGCCGACGCAGTCGTTGTTGGTATCGAACCCGGCGGAGTTGCGCGCGAGGATCGAATTGACCAACGCGAAGCGGTTGCCGGCATTGGCAAATACGCCACCTCCGCTATAAGTGGATAAACCGGTGTTTGCCTTGTTGCCGACGACGGTCGTGCTGTAGAGAAACGTGCCCCCGTTGAACTGGTAGATGCCACCGCCGTTGGCCGGCGTGGTGTTGCCGCTCAGAGTGCTGTCCACGAGGATCAGGTAGTCCGTCGCCGTTGCCAGATTGTTGTAGAAAATGCCGCCGCCATTACCCACTGCGGTGTTTCCGTTGAGCGTGCTCCAGCGCAGCGTCGCGCGCGAGAACGTCGCCAGCGCACCGCCGAAGTTGCTCGAATGGTTGAAGCGCAGGGTGCTCTCGAGGATGTTCAGCCGGCCGGCGTTGTAGATCGCGCCGCCGTAGAGCGCGCTGTTGTTTTCCAGCACGCACCCGGCCACGGTAAGGAAGCCGTCGTTGTAGATCGCGCCGCCGGAGTCGCCCCCATTGCCGGGATTGACGCCGTTGCGCATCGTCATTTTAATCAGATAGACCTCGCGTCCAGCCCCGATCTGAAACGCGCGACCGTGATGATCGGGATCGATGATCGTGTCGTCCGAGCCCGCGCCCAATATTGCCACCGTAGGATTGTTTCCCGTCGTCTGATACAGATCCAGATCACCGACGGTTTCCCCGTCGCTGCCACTCGGCGGATTCAGCACGAAGGTGCCCGCTGGCACGAAGATTTGAACGCTGTTGTCGCCGGTGTAGCGATTCGCCTGCATGACCGCCGCGCGCAGCGAGCAGGTGTTCTGCGCGGTATGGCATTCGTTGTCCAGGACATTGTCGTCGACCTGGTCGAGCAGCGTGTTGACGCTGAAAATCACCAGGGCCTGGGCCGGATTCGTGGCCGCCGCTGCCAGCAAAAGCAAGAATGGCCGCAGGCGTCCGAACGGTAAATATCCATATTTCATCATTGCACTCCTTTCTCATTCCATGCCGCCGACGAAAATCGAATCGAGCTGGAGTTTCGCCATCCCGAAGCTGAATTCCTGGCCTGTCGCCTGCTGGCTATAGCCGCCGATCATGATGCCGCCGTTGCCGATCGCGATCGCGGACGCGGCGTCGTGATTGTCGTTGGGCGGACCATAGCGGCCATAGCTCATGCCATTGCTGCCAAAGGCCGGGTCAAACGCACCGTACCGATCCAGGCGTGCGACCGAGAAATAACTGACGTCCGATGTGCCGGTCGAAAATCCACTGACGAGGATTTTTCCATCCGATTGCAAGGCCAGCGCTTGCGCTTCGTCGTAGTAGGCGCCGCCGAGGCTGAAGAATACGATGCGCGGAAAACCGTGGCACAGCGGGGGCGGACAGCTGGCGCCAAAGAAATCGTCCTGGGCTCCGCGTGCCGTCAAGCGGTTGACGAAATAGTCATTGCTGGCGCCGGGAAACACAGCGCCGTAGGTTCCGCCGGCAATGATGATCCTGCCGTCCCGGTCCGGCAGGATCGCGTTGATCACACTGGTCGTGCCGATGGTCATCACGATCCGGCCATTGCTGCCGAAACCGCTGAGGGAATCGTTGTCGAGCGACCCACCGGGGAGCAGTCGCGCGATCGCCGCCTGGCTATCGTAGCTGCCCGCGACCAGTATCTTGCCGTCGCGCTGCAGCGCGAGCGCACGGGGTTCCGCTGCGCCCGTGGCGCCGAACGAAAACCGGGTGTTTCCCGCGCTGCCGAAACCCGTATCGAAATTGCTGAAGTCGGCCAGAATGCGGCTTACTGCAAACGTATACGTTGCACCAAGCAGGTCGTGCAGGCGTCCGAGCAGTACCAAATTCCCGTCCGGCTGCACGGCGATCCCCGCCGGAAGGTAGTCGGTATTGAGATCGTTCGTCGCGGAAAATCCCGTCGCGGTGACCACACCATTCCCTTCGAAGCGGTAGATCAGCGCGGCATCGCGCGAGGATCCGCCATTGGTGCGGCCGACGAATACCGCACCGGTCGGTGTCAGCGCACCCGCGACCAGCGCCGCCGGACCCGCGTCGAGACTTTCGCGAAACAAAATGCGCCCGGGATGATTCGCGGGCCCGAAACTCGTGTCGTAACTGCCGTTAGGCAACTGCCGCGTGACGCACATCGTGGGCTGGCTGTTGTAGCGGCACGTGCCCGCCATCAGCAGCTTGCCGTCGGGCTGGATCAACAGCAGCCGGCCCTGATCGCTGCCGGCGGCCACATCGAGCTGCAGCCGGCCGGCATTGCCCCAGCTCAGGTCGTAATCACCATCCAGCGCCTGTGCGCCGGTGCAGATGAGCATCCCTGCGGCGGCGATGCAGCGGATCATCCGGCGCAGGCCGCGCCGTTCGGAAACTGAGCGCATGGTTCATTCCGTTCGCCGCCCATCCGGGGCCGCCTTGCCCTAACAAACCGGAAAGGCCGGGGTTTCCGGCCATGCCGATTCGCAGCCGATGGACCCTGCCGACAGCCGCCCGACCAGCGCCGACTGCGCGGCAGAGCCTGTTTATCGCAGCGGCATCGATGCCCCGACGCGGGCACCGGCAAAAAATGAACAATGTCTCGTCGCTGCAGCGTCGACCGCGTCGGAGGCGTCGCAGGATTTGAGATAGCCGAAGCGTCTAATACTTCGGTGCCGCGAGGCACGGCCCAGCTTCTGATCTCCGACGCCACTCCCAAGTCCGCGGCGGGGAAAAGGAACCGGGCGCTTCACCGACCGCAGGCCATTGGGGTATGCGGGCGGATCTTTGGGTAGCCAATCAGGAGAGTGTCCATGTCGCAGAATCTTGTTTCCCTGTCGTACACCGAAGCGCAGCTGTCCGCTATGAATACAGCATTGTCGGAACTGGAGGCCCAGTTCAGCGGACTGATTGCGTTGCCGGTGGAACAGCGTCGATCCCTGACGAAGATGGGGGCAAAGTCGGAGCAATTCTGTCGACAATCGTTGGTCCTCGCGGACCAGAACCCGCAGATGATTCCGCCGCGTGTCTCCGTGGCGGATGCCCAGGCGGATCTGCTGGCGCTGGACCAACTGCGACCCTTGTTCGCCCGTCTGATACGACTCAGCGAACGTGCCGCGGATACAGAAACCGCGCTCGGCTCGGACGTCATGAGCGCCTCCCTGCAATGCTATCGATTGCTCAAGGACGTGGGCCGTAACCAGGGACTGGAAGCGCTGCGCAAAACCGTGGGCGCACGGTTTGCAAAGGCTCCCCGCGTAGTCCTGGCCGAGGCCGCCTGATGTAAAACCCTTCCACCGTTTCACCTCCTCCAAGCCGCAGCAATGCGGCTTTTTTTTTGGCCATGGATGGCCTTATCCCGTGAGGCCATGGATGGCAAACGAACGGGATTGCCA
>JBDTLV010000084.1:0-20890 GCA_039934615.1 Tahibacter sp.
TAAAATCTCTCGACCGCAAGGTCATGCCGGTTCGAGTCCGGCCCGGGGCACCAGTGTGACAAAGGATCTTTGTATTCTTTGCGAAGTATCAAGTCCACCGTGATCGGCAGACCTGGCGCCGCGTGGCGTCACGCCACGTCGGAAATCTTGCTGCGTTCTTCTTCGATCAGCTTCTCGTTGATGCGGATGAATTCGCGCAGCAGTTCGTTGTGCGGACAGCTCGCTAATTCCATGCGCGCACATTTCACGTAGTGTTCGAGTCGATTGATCGTGTGGATCTGTGAGAGCGTCTTGCGTGCTTCGTTGCGCATGGGGCGGATCCTGAGGTGATGGACGCCGTGCCGGTGCTTTCCATCCCTGTCGGACTCCGCATCGCTTTTTCCTGGGCATCCATGCCTTCGTCGCGCCCGGTCGTCGGGGCGCGCTCAGGATGGTGTAACGGTGCAGGGCTGTCGTCAGGGTTTGTACGCGTCGCGGCGTAGGAAATTTCCTATCCGATGGATCGGTCCGAGCGTGACCTTCGTCGGTGATGCGCCGGCGTTCCGTTGGAATGGAAGCCGGGCCTGCCCATCCCGTGCCGGGATGGAGTAGGTCAACCCTCCTGATTCGACTCGCCGCCTATACGCGGCAATCGGTCTATCGACGTGCCGCAAGCAAGGTTCGTCGCACTAGGGACCGGCGCCGTCGTTCCATCTTCGCTTTCGGCGATTTCTCCATTGCTGCAGATGTCGGTAGCTGGGTCAGTGTTGCGCTATCCATTCGACCGGTCGGATTCTGGCGTTCGCGGCGCTCGTTGCGGGCGTTGCTGTCTTGCGCCCTGTCGCCGATTCCCCGCTCGGGAGCAGGAATGTTTGTGGTCTTAACATTGAGACAAATATTTTTTAATAGAAACTTACGTTTTCTGTGCGATGTTGCGCGCCGTCGACGAAGGTCTTCGTCGACAGGGGATTTTCCTGTCTATTGATCAAACAAGGATCTGTCTCATGGCTTTGGCTCGCGCCAGTGCAGTGCTGTGTTTTGCGGTGTGTTCGATGTTCGGCCATCGCGCCGACGCCGGAACTTGGATTTCGCTCGGTCCAGACGGTGGAAGCATCGTCGACGTGTTGGCCAGTCCGGCGGATCCGGCGCGCGTCTATGCCGTTGGCGACGGCGGAGTATTTCGATCCGCCGATAGCGGCGCGCATTGGAGCCGCGCCGAAACGGGTTTGCTCGGCACGATCAGCCGCAGCGATCGCGGCCAGCGCCTGATCCTGGACCGCGATCAGACGACGACGTTGTATCTCTGTGACGAAATCGGCCGGGTCTATCGCAGCAGCAACTCGGCCGAAAGCTGGACCGCCACGGGCTATACGAGTGTGGCCGACGTCGTGAGCCTGATCGATCTGCCCGGCAGCGTCGGCCAGTTGCTTTTGGCGACTTCCACGGGCGATTTGCTCAAGAGCGTCGATGGAGGTACTTCATTCGCGCCGGTCAGCAGTACTTCGATGAGCGTCGCGGCGATCCAGCTGGATCCGTTGAATGCCGCGCATCTGCTCGTCGCAACCGTGACTGATCCGCCGCAGCTCTTGTTCAGCGGCAACGCTGGCGCGACGTTCGTGCCGCTTTCTGTACCGCCCGGCACGGTCGAAATCAACGATATCCGCTTTGCTCCGAACAATGTTATCTATGCCATTGTGAACGGAAATCTCTGGCGCACGGACAATGGCGGTGGGGTCTGGGCAGGCCCATTGGGTGCAAGCGGAATCACCAAGCTGGCAGTGGATGACTCGGCGCCGGGAAAAATCCTGGTGGGCCGCGACGGACAACTGGCAGTGTCGACCAACAGTGGTCTGACGCAGACGCCAGTTCCGATCGGTATTCCCGTTCGCACCCGCGTCACAGCGCTGGCAGTGCAACCGAATGGGGCCGGGCCCGCGCGCTTCTGGTTAGGCAGCGCAGGCTCGGGCGTGATCGCCAGCGAGGATAACGGGACCACCTGGAACGCTCGCAATTCTGGTTTGCGCTCCACGCCGGTGCGAAGCGTCGCTGCGCACCCGGTCGACCCGCAACGATTGATCGGCGGTATGTTCATCGACGCCAACAGTGGCAATCAGTCACCTTCGCTGCTTTCGAGCAGCGATCGTGGCGGCAGTTGGACCAGCAGTCTGGGCGAACTCGCCACCTACGTGCGAGCGGTTTCATTCGATCCGACCACCGCTGCAAATGTCGCGACAACCCACGTATACGCCGTGGGTCGGTCGCTGCCGATTGCGGTACAAAATGGCGGTATCTATAAAAGTACGGATGGCGGGACGACCTGGAACGCCGCCGACATGGGGCTCGGATTCGGACTGGATCATCGCATCGGCGCTGTGCGCAACATCGTCCTCGATCCACGTTCCTGTGTTGGTGCGCTGCCGGGGATTGCCTGCAGCACGCCACTCCAGACGCTGTATGCGACTGCCTCAGGGCGCGGCGGTGCGTTCCGGGTTGTACGCAGCGACGATGCAGGCGCGAGTTGGTTCGATCGTTCATCCGGGCTTCCTGACGAATACGACGGCCTGACTTACCAGTCTGCCACGCCGCTATCCCTGACGATTGACCCGCATGATCGGCAAATCCTCTACATTGGTACCTTTGCGGAAATCGGCACCGATGACGGTTCGCCGCCTACGGCGACCATACCGAACGGCGTGTTTCGCAGTGACGACGGTGGCCTGTCGTGGCAGCCACGTGGCAACGGCTTGCCGTTGCGCAGCGGCTCCACGCAGACCGCGCAGGACGTGTTCGCGATGGTGGCGCACCCGCGACGCAGCGGCGTGCTCTGGGCGGCCGCAACGCCACCAGGCAACCTGTTGCCGAGTCGGGTTTTCAAGACCATCGACGGCGGCGCGAACTGGTCGGAAAGCAGCGTCGGTCTGGATCACTGTCTGGTGCGTGCAATGCAGGTGGACCCGGTTGCGACTGACGTGATCTACGCGACTGGCAGCGCAACGGATGGGGCGCAGGGCTGCGTGTACCGCAGCGAGGACGGAGGAACCACGTGGTCGGCTCTGCACAGTGGATTGGCTGCGGACTTGGTAGGTGCCGTTCAACGGGATCCGCAGGACCAACGGCGTATCGTCGTCGGAAGCAATAGTGGAATTTGGGAATTGAACCAGGCGCCGGACGCCATTTTCCGCGACGGCAGCGAAGACTGAGGCGAGCCGCCATTCTTGCGGGCCGGGGCCTATCGCATCGACGATGGGTCCCGGCTAAGGGGGCGACTGATATTTGCCGATCGATCGACACTTGGGCCGGATCGTCTGACGTGATGGTTCTTGCCGCCGTCGCCCGCTTGGCCAATGGCAATTCTTCATTCGTCCGCGTCACGGCCACCCGCAGATAAATCCACATGTCGAGCATTACTCTGATCTACGCCATCGCCGCCGAGGTCGCTCCCAAGGCCGAGTTCCGCCTGAGTCAGGGCATGAACCAGATTGCCCGTGTCGGTATTCATGCGGGCGGTCAGGCGATCATTCCGTCGGGCAGCAACTACACGGCGCAATCCGTCATCACGATGGGCCATTTCAGCCTCACGTCGAACGAGTTGAATTTCTCCGGGACTGCGACGACGCTGCTCGCACAGATTCTCGAGGAAAATGGATACTTCGATTTCCAGTTGGTGCAGCGCCCTGCCACCGAGTTGTCCGCCATCGTGTGCGAAAACTCCCGGCGCAATCCGGTTCAAATCAAGCTGGTGGAACCTGGAACGCCGGTGCAGATCTTCACGGTCGTTGACTCCAACGGCAGCGGGCTGGTCAGTGCGGCATCGCAGTGGACGATCTATGCGATCGTCAACGGGATCACGACTGTCACGACCACCAATCCCAGCCCGATCGTCACGCTGATCGGATCGGGCGACGACGACTACGCCTTGAATTCGCACTGAAGCGGAGCAGGGCGATCCGGTGAGTCTGCGCGAAGAGGGGCGACTCGCTGAATAATAAAGTGGATAGATCCTATTTTTGTACGGAGTCGTCCGTCAGCTGCGGATTTCGATGCGTCGCACCGTGCCGTGAAGTTGCAACGCGAGACTGGTCAGGTGCCATTCGTGGAGCTCCCTGCGCGCCTCAACGAAAATCTTGCCGCGATGATTTCGGCCCCGCACCCGAAACGACAGCGTGGCCTCGCCACCGCCGCCGCTCAATTTCTCAATTTCCCCCGAAGGCCAGCCGAACGCGAGCGGGCCTCCCAGTTCGCGGGAAACTTGCGAACTGGCTTGCAGTCGCGCAATGGCAAGGAGGTAGGCATCGCTGCGCAGGAAGGAGCGATACGCCAAGGGCATGACCACCAGAAACACGGCGCCTATCGCGATCTGCAGCAGAAGTGGGGAGTGGGGCATGGCTACGCCGCAGGGTGAGATTTCAGATGCCGACGAAAACCGCTCGGGGCCACCTGTCGTGGAACGAGCGCGACCGCCGAATCGAACATAAGCGGCGCCCCGCACACTGCGCAGCATGACCATCAACGAGCCATTTCGCCGCCATTGCACTGCGGTTAACCCCGGGAGGCGTACACAAGATGCGGGTCCACGGATGGTGTGCACATGAAGCGAACCGGCAAGGCAGGCAACCATTCCCGATGGCGGACGGTGTTCATGACGGTGCTGGTGACCCTTGCTGTCGTGCTGGTCGCAATGAATTTTCAGCGTCCGGAGAAGACGGTCAGCCAGCGCATCGAACATTTGTTCAACATTGAGGATTTGCAGTTTCGACGGGAGATGAGCGCCTTGCTGGGTCCGGCGATCGTAGCGGGCAATCGCATCACCGCCTTGCAGAATGGGGATCAGATCTTTCCGGCAATGCTGCAGGCGATCGCCGCCGCGCAGCACAGCATCACGTTCGAGACCTACATCTACTGGGCGGGTCGTACCGGTGACGAATTCGCGGACGCACTGATCGATCGCGCCAAGGCTGGTGTGAAGGTGCACGTGATGCTCGACTGGCTCGGCAGCGCGAAGATGAAGCCCGAACTCCTCGCACGCATGATGGAGGCGGGCATCGAAGTCCAGCGCTACCATCCACTGCATTGGTACACACCGGGACGAATGAATAATCGTACCCACCGCAAGGTATTGATCGTCGACGGTAGCATTGGCTTTACTGGCGGCGTCGGCATTGCCGACGAGTGGACCGGACACGCGCAGGACCCCGATCACTGGCGTGACATGCATTTTCGGGTCGAAGGCCCGGTGGTCGCACAAATGCAGGCGGCGTTCCTCTATAACTGGATCAAGACCACGGGCAAAGTGCTGCATGGCGAGCGCTACTTCCCGCCGCTCCAGCCGGTCGGCGAGCAGGACATGCATCTGTTCACCAGCTCGCCTGCGGGTGGTAGCGCAAGCATGCGCCTCATGTATCTGGCGGCGATTTCCGCCGCACAAAAGTCCATCGACATTGAGGCAGCCTACTTCGTGCCCGATGCGCTCATGACCGAAGAGCTGTTGCGCGCCCATCAACGCGGCGTGCGCATTCGCATTCTGCTGCCCGACAAGCATATCGATTCGGACACTGTGCGTATTGCCAGCAAGCGTACCTGGGGACCCCTGCTGCAGGCGGGTATTGGCATCCATGTCTATGAGCCCACCATGCTTCACTGCAAGATGCTGATCTTCGATGGTTCGATGGTCTCAGTCGGATCCACCAACTTCGACATGCGCTCGTTCGAACTCAACGACGAAGCGAGTTTGAACATCTACGACAGCGGATTTGCGCAGCAGATGACCGAGGTCATGGAGCAGGATCTCGGCCATGCGACGGTATATACCTTTGAAGATTGGAACAATCGATCCTGGGCGCAGCGCTTCGCCGAGCTGGTGACGATTCCCATCCGTTCGCAATTGTGATCGGGACCCGCGCGAGCGATCGAGCGGATGGCATCCTGCGGGCTGCCACAATATCCGCTACAGGATGCTTACGCTGCCCAGAAATAGCGCACCAGCGCAAACGCCAGCGCAAACAGGTAGCCGTAGGAGAAGCGATCGATGCGCAGCACCGCTTGGCCGCGGTGGGCTCGCCAGGCACCGAACGCGGCCATCGAGAGACCGGCGAGTATCGGTGTGACCACGAGATTGGCGATACGCAGGGGGCCGACGCGCATCAAGTGATCCGGGATCAGCAACAGGCTGCCGACGCCAAGTGCGCCGCCCAAAAGGGTATAGCCGATGGCGGCAAACCAGGGGTTTGGCCGACGATGGCCGATGCTCGCCACCGAATGCAGGCCCAACTCCAAGAATATCTCAATGCCCACCTGCAGCACGAATTCACCGAAGATCTGAAAGATTGCCTCAAGCATGGAGCGGGGCCCTGGATGAGGAGTGTGTTGTCGTAAATCGGATAATCACGACGGAACGTTGGGTTGACCGGATTCGACGGAATGCAGGGTCGCGCGGACGGTTTCAAGTATCGCTGATCGACGCAAGACAGTTATCGCGCGGCGGCGATTGACGCGGGATCCAATCGTAATCTCGATTTCGAACCCCAAGCGTCGAGCGGAGTCTGAATCAGCACAGTGGATGTCCGTGCGCATGACGTAGGCCCGGCATCGTTTCAGACGGAAACCTTGCTCATGAATACGCTGTACGGATCGTCCACGTAGTCGCCGAATGGCGCACAAGCGACAAATCCGAATTGCGCGTAGAGCGCGCGTGCCGGGGCGAACGCCGCCATTGATCCGGTTTCCAGGCTCAGTCGTCGGTAGCCGCGGTGTCGGGCTTCATCGAGCAGATGGGTCAGCAGACGCGCGCCGACACCCTGGCGCAGGTACGCCGTTGCGGTGCGCATCGATTTGATCTCGCCATGATGGGCATCGAGTTGCTTGATCGCGCAGCAACCCATCAGCCGCGCGTTGTCCCATGCGGTCCAGAACGTAATGGCGGGTTGACGCAACGCGCCAAGGTCCAGCGCGTGGATGCTTTCCGGTGGGGAATGCAGCGCCATGCTTCGCAGATGCTCGCGCAACAGCTGCGCAATCTCGGGACCGCGCAGATCATCCAGACGTATATCCATGCCGCGTTTCCGCTGAGGGTTCGCTCCTCAAAGCATAGCGATTTCACGTCGGTCAGTGATGCGATGCATGCGGATCGAGCAAAGAATTTTTCGCACGGGAGGGCTTCAGGACCGCAGGAACCAAGCATTCGCACTGGGGTGACGATGCGCCATGCCGGCGACTTCAAAGCGTCCTGGCTAGTGACGTACCGTGGACCTGCGCCTACTGCTCGTTGGAAAAGGCAACGCCATGGTTCACGGCTAATGTTCCATATCGCTGTAGGCAAAACGCGAGTCACCGCTCAGCAACTCGCCATGCGCATCGAACGCGAGGGCTTGCACGCCTTTGGTCAAGCGCAACGCAGCCTGATTGGCCAATGCTTCTGTGGGATAGGAAAATTTGCAGCCGCGCAGTGGGCAGCCGTCAGTGGCCATCGCCCAGCGCCAGCTGCCGTCGGAATCCTGGTAAACCTGGATTCGGTTCATGCCGTGCACCCTCCGTGGAGTCGTGCACCATGTTTGACGGCTTGCGGCGTGACGTCCATCCGGAATAACCACCAGCGAACGATCCTGATTTCGCTGCTACGGGTGGAGATGTTGGGCGCCTCCAGGTACAACTTTGCTCTGCCTCAGCCAGACACTCCGGCGCACGCGTCGGGATTCGTCACGCGTCGCGACGATTCCGCGACGCTGTCACGCACATTTGATCGTTCCCGTGTCCGGCTGAGCAGCGAACTCGGTGAGGACCAATCAAACGACGCATATACGGACGAATCGCCCACGCCGTTGCCAACGATCCCGACAGTGAACCGAATGGTGTCGAGTGGGCTGCCAAATGCGAAGCCCAATCGCACCAGCTCATCGGACGATACGTCAGTACGCACAACCGGCGCCGCGTGTCGTTGCAGACCATGGACGATACCGTGCAGCGCGTAGCCGGAATAGATCGCGACGAAGACGGTAATCACCCAGGCAAGCGGGAGTCGGTACGAGCGAAGAGGCATTTGATCGGCGACTAGTCTTGCGCCTCGATGTGCATGTCGTCGATGACGTAGCCATCGCCGCGTCGCGCCGCATGGAAGCGATAGCGCCGACCCACAACCAGCCCCGCGCGTGCCGGACTATGGACTCGAAACGAAAACGTCCGGCCGGTAAAGCTGCCAGATTCGACAGTCTGCACGTCGGTCACGACGGTCCAGTTCTGTTCGGATTGACCGAGCGCTGATGCGGTCAGGGCGCTCACGGTTCCGACATAAATTACATCGGTACTCGTGGAATTTGCCGACTGCGCCAGTCCTTCTGTGCAGACCGTTGCGACGATCAGAAGGACGGGGAAAACCGTTCTCACACGCGCAGATCACGATGACAAAGCATGGGCGGCGATTTTCCTGGCGCGAGCTTGCGCGTGCGAGTATGCCGCTACCGGTCGCCGTGATCCACGTTTTAATGACGTTGCCGTGCCTGCGGCCGGGTAACGAATATCCGGTGGGTCAGGTGCTGCGCCCGGCGATCGGGCGCGACGGCGTTTGTGCCTGAGAGCGGAATCGCGGGCGGGTCAACGCAATTGGTGCTGATCGGCGACACCCGCCGGAAACCGCCCGGGCATCCGACGGGAGCTGCCATCTCCCTGGATACCCGGTTTCAAGCGCGCCGCGCGCGCAACAACCCGGAGACCGCTGCGCGCGCGATTTTACTTGTTTACTTTATCGATCAACGGAATCCACCGCCGGCCAGCAACTGCTCGCCCGTCAACCAGTACGAATCGTCCGACGCCAGGAACACGGCGATCGATGCAATGTCGTTCGGTTGGCCGACGCGGCCCAGCGGCGTCTGTGCGACGACGCCGGTTTCAAAGTCCGAGCCAATGAAGCCCGCGGCGTGCGCGCCTTCCGTTTCGATCATGCCCGGGTTCAGTGCATTGACGCGGATCTTGCGCGGCCCGAGTTCGCGGGAGAGCACGCCAGTGATCGCGTCAACGGCGCCCTTGGTGCCGGTGTAGACCGCGCTGGCGGGCGGAGTGATGCGGGCCACGACGGAGCCGATGTTGATAATGCTCGCTCCTTCGCCCATGTGCTTGGCGGCAGCCTGCGTAGTCAACAGCAGGCCGAGCACGTTGGTATTGAATTGGCGGTGGAAGTCTTCTTCGGTGATGGCTTCCAGCGGCGCGAAGTTGTATACGCCGGAGTTGTTGACGAGGATGTCGAGGCGACCGAACTGCTTGATCGCGGCATCCACGATGCCTTGCGCTTCTGCGCCTTTGGAGACGTCGCCTTTGACCGCGACCGCTTTGCCGTTTGCGGCGACGATGTCAGCGACGACCGCATCTGCGCCAGCCTTGCTGGAGGCGTAGTTGACGACGACGCTGGCACCGGCGGCAGCCAGTGACTTGGCAATGGCTGCGCCTATGCCTTTCGAGGCACCCGTAACGACAGCGACTTTACCTTGGAGCTTGCTCATGGCGGTTTCCTGTTTCTGGAGAGTGACGAACGGGAGGTGACGAGGACGATAGTTCAATACTGCCGTAGTTCGTAAACTATGAACTATTGAACCAATTGTCAAGGGGGTGCTAAGATTCGCGCCATGAGACCGCTGATCCATCCCTCGATAGAACACGTCACCGTAGAAGGCATCCTGCATGCCTTGTCCGATCCCGTGCGCGTAGCGATCTATGCACAACTGG
The DNA here is from genome assembly GCA_039934615.1 of Tahibacter sp. GTDB lineage: Bacteria > Pseudomonadota > Gammaproteobacteria > Xanthomonadales > Rhodanobacteraceae > Tahibacter. The sequence continues at coordinate 9,688 of JBDTLV010000084.1, forward strand.
CTGGATCCGCTTGTGCGACGACCTGTTCGAATTTCCTGCAGATCAGCGACCGGAGCATTCCCAAATCCACGCTGTCTCAGCACTTCAAGGCGCTACGCGAGGCAGGCCTGATCCGCAGTGAACGGCAAGGCGTGGAGATGCTCAATACGAGCCGCTGCGCGGAAATCGAGCAGCGCTTTCCAGGTTTGATTGTCGCGATACTCAATGCACATCGCGTGCAGGCGGCCGGTAAAGCGCGTTCTGCGAAGCGGAAGCCAGCCATCGCCCGCTGATGCGGGCCGATGGGTTTGGCCCGGTCCATGTCGTCACTGGTTGTGCCGATGAGGCGATCAAGAACCGGTGCGGGCTGAGCAAATCGGCATGCGCCTCGATCGGCGTGTAGCCCGCCGCGATACAGTCAGGAACGGCCTGACACGCGCGTTGCGATCAGCCGGTGTGCCGCCAATTGCTCGGCCCAGAACCGCTCGAACGCGGGATCCAGAGGAAGCGTCGGGAGATTGAACCAGACCTCGAAAGCCCCGTTGCGCGCACGGGCGCTGGCCGCGACCCAGTGTCCGTTGCCATGGAAAAAGCCCAAGACGGCCTCGGCAAACTCGTGAACGGCGTTGGCCAGATCGCGAGTCTGCACGTCCGGCACTTCCTTTGCGTCAAAGGTGAATCGGTACAGGCACCACATGGTCATTGGCCGCTTTCTGGAGCCGCAGGTTCGCGATGCGGGGCAATCTCCCGGCCCTGATCCCGAACGGATTTTCCACTCAGGCTCAACGGCGTGACCGCCACTGTGCGCCGGGTTGCTGCGGCGAATGGAAATTGTTTATTCCTACAGCCGAGTATATTCTGAATTCCATCGCGCTGCGCAATCATCGATCGAGTCGCGCAGGGAACGCGATCGGCAGCGTGCGGCTGGCGGAGTACCGATGTGCGTGAAGCGCGAGCGATTGTGTGGTCCGGTTGCCGCCAAATCGGCGCCGGGGGCATTTGCGGCGGTGCATGAAGCCGGACCAAAGCGGTCGGAAGCGTTTGTTCATCAGCCAACTCTGGTCAGGTATCGTTGCGCGGCTTGCCAAGCACCGTGGCATCGATACGATAGGCCGATGACCCTGGGGATCCGCCATCGGCGACTGCCGATTTGTTCGGCCTGCTCGCTGGCAATCTTTCTGGCAAGCGTTGCCGTGCCAGTGGCGCAGCCACTCAACGCCGGTGTAGCGACACGGCCTGGCGAAGGGCAAGCCAGCACCTTGGTCGCACCCGCGTTGGGCGCACACACCTTGCTGGGGCAGGAAGATCAGGTCGCCGTCAGTCCTGCGGTGACCACGCCGATTGCCACACAATCTGCCGGTAGTTCGCTATTGGCATTTTCTGCCGGATACACCTCGAACTCCAATGGGCCGACGGACAACAAAGGAAACAACTGGACTTTGCTTGGGAGTCCGGTCATTTACAATGGCTACAACGGGGCCTTTGACGTAAAAGCCTATGTGTCGATCTCTGCGGCAGGCGGCGCGGGTCACACGCTCAGCATCGTGAAAAGCGGCGTGGCGAATGGCGAGCTCACTCTGCCATTTGTCGAGATTCGCAATGCTGACGTCCTGCGCGACGTGGCACGGAACTATCCAACCGGCAGCACTACATTGACCAGCCCTACGGTGTCGACGACCGGACCGGCGACCCTGATTGCCCTCTGGTGGGGTGATGGCGGGGGGCTGCAGCACAGCGCAGTTCCGGACAGCGGTTTCAGCATCATCGAGAATTTTGTCAATCTGCCGCCCATGAGCGCAGTGCAGTGTGTGGTTGCCGCCAGACAGGTGACCCGTGCGGGCAGCTATCACGTCAGCTGGACCCAGACGCCGGACCCCGGGGCGCCATTGTGGCTATTTGCATTCCAGTCCAGCGACACGGTTTTCAGGACGGATTTCGAAGTGGCTCTCTAGGCCGGCATTCGGCGGGACGATCACCCCGACGCGAAGCCGCGCTCGCATCGCCTGGCCAATTTGATTGTGGAAGGGTGCAAAGCGGTAAACCTGGTGGGTACAGCACTTATCCGGGCCTTTGGCCGATTCCGGTCAATCGAATTGCCCGATGGCTGCGCCCGCTGCGCCGTCGCGTTGCGTCAGCGTCTATTTCCGGGCAACCGGTGGGCGGTTGCGACAAACGACGCCGGCACGGCGAGCCTATTCGCAGGCGATAACGATGGCTCGAATCCAAAGCGCAGGTATCGTGCCGCGAAAGCGCGATCGAGCAGTCAAGGTTTCATCGCGCGACTTTTCATTTGCGCAGCCCCAAACGTTGCAAAAATGACGTAACCAGCGCAGTGTATATAGCCACAAATGGCATATTGGTGGGCTTATGCAGACGAGCAATCGCAAGATTTCGGCCTTGTCGCTCAAGGATCTGCTCGATGCGCGCGAGGCCTATCACGTGCATTTGATCAACAAGCCCAACGTGTTCGCGACCGCCGTGGGGCGCTATCTGATCCGCAAGCAGGATCCGGATGCGAAGGATGCGCACAAGGAGGCAGATCGTGCACCAGTGGCGCGCACCTTGCGCAACAGCATCGTGCAACCATGGTCCTGGCCGTGCATCCACGTACTGGTCGATCGCTGGCTGACGCCGCAGGAACTCGCGCTTCAGCAACCGGACGATGGCGTGCCACGCTATCTCTACTTGCCAGATGGGCGCATTGTACCGACGTGCGTCGTCTATGCACCGCCCGGCGGCGCGGTGCTGTCGCCGGATTCCGCGCTGACTTTCCCCGGTGAACTGGTCGGCGGTGGTTATCCGTTGTACGCGGACGTACAGGGAAGGCGGCATGTGGCGTCAATCGGCTGTCTGGTTACGGACGGCGATCAGGTCTATGCATTGACCAACCGCCACGTGACTGGGCCGTCCGGTCGCGAAGTGCACACGCTGATTCGCGACGCTCCGCAGCGCATTGGCGTCAGCGCGGGTCGCGATCTCGGAAAGTTGCCATTTCCCGAAGTATATTCGGGATGGCCTGGCGCGCGTGTGCGACTGAACATGGATGCGGGCTTGTTGCGAGTGGACAATGTCAATCGCTGGACCGCGCAGGTGTATGGCATGGGCATGCTGGGTCCCATGGTGGATCTGTCGACCGAGTCGCTGGACCTGGATCTCATCGATAAGCCAGTTTGCGCCTTCGGAGGAACCAGTGGCTTGATGCAGGGAAGGATTGCCGCGCTGTTTTACCGCTATCGCGCGCGCGCCGGTCTGGAATACGTGTGTGATTTTCTGATCGGTCCCCGTTCCGGCGATGCCGCGCTGGGCGTGCGGCGTGGCGATTCGGGCACGGTGTGGTTCGTGGACGAACCTGTGAATCCAATAGGCGAAGTGCGCGGCAGTGGTACAGCGCGTCAGCGCAGCGAAGCCGTGAGGGTATCGGAGCGACGGCCGCTGGCGTTGCAGTGGGGTGGCACCTTGCTGGGCGATGACGACGGTGGGGCAGGTCAGGATTTTGCGCTCGCTACCGCGCTGTCGACCGTTTGCCGTGAGCTCGATGTCGAACCCATCATCGACTGGAATACGGGTCAGCCCGAAACCTGGGGCAGCGTCGGCCACTTCAAGGTTGGCCGCTTTGCCTGCGGCGTGGTGAAGGCCACCAAACTGCGCGCGATGATGCAGCTCAACGCGGATCTGATCGGTCTCGATGACGACTCCCTCGTTGCGGGTGTGCCTTCGTATCCGGCAGGCACGTTCGTGCCGCTGGCCGATGTCGCCGACTATGTCTGGCGCGTCACGCGCAAGCTCGATGCGTCCAACCATTTCGCCGACATGGATGAGGAAGGGCAGGGCGATTTTGCCGGCTCGACGCTGTTGTCCCTTTGTGAAGACGTGGACAACGTGGATCCTGGCGTCTGGAATGCCTTTTATGCCGGCATTGGAGCCAGCAAACGCGGCGCGCTGCCGTTTCGCGTCTGGCAGATGTTCGATGCCCTGGTGGCGTACGCCGCAGCGGACGACTGGAAACGCTTCGTCTGCACGGCCGGCCTGATGGCGCACTACGTCGGCGACGCGTGCCAGCCGCTGCACGTCTCGAAATTACATCACGGACTCGGTGATGCGGGTGGTGAGCGCGTCCATGCGACTTACGAGACGGACATGCTCGAAAGCCATGCGAGCGAAATATTGCCGATGATCAAGGCCGCCGTCGGAACCCTGGACTATCCGACAATTGGAAAAAATGGACGACAGGCCGCCGTCGCGGTGATTGCATTGATGCGCCGCACTGTCAAGCGCTTGCCGCCGTTGCAAATTGTGCAGGCCTTCGACGACAACCCGGGCCGCGGACGTCAGGCCGCGTTGTGGTCGGCATTCGGTGAGCGCACCGCCGTGTGCCTGGCAGACGGATCAGTGACCCTGGCAGCGCTTTGGGAGGCTGCATGGAAAGCGGGCAGCAAGGAAACGCAATTTGTGGTGCCCGATAAGGCGTTCACCAAGAAGCAGATGATGGCGCTGTACAACGACAAGGCCTTCCTGCCGGCCATCAAACTGCAGGACTGGCGACGTGATGGGGATGCCCTGGTGAAAAGCGATCACTAGGCGACTGCGGATCGACGTCGTCTGCGTGAATGCCGTCCGGTGAGCGTATATTCTTCGCCATCGACGGGCGGAGAGTTTCCATGAATGGAAAAATGATCTTTGCGCCAGTTCTGGCGCAAGTGCTGCTGACGCTATACGTCTATGTGCGGCTCTCGATCGATAAGACGCGGGCCACGAAGGCGGGGCTTGTGGATCAGGCACGGCGCGGCCTGCATGACGACGCATGGCCGGATCGCGTGATCCAGGTCAACAACAACATCCGCAACCAGTTTGAATTGCCCGTCCTGTTCTACGTGCTGATCGTGACGCTGTGGGCACTGGACGCCGCGCATGAGTTCGCCCAGGTGGTTGCCTGGTTGTTCGTGATCAGCAGGGTGGTGCACCTGTTCATTCACACCGGCGCGAACATTGTTCCGCTGCGGCGTCGAGTGTTCACGATTGGATTTGTCCTTGTTGCGATCCTGCTCGGGATTGCCGTCGTGGCCCTGCTGAGAAACCCAACCGTGGGGTAATTGTCGCGATTGAACTACGTGGGCTACCAAGACGGGTCGGCGGTTCTGCTTCAAGGCAACTCGAATCCATCCTCGAAGATCCGCTCATCGAGTGTGATGGTAGCGGTCGCCTGAGCGCTTGCGACGTTGGTTTCGTCGTCGCTGGCATTCGCCGTCAGGGTATTCGTCACGGTGCTGCCCAGCGGTCCGGTAACCGAAGCGGCGTAGGTGCAGTTGTAATTCGCGCCAGGTGCAATGAGCTGCGGCACGCTGCAATTGCCTTGGCCGGCGAGGTTGCCGTGCAGATCATCGATGAGCGCGGTTAGCTGCACCGCCTCGACGCTGCCCGTGTTGTCGACGCCGACTGAAAATTGGGCGATGCCGCCCGGCGCCAGCAACTGCGGCGAAGCGCTGTTGTGCACATCGATACTCGGCAGTACGTCGGTGACCAGGACTGCGCTGTTCGCGTTGTTGGTCAAGGGGGTGCCCAACGAGGTTCCGTTCGCCGAAACGATCGTCGATACGGTGTCGTGCGCGTTCCCGCTGATGCTGCCGTTGTAGCTGCATTCGTAGAACGCACCCGGCGCAATCAGCTGCGGCAACAGGCAGCCTTGGCCGTTGAGATCGCCCGTGTGGCTATCGCTGAGCGAACTCAACTGCAGATCAGCTATGCCGACATTGCTGGCGCGCAGCGTGTAAGTCACTACGCCGCCTGGTTCGGGTAGCGTGCCCGGCGCGGCGTTCAGAGTGAGATCGAGCCCCGCGTTGCCGAGATAGTCCGAAGGATATCCGTAGATCGCCGCCGTCGTGCCACTGCCGTCGAGCGTCCCCAGGATGAAGCGGTCGAGCGAGTTGCTGATGCGGACCGGGAAAGACGTCCCGATTTCACTGGTATTGTAAGAGATCCGAGCCGCTTTCCAGGCACCCGCGGTGCCCGGCACGTCGACGAAGGCAGAGGCACTGATGGTCGCGTTGGCCATGTTGCCGGTCACCGTAAATCCGCCGATTGCGCTCGACGGTGCAAGCACCATCAGATGGAATGTTTGCGCATCGGTGCGCAGCAGGTCGACGTTGCGTGAACCCGCGCGGTCGATGGGTGGCAATTGTGCCATTGCCATTTTGCAGCCGAATCCACTGTAGTGCGTCGCATAGACCGGCTTGCTGGCACGCAGATAGACGGATTTGCCGGGGACGGTCCCGAGGTAGTCCATGTCGACTCGGAAATATTCGCCGGCGAACAAGGTGACAGTCGGGGTGGACGCACCGTCGAGAAAAATTTGCGTCGTGTTCTGCGTCGCCACCACAACCAGGCTCTCATCGCCGGTGTTATTCAAAGATCCCTTTATTGCAATATATTCACGCCCCAGCGCCGCGACCGGTACGATTTGATCGCCGGTCAAGTCCGTGCATGAGCCGGACGGATTGTGGATCGAGTCGTCCTTGATTGATACAATGATCGGTTTGTCCGCGATGACCACTGCTCCGCTGGGATGCAGGTTGGGCAGTTGCCAATTGTTGCCGGTATATGCACCCGAGTAGGTCTGTCCGCGATTCAGCGTGACGGAAAATTGTGCCAGGGCCGCATGGCCATCGAGCGGAACTGGCGAGTAGACCGTGACGAGCGTGTTGTTCTGCGTCGCGACGACATCAAACGAGGCGAACGCCTGATGGGGTGCGGCGAACGAGACTTCGTTGGCGAACGGCGCGTGCTTGTGCAGCGGGATGTAGAATTCCAGGCCGGGTGAAGCGCGACCATGCAATGTCCATTTTTCGGCATTGTTCAGATTCAGAACCTCGTAGGAGGCGCTGACCGGCGTGGTAGCAAGGACGTGCAGGCCAGTATTGGCAATTGTGTTGGTGGGGCGGGTTTCCAGCGTCGCCTTGAACGGGGTGAGATTGACGCGCTGTGCATCGAATGCCGGAACGGTGACCACGATTGGCGTGAATGACCCGTTCGCGGGTTGGTCGATGGTGACAGTTGATGTGGTGGAGCCGCCAGAAAGAATCAGGTAGATCGGCTCGCCGCCGGGCGAGCTGTTGATGTTGGTCACGTCAGGAGGCGCGAGCCAAAATTCTGTGTCCGCCAAAGCGCAGGCCGCGTGCGCATGCAGGAGACCGCACGCGCCGACCACTATGGCCCTGACGAAGCGCGTGGTGCGCCGAATATTGATCGCGACTGACATCTGCAGGCTCCATCTAGATGGCGGCATGACTATCCAAAGCGCAGTTCGGGGGATAGTCGTATCGCGGCGCGCGGCCTCGGCAGGGCAATCGGTGACAAGCCTCGGTTCAGGCCGTGAATCGCCACGCCATTCTCGACCAGGGCTCAGCCGCGCGCGCAACTTGCGCCAGGCTGCGGTTCGGCCCGAATATCCAGTACAACTCCGCTGCCGGAATTGCACGATGTTGAGCCGATTGATTCCAAAAATTTTCTTCGACCGGATGGAAGAGGGCCTGGACCTGTTCGTGGAATGCCTGGGTTTCTCCGTATTGCATCAGGATGGCACGCTGGCTGTGGTCGAGCGCGACACCGCGAAAGCGTATCTGGTGCAGGACCCGGAGTTTGCCGCGAAGGATCGACCCGAAATTGCGATCGAAACGGATACCATCGAGGCCATGCACGCGGAGATCGCGGCGAAACGACCTCAGATGCTGCACCCGAATGCGCGGACAGTTCAGAGCAAGCCCTGGGGTGCTCGGGAATTCGCCGTGCTCGACGCAACCGGTGTCTGCGTCATATTTCGCCAATGGTGAACGATAATATTTGTGAAAAAGTGCATCCATATGGTGATGAAGGGACACGCCCGGTGAACGGGCGCCGTTTTCCATTGTCATCGTGGGCACGCGAGAGCGGGGTGCGATGAGTCGATCGAAACCCGGGAGCGGGCTATCTGGATTCCTTCGCACCGCGTTTCGCTGGCAGCGTGGGCGACAGGCGTCCGGTTACGACAAGATGCTGTTGCTGCAGGGGCTGATTCCATTGCCCTTCGATGTGTATCTGCTGCGCTTTCCCCAAGGTTCGGAAGTTCCGCCGCATACTGACCCTGTCGGTAGCGGTCGGCATTTCCGACTGAATATCGTGATCCGGCGCGCCAGGTCAGGTGGCGAATTCATCTGTGCGGCGCCGATCTTCGCGTCGTCGCGAATCAAGTTCTTCCGTCCCGATGTTTGCGAGCATCGCGTCACGCGCGTCGAGTCCGGGGCGCGTTATGTTTTCAGCGTCGGCTGGATACGCTCCAGCAATTGAGGGCGTTTCCAAGGCTGTACCCGTGACGCGTGTATCACCCGCGACGCGGACGACGCGGCGCGATGAAGCCGGCGCAATCGCAGCGAGTCTGGCGCATTCCGCTGCGCGTCGGCTTGGGGTATGTTCGGCTGGCTCGCCGCGTGGCGTTTCGATCGCCATGTCTCTTTCACCCTAACGGAGTAAACCCTGCCATGTGGATCATCGGTCTCATTCTTCTGATTTTGCTCGGACTTGCCGGGATCGCGGCGTTGATTCGTGCGCGCAGCCCCGCTGTTGCAGGTCCGCTGATGCAACTGGAAGCAGTCGAAGGATGGTTGGGCGTGGCCGGGCTCGTGTGGGGACTGGTCATGCTGCTGCAATGGATCAGTTCGCTCGGTCTGTTCGGATATGCACCGGGCATGATGCTGGTTGCGCTGTTTTCGATCCTGGTCATGCTGTCGCTGTCGCTGATCCTTGCGATGCCCTTGCTGAAGACGCTGATTGGCGCGAATCCGTTCACGACCAAGATGAGCGAATTGTCGGCGCAGCTCACGCCGTTCAAGGCCATCCTCGGCATCATCTGCCTGGTGCTCGCACTTTGGACGATTGTGCAACGGGTGATGTGATCCGGGCCTGCCGGGCACAAGCTCCAGCACGCAGTCGAAACCAGCGGCTTGATGGATCCGCGCTACCGTGAAGAACGCTCAGCCGCGGCTTCGGCATCCCTCGAAGCCAAGCGAAACGGCCCCGTTTCCGGGGCCGTCCTTTTCTCGCAAAATGCGCTTCGGTTCGCCGCCGATGGCCACTGTTCGCGGTGTTTCTCAAGAGTGCCAGTGACCGAAAAACCCCGGTCTCGCACTCCGTCGCGGAATGTCGGGCGGTGAATGGGTTGAGGGGACGCGACGTCAACGAAGTATCAGCGATACGGATTCTCAAAAGACGCTGACGCCAACGGCACAACACACACACCTTGTGATCTGCGCTCGATACAAGCGGCCTGGCGCGTCATCAGGGATACAGCGGTCTCACCGATTCGGCCCATAGCTGATTCATCGCGCGAGCTCCGGCGTCATTCGGGTGCACGCCATCGTAGAGCTGGTTCGGATGGGCGATGAACCAGGCATAGAGGTCCGGTGCGGCGTTCAGCGCGTACTCGCTACGTACGGCATCGACCTGCGCGTTGTAGGCCGCCAGATAGCTTTCCCCGCCGGTCTTGTAGGGAATGCGCGGCACGAAAACGGTCTTGCCGGCAGCCTTCAGCGTGGCAACGATCGTACGCAGGCGCTGGCCGAATGCGGGAGCGAATTGCGGGTCGGCGTTTGCCGAATCATTGGTGCCGTAGGAAATCACCCAGTTCTGCATTTCCGGGTGAATTCCCAGCCATTCGTCGATGTGCGCGACGCCGTCGTTGGTACTGGTACCGCCGACGCCAGCGCCGATCATCAACGGAAAATACGCGGGCACGACGGCGTGGATGCGCTCCGGAAAATTGTCCGCGAACAGAGAACGACTGAACGCAGCGGCCGTGATGGAATCACCGACGAACATCCACGTGTCGCTGGTGCCGGCACTCGCATCGTGCACGTCGATTTCGTTCATCGATATGCCCACGCCCGCACTTTGCGATGCGCTAATCCAGAAGCGTACCCATTGCTTGCCGCTGAAGGCGAATGAATGCGCGCGCGAAGGCACGTTGTTGCCCGTGATCGCGACGGCCGTGCTCCAATTGCCGTTCGCGCCATTCGTCGAATCGGCCGACGTTTCGACGCGATAGCTGGTTGGGAGATTGCTGCCGGGGTAAGCCACCCAGCTGAGCATCGCGCGGGATGCGCCGGCGCCCACATGAATCGCGACCCAGGCTGGCGCCGCAACGCTGGGCACCACGTCCCAGGTCGCTCCACCATAGTATTCGCCATCGACGTTCGCCGTCGCATTGCCGCCGCTCGCGAATGCAGGTTTGCCGCGCGAAATCAACGCCATTGGCACGGGCATGCTGGGGTCGAATCCATTCGTATACACACGGTCGATTGCGGCGCAGTCGCCTGCGGCGAGCCCGAGCGCGGCGAAGACCGTCGCAGCTGCACAGCGAGACATGGACCTTGCCAGGCTGGGCGACATCACTGCACCGCAGTCGATTTCGGCTTGAAGCAGGCGCCCGGATCGAAGGCGAACTGCGTTGGAATGTCGATTTTCTCGCTATGGCCCACAGCGTCCCAGATACGCGTGTCAGCCCATGGCGTATTCATGATGTAGTGGAAACTGCCGCCAACTGCACCTTGGTATTGTTCCACTCCGGTGTAGGCCCCGCTGGTCTCCGCGCTGGAGTGATACAGCACGTTGCCATAGGTGATCAGGCCATAATTCATCGCGAGCGGTCGATCGCTCAAGTCGCCGCACCAGGCCTGGCGCCCGTTGATATAGAGGATCACGCGATCGCGGCGCACGAATACATCAAAATGGGTCAGCGGCGCCTGCTGATCGAACGGCTCGAACATCGGACTGGTGGGATGCCGGCTCGCATCCAGTCGCCAGAACATGCCATTGGTTGCATCGGGATCGTAATCGTCCATGCCCGACGGCTTCAGATTGATGACACCGTTGGGCACGCCCTGCGGATTGATGAACGCGTGCAATTGGGAATGCGGCTCGTCGTACCAGGTTGGGCCGGAATTCGGCGGCGGACCCCAGTTCCAGTAGCCGCCGAGCTGAATCAGGCTCAGGCATTCCTTGTTGTGGTAACTGGTCAGCGGCTCACCGAGCATCGGCGCGCTGGGATTGCGACCCTGCGCGGCATAGAAGAATGGCTGTGCCACAGGGCGGCCGCGGGGAATGTGCGTCGCCGTATCGATCAGTTCGTCCCGCGTCGCTCCGCCGCACATCATCCAGTGCCAGTAGCGACGCGGTGTCGCACCGGAATCGACGCGGAAGA
>JBDTLV010000085.1:0-20736 GCA_039934615.1 Tahibacter sp.
AGCCGACGCTTGGCTGGAGGCCTGCGCGGTCGCTCGTTTAGCCCTAAACTGGTGCAATTGACCTGATTTGCACCAGCGTGAATCGATTTTCGATGAATATTGATCAGCTCAGTACCGGTATTGCCCGTCTGGACAAGGACTTGCACCTGCATGCGCCGAATCCGGCGCTGTGCGAGCTGTTGGAGATCGGCGCGCGTCGGTTGGAGGGATGCCTGTTGGCGCAGTTGGCGCCGGGATCCGCCGAGCTGCTCGAAGCCGCGCGCCATGCGTTGAGCGAGCAATGCACCGTGCAATTGCGCAATGTCATGCTGCGCGACCGCCAGGGCGACGCAGTGCCGTGTGCCATAGCGCTGACGCCGATAGTCGATGGCGGCTTGATTCTGGAGGTTCATGCCCTGCCGCGCGCGCCGGAACTTGCGACGGCTCGGCTTTCGGAATCCCTGCGTGGATTTGCGCACGAAGTGAAAAATCCACTGGCGGGACTGCGCGGTGCGGCGCAACTGCTGCGCCGGCGCGTGGCCGAAGCCGACCTCAAGGAGCTGGCCGAATTGATCATCGCCGAGGCAGATCGGCTCGCTGGACTGGCAAACCGACTGCTGCAGGCATCGGGAAAACCGCATCTGGCCAAGGTAAATATCCACGAAGTTCTGGAGCGCGTGCATGCGCTGTTTACGGCCGAAGAATCGGCGCCGCGCGTCGTGCGGGATTTCGATCCGAGCTTGCCGCCACTGCATGGCGATGCGGATCGGCTGACTCAGTTGCTGCTCAATCTCGGCCGAAACGCACTGGAGGCGGGCGCAGGTACGTTGATTTTGCGCAGCCGCGTCGAACACAGTGCGCGGATCGGCGAACGCGTACTGCGCTTGGCGCTGCGCGTCGACGTGGTCGACGACGGTCGCGGCGTCGCGGCGGACCTCGCCGACACGCTCTATCTGCCGATGGTCAGTGGTCGTGCCGACGGCAGCGGCCTGGGACTCGCTTTGTGCCAGGAAATTGCGCGCGAGCACGGCGGCGGTCTGGTGCATCGCAGCCGTCCCGGAGAGACCGTTTTCTCGCTTTTGCTGCCGTATGGAGACAGTCATGGCTGAGGTATGGCTGGTCGACGACGATCGCGGCGTGCGCTTCGTACTGGCGGCAGCACTGCGCGAGGCAAAGCTCGGCGTGCGTGAGTTCAGCGATGCCGATGCGCTGCTGGCCGAGCTTGGCGCGCGATTGCCCGACGTGCTTTTCACCGACGTGCGCATGCCGGGCATGTCGGGATTGAAATTGCTGGAGCGTCTGCGCGGAGAGCATCCGGAACTGCCGGTCATCGTGATGAGCGCGTTCACTGACGTGGCCTCAACTGCCGCGGCGTACCGGCTCGGTGCGTTCGACTACCTGCCCAAACCGTTTGACCTCGACCAAGCCGTCGACGCCGCGCAACGCGCCATTGCACAGCAGCGCGGCAGCGCGCCTCCGACGGCGGCGACCGCACCATCCGATGCCGATCTGATCGGTCAGGCCGCCAGCATGCGCGAGGTTTTTCGCGCGATCGGCAAAGTGGCGCCCAGCGATCTGAACGTACTGATCACCGGCGAGACCGGTACCGGCAAGGAGCTCGTCGCACGCGCCTTGCACGCGCATAGTGGACGGGCGCAGCGCAACTTCGTCGCATTGAACACCGCGGCGATCCCGTCGGAACTGCTGGAGACCGAATTGTTCGGGCACGAAGCCGGCGCATTCACAGGCGCGGCGCGGCGTCATTCGGGACGATTCGAGCAAGCCGACGGTGGCACTCTGTTTCTCGATGAAATCGGGGATATGCCGCTATTGCTGCAAACGCGTCTTTTGCGCGTATTGGCGGAAGGGGAATTTTACCGCGTTGGCGGTCGCGAGTTGATTCGCGCCGATGTGCGCATCATCGCGGCGACCCACCAGGATCTGGAAGCGAAAGTCGCGCGCGGCGAGTTCCGCGCCGATCTGATGCATCGGCTCGATGTGGTGCGTATTCACTTGCCGTCGCTGGATGAACGAAGGGCTGACATTCCGGCCCTGGCCGAACATTTTCTTGCGCGGGCGGCGCGCCAGATGCGACTCGAAGCGAAACGCTTCGCGCCGGCTGCCCTGGTTGCGTTACGCGAACTTGCGTGGCCGGGGAATGTGCGCCAATTGGAAAACCTGTGCCGGCGGCTTGCCGTCATGGCGCCGGGTCGCGACATTGTGATGGCTGATATTCCACGGGCCCGACAGGAGCCGCGCAACTCAGCGATGGCATGGAGCGATGCATTGCGCCAGTGGGCCGATCAGGCGCTGGCCGACGGTCTGGGTGAGGTGCACACCCGCGCGTTGGCGGAAATGGAGCGTGTGCTGTTCGAAGCGGCGCTTACTCGTCACGGCGGTCATCGCCAGAACGCCGCGCTGGCGCTGGGCCTCGGGCGGAACACCCTCACGCGCAAGCTGGGAAGCTCGCGCCCGCGGCGCGCGTGACGGAACCCGTCTTGCCGCGAAAGCGCTCCGGCGCCGTTGAGTCGCACGAGTGATGCGTTGTATAGGATTCCGCCGCTGATGGGACGGTTGCGCGGCGCAGCGACGAATCGGCATGCTTTGCCGATGATCTTCGACTCGACGGGAAATCGCATGCTGATCCGTGCTGCAACGCGCTCCGACATTGGCTTCCTGGTTGCGTCGAACCAGGCGATGGCACGGGAAACGGAGGACAAGCATCTCGACGCAGAGACCTTGCAAGCCGGCATCGGCGCGGTGTTCGATGCCCCGCAACGTGGCTTCTACTGGATCGCCGAGCGCGATGGCGCGGCTGTCGGCTGTCTGCTCATCACGTACGAGTGGAGCGACTGGCGCAATGGCGACTGGTGGTGGATCCAGAGTGTGTATGTGACGCCCGAGGCGCGGCGTCATGGGGTTTTTCGCGCACTGTACGAGCAAATCGAACGGGACGCTCGCGCCGCGCCCGGGGTAATTGGGTTGCGCCTTTACGTGGAGCACGAAAACGAACGGGCTCAGCGTACCTACCAGGCGTTGGGCATGCATGCGGAGCATTACCACATGTATGCGAAGGGATTTGTGATTTTATAAGGATGTGGATCGGACGCGCGATGCCCCATCGTGCAGCGAGGTAGCCATCGCTCGTCCCCGTCGAACGATCTCGATCGGGGAGCCACGCCACGGGCAAGCATTGCCTCAGCGCTGGTGGGGCATGGCTATGAACTGCAGGAATTCCGCACGCGTGCGCGCATCCTCGCGAAACGCGCCAAGCATCTGACTGGTCACCATCGAGACGCCGGTCTTGTGCACACCGCGCGTCGTCATGCATTGATGCGCCGCTTCGACCACTACACCGACGCCGCGAGGTTTGAGCACGTCTTCGATGCAATGTGCGATTTGCGCGGTCATTTTTTCCTGCACCTGAAAGCGCCGGGCGAATCCTTCAACGACGCGCGCAAGTTTGGAAATGCCGACGACCTTGTCGGTCGGCAGATAACCGACATGGGCCCGACCGATGATCGGCGCCATGTGATGCTCGCAATGCGATTCGAATTCGATATCGCGCAGCACAATCAGTTCGTCGTAGCCTGCGACTTCCTCGAAGGTCCGTCGCAGGTATTCGGCGGGATCGTCACCGTAACCGGAAAACCAGTCGCCATAGGCCTCGACCACGCGACGCGGTGTATCAAGCAGGCCTTCGCGCTCAGGGTCTTCGCCCGCCCATCGCAGCAGAACGCGGATCGCATCTTCGGCCTGCTCGCGCGAAACGCCGCTGCCTTTCTCGTCGCTCATGCTCGACTCCTGTCCGGGTGGGATCACGACCCACAGTGTAAAGACTCGCAACGGGAAATGTGTCCGAATCGTCGTGTCCGCCCGGCGCCGCTACCTACCAGGTATAGCGCACCGTGTAGGTCAATTTCGCTTCTGCGTCCGGCGCAATGTCCAGCGGAAAGTCGATGGTCTGTGCATCGCGTTTGACGAATTCGTGATTCTTTGCCGTGAGGTTCCATGTGCTCCAGCGGTACAGGTATTCGCGCACAACCACGGTGGCCGCGGTCTTCTTGCGGTTGCGCACGCTGATCTCGAAACTCTCGGTGATGATCTTTCCACTGGTATCGACGCTGAAACTGGTCTGCTTGCGCTCGCCGACGATATCGAATGCGTTGCCGAGTTTGATCCGCACCGTTTCATTGCGCGGCGTGTGCTTGATCACGTCCTCGCCGATGAATTCCAGCGTGCCGTCTGCTGATGCCTGATTGACGCGCATGCGCCCGGCCGGCAGCGGTACACCAAGGAGGTTGGTATCCTTGTTCTCAAATTCCAGATATGCACCGACGGTTCCCGGGCTTGTCGCACCGTAGCCCTGATCGGTGATCGGCTGCGCCCAGTAACTCCAGGGTTGCGGAGCCGCGGTGAACACCAGCTGTTTCTTGCACGCAACATTGACGGCCGTCGGAAACAATTCGAGCTGCTTGGTTGAATTGTCCGGCAAGTCGCTGCGCCGCCCTAGCGTATACAAATGGTATTCGAAAAGAGAGGACTCGGCGAAGCCTTCGTCGGCCGCCGCCGCCGCAAGCACATTCGCCTTCATCATGCGACGCTCGGGTTGTGGCGCGGCCGGCGCGCGATTGACTTCCCCGGCAACCAGTTTCAACTGTGCCGCGGGATAGGTGCCTCCGGACTGATTCACGATTGTGACCCACGCCGACAAGTCCATACTGCAATTGTCGCCTTGTTCGCGCAGGTTGATGTTGTAGTCGCTCCACCAGGTCATGCCCTGCGTCTGATAGGAGACCCGCGTGTCATGCACTCCGGCCTGCTTCGCATTGACCAGCCATACCAGGGTCGGTCGCGTGATCAGACCACCGGGCAAGCTCGGAAACAGCACATTGCTGTAGCTGGCGATGCTGACCACTTCACCGCTGTCTCGCTGCAGAATCAGACTGCCTCCCGCGGCCGACAGCAACTTGCCGGCAATCCGCTCCAAAGCATCACCGCGTTGCTGTTCGACCGTGATGGTCTCGCCGACGTAGCGCTCCAGCAGCTTTTCGCGGTTGACCAGATCGAATTGGTAGTTCTGTTCGACCACACGGGTGCCGACGGGATCGGTCAGCGACTCGAACGCGACCGTGGTGGGATCGATGCGTTTTGCCACATCGGTAAAACGCAGCACGCCGGCGCCGGCTTCGAGCGTCATCTTGCGGCCATCGCGCACCAGAGCGTAACCCGGCAAGACACCGCCGTAGTTGGCGAGGCTGTCGGTGCTGATCTGCCCGGGTTGCGCCGAAGAGTAAATGGTCAGCGAGTAGATCGGCGTATCGGCCATGGCAACATTTCCGGCAAGTGTGGCGGCAACAACGAGGCTCTGAATCGTGCGCATGATCGGTCCTGCTGAGGGGGGCTCGATATGCAACGCAGGATACGCCGCCGCGGGGTCACATCGCAGCGCGCTGCTCGCGATACGTTTGCCGCGGTTCAGGCCCGAACATTTCCGGAGGTCGCGATTAGCCGGCCTCCGCGTCGTCGCCTTCACCGGTTTCGGCGTCCAGCGTATCCGAATCACCGAGGAGCTCGGTCGTTTGGGCGGCGGGCAGCGATTCCACGCCGCGCAGCTTGCGTTCGATCGCCCGCGTGCGCTTGCCCGCCTCGCCCAGACTGCGACCGACGGTTTCGATCTGCTTTTGCGCTTTGTCCAGAATGCCACCAAATTTGCCGAACTCGGTTTTTACCGCGCTGAGCAGTATCCACACCTCGCTGGAACGTCGTTCGATCGCCAGCGTGCGGAAACCCATCTGCAGGCTGCTCAGCGTCGCGCTCAGTGTGGTCGGACCGGTCACGACGACGCGCAGGTCGCGCTGCAGCGCTTCGAACAGGCCGGGGCGGCGGATCACTTCCGCATACAGGCCCTCGGTCGGAAGGAACAGAATCGCAAAGTCCGTGGTGGCGGGCACACTAAGGTACTTGTCACGAATGCGGCGTGCTTCCTCGCGAATGCGCCGTTCCAGCGCGTTTGCGGCCGCCGTGGCGGCTTCGACGTCGGCGCGATCCTGGGCGTCGAGCAGGCGCTCGTAGTCTTCGCGCGGAAACTTCGCATCGATCGGCAACCACACCGGCACGTCATCGCCGCGACCCGGCAGGCGGATCGCAAACTCGACCCGTTCGTTCGACCCCGGCACGGTCGCGATGTTGCTGGCGTACTGATCGATGGTCAGCAATTGCTCGAGCAGGGCGCCGAGCTGCACTTCACCAAGCGTGCCGCGTGTCTTGACGTTGCTCAGCACACGCTTGAGATCGCCAACGCCGGTCGCGAGACTCTGCATTTCGCCAAGGCCGCGGTGGACTTGCTCCAGGCGCTCGGACACCAGCTTGAAGGATTCGCCGAGGCGGGTTTCCAGCGTTGCATGGAGTTTTTCATCGACCGTCACGCGCATCGCCTCGAGTTGGCGCGCGTTGTCCGCCTGCAGTTCTTTCAAACGCGCCTCGAGCGTGGTGCGCACGTCGGCAAGTTTCGTTTCGCTGTTCTGGCCCAGCAGCGTCAGGCGTTGCTCAAGCATTTCACCGAAGCGCGTGAATGAAGCCGCGCTTTCCTCGCGTGCGCGACGCGCGTCGTCGACCAGTGCCTGGCGCAAGGCTTCAAGGCGCAGATCCGCACGTTGCGTGGATTGGTCCAGGCGAACGCCGAATCCCTGAATATGCGTATGCTGATGCTGGCCGAGTTGGGCGAACTGCGCTTGAACGCTCTCACGCAGTTGCTCCATGGCGTCGCCCAGTTCCCCACGCCCGGCGCGCTGCTCGTCGCGCAGGACGCGGTCCAGCCGCTCGCTGTCCTGACGCAGAGCTGCAATTCCGCCACGCCATTCGCTGTCGCGCGACTGGGCGCGGCCGCGCCCGACGAACCACTGCAGGAACTGCAGCAGGACCAGCAGGACGATGACACCAAGCAACACCAGTTCAATCGTGGTCATTGGGAAATGTCGACGAGTCCATGACAGATGACGGTCAGTGTAGGCATGTCGGTCTCATCACATGACACATCCGGCATACGGATCCAGCTCCGTCGCCGAGCTATCGAGCACGATGCTGCCCAGGCGACGCAATTCGATGGCGCCATAGCGTCGCGCGAATTCCGCGCGCAATCCATCCAGTTCGTCTGCACGCAGCGGAAATGCCTGGGCGAGCACGCGGACGGTCGTACCGGTCGATTGCACCACGCGAAGGACGACGATACCGAGTCCGGGCGCCTCGTGCGCGACAAGTAGCGGGGCCTGCGCGGCGGCGTCGAGCGGATCCAGGGTCTCGATGGCCTGCCCGATCGCCGCGCTGCCGTGGACGCGCAGCGGCAGCCGGTGTGCTTCGAGCAGTGCCGCGTATTGTCGTAGTTCGAACAGCCAGCCGGCATAAGCATGAGCGCGGGACGCGGAACCCAGCGCGTGGCCTTGCTCGCGATACCAGGTCGAATAATCCGGCGTACCGCAATGCGCCGCGCCATCGCGGTATTCCCATTGCCGGCCGCGCGTGGACACCGACCGGGAGGCGGCCTGCGGGGAGAGCAACGCGGTCTCGAGCATCTGCCACAACGCTGACAGACCTACATGTTCCAATTGCACACAGGTCAGCGCGCACACGTCGTGGCGGGTCAAGTAGCGCGCGTGCTCAAAACGCACGTCCAGCGCACGCATCAGAAAGTCGGCGACGCGGGCACCGACTTCGCCACGCACTGCAAGGTCTCGTTCCAGCGCGATTCCGATCGCATCGATGCAGGCACTATCGCCACAGAGCATCCAGGGCAGCAGCAGCATCGCGGCACCGGCCTGAATGGGGTCGGGCTGCAGCGCGGGCGTTGGCATCACATCGGCGTGACTGCCAAACGCGAGCACGTGCGGCCGGGCATCGTCGGGTATCGCCCTTGCCCCGAGTTCGGCCATTTCAGCAAAGATCGGCCAATCCGGTCGCAACAGCTGGGCGGGATCAAACAAGCCGGCCGCGATGATCAAGTGCGCCTGCGCGGCCGAGGGGACCAATCGCGCCAGGTCCTCTGCCAGCAACCCCGCGAGCTGTTCGGCTTCGGCGCGATCCAGGCAGGTACGCCCTGGGAGGTGGTTTGCGGGCAACTCCAGTGCGATCACGGCAGGACAATGGACAAGTTCGCGCATCGGCATCGGTGTTGCGCGCGTGGATGTCGCGCAAGCTGCAGGGTCAGGGCGCGCGAGTGTAGCATTGCGTGCTTTGCGACCCAGGCGACGATCGGCGTGTTGCGATTCCTGAAAAACCAGTTCGCCGATGCGTGGCAATTTTTCCTGGTACCCGGGATCGCCGCCCTGCTGCCATGGCGCATGGGTTATCGCTGGCTGCGCTGGTGCAGTCGGCGTGCCGGCAGCGCGTTTGACGAATCGGCGCGGGCCGCTGCCGCGGTCGCGCCACAGTTTTTGCCCATTGTGGATATCGAGGCATTTGCCGCACGTATGCGTCTGGTCTGGCTCATCGACGCGACCGATCTCTTTCTGTCGCTGTTGCATCGCAGTCGCGGCTGGCGGCCGCAACAGGTGGAGCGTGTGGGCGAGTGGCCCGCGCAAGGTCCGTTTATTGCGGCCGGCTTCCATCATGGCAATGGACACTGGGTGTTCAAGACCCTGGCCGAGGCGGGGCATGATTCGATGCTTGTGTCGGCACGCTGGTCGCGCGCGGACTATCCCGGCTTGCCACTGCGTTACGCGTATGGACGCCTGCGCGGCAACGATGTCGAACGGCTGAGCGCTTGTCCGATTGCTTATCGACCCGGAGCGAAGGCACAACTCGCGGAAGCCCTTCGAGAAGGCAACGTGGTCGTTGGCGTCATCGACATGCCGCCGCGCCTCGCGCCGCGCGGGCAACAGCCGGTCAGATTACTCAATCAGACCGTGAGCTTCCCGGTCGGTTTGCTGGAACTGGCGCGCGCCGCGAACGCGCCAATCGTGCCGTACTGGATGGAATACGATTTCGACACCGGGATGCGCCGCAGCGTTATCGGCAAGCCGCTGGAAGCATCGGCCCCGGAGACATTGCAGGCACTCGCCGAGCTGCTCGATCAGGCGATCCGACGTACGCCTGAAGCCTGGTTCTTCTGGCCCGAGTGGCCGCAATGGATCGCCGATGCCGCTGGCGCCACGACGGCGGATTAAACGTTGTAACCTTTATACAAAGTCCCATGTGCCGGACGGGACTCGTCCGCTGGTCGCTGAGTGGTGTAGTAGTACAGCGCGATTGATTGGCGAAACACCCCCTCCGGAGCGGACCACGGGATTGGATGGCCGTGAAACGTGTCCGAACGCGTAGTGAATACGACGGCGCGATTGAGCAGCGGCGCGACTTGCCGGATGCGCTGCGTACCGCTGGTGTCCCAGAGTTCCAGTTGCCCACCATAGTCCGCCTGCCAGTGCGGATTCAGATAGATCAGCAAATTGAGGCGGCGGTGCGCCTGCAATCCCTCGTGCCAGTTGAAATCCGCGTGGATGCCCAGGTGATCGCCCTGGCGTGACAGATGGATCCCGCCACCGGCCAGGTGCGGATCCGGCAGCAAATGCTCGATTCCGCTGAGCTTCTCCAGGAAGCGCAGAAAGGGGCCCGCGTTGAGATCGTGGATTGCGCGGCGCAGCGGCTCGGGAAAGCGCGATTCGTCGGAGCTGCCCATCTTCACTTCGAGGCCCTGCGCGCCGAATCGGTCCCAGGCCATGCGATCCGTCGGGGCAGGAAACACGCGCACCAGCTCGTTGACCGCTTCGATCTTCAAAAATTCATCGAATACCGCATGCGGATACGGATCGGCTGCGCGAAATGCGCCCGCCTCGGAGGCGGCCAGTACGGCCAGCCTGTCGGAATCAAAAACGTACGGCATAGAATAGGCGAGCGTTGCGGAGCGCTGGATCATATCAGGCGACTCCGCGCATCGACGAAACCGGAGGCTGGCGCCGCGACTTTTGCGTTCCATGGATGGATCGGGCGAATATCCGGCTAGCGATGTTTTATCGTCGGGGAAGCGGCACGGGCTCAGCCCATGCCATCGAGCCGGAGTGCCGATCCAGAATCGGTGGCCGGACAACCGCAGCACGGCAGGAAGGCATAACGTGAGCAGCAAACTTCGGGTAGGAATCATTGGCGGCGTGCGTATCCCGTTCTGCCGCAACAACACCGCCTATGCCGATGTCGGCAACCTGGGCATGTCGATCAAGACGCTCGGTGCACTGGTGGAAAAGTACGGATTGCACGGTCTGCAGCTTGGCGAAGTGGCGATGGGTGCGGTCATCCACCATTCGCTCGACTGGAACCTCGCCCGCGAGGCGACCCTGTCGTCGGGACTAGCGCCAACGACACCCGGAATCACCATCACCCGTGCCTGCGGGACGTCCCTGGACACCGCCATCCACATCGCGAACAAGATCGCGCTGGGTCAGATTGAAGCCGGTATCGGCGGCGGCTCCGATACGACCAGCGACGTGCCCGTCGTGTATGGGCGCAAGCTTCAGCAGCGCCTGCTGGCGGCGGCGCGTGCGAAAGCACCGCTCGACAAGGTCAAGACATTGCTGCGTGGATTTTCCTTCGGCGAACTCAAGCCCAGCTTTCCAGGGGTGGCTGAACCTCGTACCGGGAAATCGATGGGCGACCACACCGAAATGATGGCGAAAGAGTGGAAGATTTCACGCGCCGACCAGGACCAGCTCGCCTACGAGAGCCATCGAAAAGCGGCGGCCGCGTATGAGCGCGGTTTTTTCAAGGATCTGGTCGTGCCATTCCGTGGTGTGGATCGTGACAACAACCTGCGCCCCGATAGCAGCGTTGAGAAGCTCGCGCAGCTCAAGCCGGCTTTCGACAGGAGCAGCGGTCAGGGAACCCTGACCGCAGGCAACTCGACGCCGCTGACCGACGGCGCATCGGCAGTCCTTCTCGGCAGCGACGAATGGGCCGCCAAGCGCGGGCTCAAGATTCAGGCCTATTTGACCCATGCGCGCGTTGCGGCGGTGGACTTCGTGCACGGCGAAGGTCTGCTGATGGCGCCGACGATTGCCGTGTCGGAAATGCTGCGCGAAGCCGATCTGACCCTGCAGGATTTCGACTACTACGAAATCCATGAAGCGTTTGCGGCACAGGTTTTGTGCACCTTGCGCGCTTGGGAAAGTGCCGACTATTGCCGCAACCGGCTCGGGCGCGATGCGCCGATGGGCGCAATCGATCCAGCGAAGATGAACGTCAACGGTTCGTCGCTCGCGCTGGGGCATCCGTTCGCCGCGACCGGTGCGCGCATCCTCGCCACCTTGGCCAAGATGCTCGATGAACGCGGCTCGGGTCGCGGCCTTATTTCGATCTGCACCGCCGGTGGCATGGGCGTCACCGCGATCGTTGAGCGTTGAGGACGCTGTTCGCCATCCCATGTGTCTGACGTTTTACTCCCGGGTGTTACCCGGACGCTGAAGCCACAGCATCTTTCGATTGGGGGACAAATGGACAATGTAACTCATGCGCTGGTACTGACCGGAACCTTGCTGCCAGGCCACGAGGCCGATCGGGTGTGGCCCGGTCTCGCGGGTTATTTCCGCATGGACGCGGAAAAAGTCGCCGGCGAACTGGTGCCACGCGCGCCTGTAAGCATCAAGGAGAGTACCGACCTGGCGAAGCTGCAGGGCTTGCAGGAGGGCTTGCGTGGGATTGGTGCGGAAAGCCAGATTCATGCGCTGGATGAGCGCGGCAGCGTCTTCGCGGTAATCGGTGGACAGCCCCGCGGCCCGATGCCGATGGCCTTGGTGGACGCGCGCGTACGGGCCGGCAGCTGGCCTGCCTCCACAGAGGTCGCCTCCGTGGGCAGCAGCACCTGGCAGGCCTACTCGCGCTTGCAAAACGTAGCGGTCAATGCAGCGGCGGCTCCTCCTGCACCACCGCCAACACCGGCGATGGTGGTGGCGTACCCGGCTGCGGATGGCGCGATGGGCGCCAGCCCCGTTCAACCACTGCAGCCACAGGCCCTCAATCGTGCCGTCGATTACGGCGAGATGATTCCTGCTGGCGAGGCGATTCACGCGGGCTTCTGGCGGCGCAGTGCGGCCATGATGCTTGATGGGCTGATCCTGATCATCCCCTTGATCCTGGTCAATATCGTGCCGTTCCTGGGCCTGATCCTGACCATAGTCGGCCAATGGCTCTATTTTGCATTGATGGAAAGTTCCGAGAAGCAGGCAACCTTCGGCAAGCAGGCATTTGGCCTCAAGGTCTGCGATGACTACGGCCATCGCATCGACTTCGGGCGCGCCACCGGCCGTTATTTCGGCAAGATCATTTCCAACGTCATCCTCGGCGTGGGTTTCATGATGGCGGGCTTCACGACTCGCAAACAGGCGCTGCACGATGTCATCGCGGGTTGCGTCGTGGTGTTTGATACGGTTGACGCCGATCAGCCGATGCCGACCCAACGTCCGCCAATGCCCTGGTACGGATGGCTGCTGAACGTCATTCTCGTCGCGAGCCCCTTTGTCACTGCGTTCTCGATTTACCTCGTTCTGCGCAATCTCAACTGGCACTGAGGATTATTTCCATTGAACAATAAAAAAGGCGCCTTTCGGCGCCTTTTTTATTCCGCAGCAAATGTTGGCAATGACCCGCCGTGGCCTCAACCGAACTTGAACAGGGTCGGCTTCCAGCTGCCGCCACCGGCGCCGCTATAGGAATCACGGCGGCGGCGGCGCATGCGATCCTGCAGTTCCTCGCGACGGCCTTCGAGCCAGTCGGCGCGCTGCACCGCGTGATCGGCGGGGTCGACGCCGAGGCGGTGCGCCTCGGTGTTGCGGAAATCGCAGAAATCCTCGTAGGCATCGAGTTCGTGCTTGAGCTCGCGCACGCACAATTCGATCATGATCGCGTCGTCCAGGAAGCCCAAAACCGGCACGGTATCGGGAATGACATCCTTCGGATCGGCGAAATAGGTCAGCGCGGACAGAACGCGCTGCTGGTCGTCCGCAGGCAGCGCCCAGCCGGCGTCATGCACCATGGCAATCATGGAATCGAGCTTCGCCAGACGCTCGGCAATAAATCCCGGCACTTGCACGCCCGCTGAATCCGCCAGCAGCTTCTTTGCGGCGTCGGTAACCTGCAAGGCGGTGAGGTGCTTGGTTTCCTCTTGCGCCTTGCGCATGCCGTCAATGAAATGCTGCAGGTCGGCGTCGCCGAGTTCGATCGTGATGGTCAGGGACATGAGCGCAATCCAGAAACGTGCGGGAAGATCGGCAGACTAGCTAGTGCAGGCGGGCTGAGTCAATTGAACGAACCGCATGGCGCCCAAATTGGTCATCCTGACAAAAGCGCCTGCTCCGCGACGCGGCCTGTTGGCTACAGAATGCCAACCAGGCCGGCACCAAATGCGGTGACGATGCGCGTGTAGATCATCTTGAGGGGCAAATCGACCTCGGGAAACTCGCCGACGTTGTCGTAACAGTCGTAGAAACCCGGCGCCGACGTCGGCAGCTCCTCGCAGCCGGGCTTGAGGGCGAAGCTCGCTGCATAGCGAAACGGCCAGAAATCGAACAGCGGCAGAGCCGTCGAGACGTCGCTGATTGCGCCGTTGATGCTCTCGATCAAGCGCGGTCGCGGTCGTTTTGCGATGGTCCAGGCATTGCGCGCCGCCGCGTCGCGCAGAATCGAGGCGCGAACTGCCGTGGCAAATGCGGGGTCGTGAATGATGAATCCCGACTCGGTATTGTAGTTGTCCGAACGCGGATCGAAGTTGTGCGAGCCGATCAGGGTCAGCTTGCCGTCGATGACGATGGACTTGGCATGCAAGCCCAAGCGCACGCCGCGTCCCTTGATCGGTGCCTGGCCGAACTTGCGGTAGCCGCGATCGTCTTCGCCGCCGGCCAACTCCTTGTAGTCCGCAACCAGTTCCGCGGCATCGGCAGGGAACGGCATGAATTCGTGGATCTCGAAATGCAGGGTCTTGATGTAGCGTTTCTTATATTTGTGGGAAAGTGCGTAAACATAGAAAGCATCGGTGGCCGCGAGTGAATTGGTCGACACGATGATGCGCAGATCGGGATAGCGCTTGCGCAGCTCGGCGAATACGCGCCGCGCGCGCTTGCTGATGACCAGATACGGGGTCTGCATGACGATTTCATGCTGAGCGCCGCGCAGCAGCCCGATGATGTTTCGGGTCAGCTCCTGATCGGCGCGGTTGTCCAGCTGCAAAGGCTTGTTCGGCGAATCGGAGAAATAATCGACCTGGCCAACCCGGAATGCGTGACTCACAAACTGCGCATCGATCCAGGCGGGATCGGCCGCCTGTGCGAGCAGGGCTGCCACTCTCGCCGGTCGTTTGTAGGTCGGCGGCGACCAGCGGACTGCAGCGGATTCACTACCCAGCAAGCGTTGGTTCACATCTTTCAGGCGCGCCAGCGAACGGGTGCGCTTGTGCGCCCAGAATGCGTCGAACGAAGCGCGCATGTGCGCGCCGGCAACCGGACCGGCGATCAGCACGTCGCGGTCGCGATAGTCAAATTCCTGATCCCAGTCGTAGTAGCGATCCTCATAGTTGCGGCCGCCCGCAATGCCAATGGCGCCATCAATCAGCAATAGTTTATTGTGCATCCGCTGATTGAATTTGAAAAAGCAACAAAGGATATTTGCCGCAAATTCCAGGGGCTGTGTAGCCGCCTTGTCGAAAGCCGGGTTGTACAGACGGATTTCGAAGTTGACGTGGGCTCGCGCCAGTCGGGCGAGCAAGTTGGTGTCGTCGATCGAAAACAGTTGATCGGCGATCACCCGGACCTTGACGCCGCGCCGTGCGGCGTTGATCAACTCATCGAGGATCAGGTAGCCAGCGTCGTCTTCCGCAAAAATGAAGGTCTGTACATCGATACTTTGGCGCGCCGCCCGGATCAGGTGGACGCGCAAGGCGAGGGAAGCGGCGCCGCCGTCGAGAATATTCGCATAGTGCACCGGTGCGGATTCGCGGGATTCCCCGCGCGCCTGCGCCATCAGCCTCCAATACGGTGAATCGAGCGCGCACGCATCAGCACCGTCGCAGCGCAAAACTGCGTCTTGCTGGGTCGCGATCAACTGCTTGGCGGCGCGCACGCGTTCGCGCTTCAATGTGCATCCGGTCAGGGTCAACAACGCGAGCACCAGAGCCAGCGGGAATGCGCAGTAGCGCTGCTTCATCGGGCAGGTACACTCACGAGCGATCGACCGATGCGGCCGCAAAAACGGTGAAGTGCAGCCGAACCCGGTCGGACAAGGTGGCACGATGAGTCGTCATGCCAAAGTCCGTGCGCTGGATGATGCCGTCGGCCAGCACAGGGCAACTTCGTGCCGCATGCGGCGTGCATTCCGACGGCCGCAAGTTGAAGCTGGCCTGTCGAGTCACGCCTCGCACGGTCAAGGCCCCCGCGATGTCCCCGCCGTCGTCGAGCATCGCGAGAGGGAAAGGTTCAGACAAGAAATGAATCTGTGGATATCTGGCAACATCAAAAAATTCGGACGACTTCACCCATTCCTCGTAGCTGTCACGATGCATGTCGATGGACCCGGCATCGATCAGGGCGTCCACCTGGGCACTCCGAGCTGCGGAATCCAGGATCACGCTGCCGCTGACTCCACCGAAACGGCCCTCGACATCGAACAGCCACATGGCGCGCACTTCGAATTCCGCGTGCGAACGGGTCGCGTCAAACGGGATGGTTTCCGCTGCGACGCCGCCCATTGCCAGACCGAGTGTCGCGAAGCCGAACACGATCGCGGCACCGCGAGACGCTCCGGGAGCATGGCATGAGCCAAGCACGGCGCGAGCGCTCAGGGTGACCAGAACGCCTTCAGGCGGCCCGATCCAGGTTCGATTTCGCTGGGCATTTCAAACCAGGCGATGCCACCGGGTGGGACGCCACGGAATTCGCCGGATTGCCCGGTAGCGAGCAGGGCGACGAGGGTCTCGATACCCGGATTATGGCCGACGACGAGTAGCTGCCCGGCATCACCATGCGCGTCGAGAAGACTCATCAAGCTACCCGCCGTGGCGTCATAGATCGCGGGTTCGAAACGCGTGTCGGCGTATTCGATCTGCGCCAGAACGCGCTCCAGCGTCTGCCGCGTGCGAGTCGATGGAGAACACAACACGCGGGTGGGATGAGCGCCGTGGGATTTCAACCATGCTCCTGCTGCGTCGGCTTCGGCTTCGCCAGTCATGCTTAGCGCACGCTCGGCATCCGAGCTGGCTTGCGCGGCGTTGTTCAGCGCGTGAGCGTGACGCAACAGGATGAGTTCGTGCATGGTGGATCCTCCGTCAGCCGGGACGACTGTAGCGCTATGTTGCCCGAACACTGCATCGATGTGGCAAGCGATGCGCAAATCCGCTCTGGCAACATCGTTGCTCAGCAGATTGCGGCAGCACCATCAAGATCCAGATCGCTGACGTGCGCGGCCTTCCCGGCAGTGGAACGACGGCGGACCGGCTATTCGCGCTTTTTGAGCCAGCGCCACAACGGTTTCCAGTCGTCCTGGTGAGAGCGTACCGGTTCCGAGTGGTAATCGAACAGACTCTTTCCCAAGCCCGTCGTCATGACGTAGCCCTGCGTGTCGCGCAATTGAGCAACGACCGGCAGCCCGAACTGACGGAACTCCTCAACGGCCATTTGACTGGCACTGGTCCAGGGGCGCAGTCGATTGGCGACGACACCGGCGGCAACTTTGCCTTTCTTGATCCGTGGCAAAGCGGCCACTTCGGCGACGAACGGTGCGGCTGCGTCGATATCAAACGGTGACGGGAGCACCGGGATTAGCACGGCGTCCACGAAATCGAGTAGCTCGTCGACGTCTTCGACGCGGATTCCGGCTGCGGTGTCGATGACTACACGCTGCGCGTCGTCGGGAATGCGTTCGCGCCAGCCGCGGCGCGTTCCATCGATTGGCAGGATGGCGCTGGCTAGACCGGCGCGTTTCTCGCACCAGTGCTGGCTTGAACCGAGTCGATCCGCATCGACCAGGACCGTGGCACGGCCTTCAACCGCCCAGTGCGCGGCCAGATGGGTGGCCAGCGTGGTCTTGCCACAACCGCCCTTGGAACTTGCCACCAGGACTTTCAGCATCGAGCCTCTCCCGTGAGCGTAGCGCGGCGCAGGTTACACCGCGATTACGGGTGGGCGGAAGGGCTCCCGCTAGTCGACGATCGTTGCCTCATCGTCGGAATCCTCGTCGGAGGGCTGCGATCGAGGCGTCGATGCCTTCCACATGGGTGGGGGAACGAGCGGGACGCCAGCGCGCCGCAACTGCTGAGTCAGGAGGTCGACTTCGTTGCTGCCGTTCAGCCAGTCGCGCCAGAACGTCAGCAAGACCCTGCCGCCATCCGCCTGCGATGCCTGCATCTGGATCTGGCTGGCCTGTTGCCAGATCCAGCGCATCTGGCGTTCGTCGCTGGCGTCCTCCGGCGTTTGCTGAGCGGATACGCGCAGTGCGTCGTAGCCGAGCAGGCGGGTCAAGAGATCTCCCGCCCTGGTCAATGTGCGGGCTGCATCGCCACACACGGAAAAACGTTGCCAATTTCCCGTTTTGTCTTTCGCGACATTGCAGACCTTGACCAGGTCTGGTCCGCCTTGACTACTGGGCGCTCCGCCGGCATGAATGAATGCAAACGCGGTGATGCGGGACTCTTCCTGCTCCTGCGCGCTCAGCGAGCTTGGCGCGAGCGCGTCACTCCGATCGATAGCGTTGAGCGGGGCCCAAAGCTCCGGGGATTGCGCACGCTTTGCATTAACGACTCGCCACGCCTGGACCAGTTCGACAAAGTGCGTGTCAATGCGGCGCGCGCCTGCGATCCGCACCAGCGCCGCGTCGATCGCGCCTTCGTCGTTCACGGCTACCGCAAGATGGAGTGCCATCAACCAGACGGCTGCATTGTCCGGTTCGCGCGCGAGCAAGGATTCGACCCGCTCCGGCTTGAGTCCACCCGATCCGCAGGTGCCGTCGGGCCTGAACGTGGAATTCGCCCACAACCACTGTACCAGTCCATCGTCGGGTGCGGCAGCTGCGGCGTTGTCGAGCAGCAGTTCTCGCGCCTGCGACGAGGCTGAGGCGTCGCTGCTGTCAATCGGCCACAATTGGGAGGCCAGTGCCCAGTCTCGTGGAACGCCGCTTTCCCGCAAATCGCGCGCGAGGTCATGCTGGTAAGCAGCGTTGGCCGTCTGGTAGGCCGCCATCTTGGACATTTGCTCGTCGGTCAGCTTGTACTCGCCGTCTTCGTCGAGAGTGTCCTCGGTCGGTGGGTTACTGGTGGCGGTTTCGCTCACGGATGTCGTCGCCTGCGAGGGAACCGACACTGCCGAGGGATCGGGAGCCTGCGTCGCCGCCGAATCGACGCCGGCCATTGCCGGTGCAAGCGAGCACAGCAGCAACAGACTGGAGGCAACGAACGCGGAACGGATGCACAACATGGCAGTCTCCACTGTTGCGAGTGAGCATACGCCCGATCCATGGGATCGGATATCAGTAGCCTGCCGCCTGTCCATCCTTGCGGCCTTCAGAGGCTCCGACAAACACTCGATTCTTCTCGTCCCAGAGGATTGCCTGATAGCCGCCATAGGGCCCGTCAGCAAATGTCACTTTGTGGCCTTTGCGCATCAGGCCGCGTACGGTCGCGTAGTCGAAGCCACTCTCCAGATTGACCTCGCCACCGTCGGCCATCTCGACAACCTGACCTGACGGTTCCGTCGAACCCTCGTGCTGGATACGCGGCGCATCACCGGCTTCCTGCAAGTTCATGCCGAAGTCGACCAGGTTCACAACAATCTGCACATGCCCTTGTGGCTGCATTGCCCCGCCCATCACGCCGAAGCTCACCCAGGGCTTCCCGCCGCGCGTGATGAAGGCCGGGATGATCGTGTGAAACGGGCGCTTTCCCGGCGCATAGGAATTGGGATGGCCTTCCTTCAGAACGAATAGTTCGCCGCGATCCTGCAGGATGAAGCCCAGACCTGGCGGACTCATTCCAGAGCCCATGCCGCGGTAGTTGGACTGGATCAGGGACACCATGTTGCCGAACTGATCGGCTGTCGTGAGATAGATCGTATCGCCGCCGTCGACGGGCGGATGACCCGCATCGACGGCTTTCGCGGCTCGATCTGGCGAGATCAACTTGCGGCGCTCGGCTGCATACGATTTCGACAACAGACCGCTCAGGGGAGCGTGCGCGAAAGTGGGATCGGCGAAAAAGTGTGCTCGGTCGGCGAACGCGAGTTTCTTCGCTTCCACGAACAAGTGTACATAGTCGATGCTGCCGAAACCGAGCGCCTTCAGATCAAACGCTTCGAGGATATTGAGCATCTCGAGAGCCGCCACGCCTTGGCCATTCGGCGGCAACTCCCACACATCGACATCGCGATAGCGCGTTGAAACCGGGTCCACCCATTCACCGCGATGCGCCGCGAGGTCGGCCGCGCTCAGAAAACCTTCATTTGCCCGCATGTAGTCAGAGATCGTGGCAGCGATCTTGCCCTTGTAGAACGCATCGCGTCCCTGCTTGCCGATGGTTTCGAGGGTATTCGCCAGGTTGGGATTTTTCCATATTTCGCCTTTTGCTGGCGCCCTCCCGTCATGCGTGAATTGTGCCGAAAAACCCGGGTATTTGGCCAGACGTGGTACCGACAGGGCCCAGTAGTGCGCGATCAATTCGGTGACGGGAAATCCCTCGCGGGCGTAGCGCACCGTCGGCGCAAGTAGCTCGCGCATCGGCAATTTGCCGAATTTCTCGTGCAGCGCGAACCACGCGTCGACGCAACCCGGAACGTTCACCGGCAGGGGGCCCAAGGCGGGGATGTCCGTGTAGCCGTGTTGCTGGAACCACGCCAGGTTCAGCGATTGCGGTGAACGACCCGAGCCGTTGTAGCCGACCAGCTTGCCGGCCTTGGCATCCCACACGATGGCGAACAAATCGCCGCCAACGCCATTGGACACCGGCTCCATCAGTCCAAGGGCGGCGTTTGCGGCAATCGCAGCGTCGATCGCGGTTCCACCGCGCTTGAGGATATCCAGGCCGATCTGCGTTGCGAGCGGATGCGAGGTCGCAACCATGCCGTGAGCGGCGATGACTTCCGAGCGGGTCGCAAACGCGGCGCCGGTCACGCGATCTCCAGCCTGGGCAATCCAGGGCAGCAACAACGCCCACAGCAGGCAATGGCGATTCATCGAACGCGCTCCTCGATCGGGTCGGCGCAGGATAGATCAGTCGCTCCCCAGCGTCATCGGATATTGCGCGCCTGCCGCTTACCCGCGCGGTCAGACTTCCTGGATCTCGGTGCGCTTGGCGCGGCGGATCAGCCAACCTACGCCGCGGAGGTCCGCAATACCGACCAGGGCGCGATTGAAATTATTGTATTTGGATACACCCGCGCCGCGCGGCCGGTGGTTGACCGGAACGCTGATCGTCGTCCAGCCAGCACGTTGCATCAGCGCGGGCAGATAGCGGTGCATATGGTCGAAATACGGCAACTCCAGAAACGCTTCGCGCTCGAACAATTTGATTCCGCAGCCGGTATCCGGCGTCGCGTCCT
Source organism: Tahibacter sp. (assembly GCA_039934615.1). GTDB lineage: Bacteria > Pseudomonadota > Gammaproteobacteria > Xanthomonadales > Rhodanobacteraceae > Tahibacter. The sequence goes on from JBDTLV010000085.1 coordinate 20,529, forward strand.
GCAACAGGCGCGACCGGATCGCATTGGCGATCTTGGAAGCCCAGCGCTTGCTGCCGGTATCCTGGCGATGGACGCGCCAACCTGCGTAGAGTTTGACCTGTGCCTCACCAGCATCCCGCGCGGCGATCAGCCTGGGAATGTCAGCGGGATCGTTCTGGCCATCGCCATCGAGCGTCGCAATCCAGGCGCCACGCGCTGCCTTGACGCC
>JBDTLV010000086.1:0-20728 GCA_039934615.1 Tahibacter sp.
CGATTATTCGACACGATCAGGCGCGGCTTCCTCTCGATTCGGCGATATGCGCTGCTCAACAGCCGCCTGCCCTTCGTCACCCGGCGACGTACACCAAGCTCAGACGTCGGCGCGCGCGCCGCTCAGCTCAACCGTTAGGCCGCATGTTCAACCCCACAGATGACCCCAAAGCTGCTCGTCGAACAACAAGGGTACGCGTTGTGCCCTACTTCCACCCAGAACTTCAGCCAAAGGCGGCAGCGATGGCGCTCGGCGTTCCGGAAAAGGTGATCTTGCCCCCACGAAACGGAGCCCAAGAAGCGATAATCGAATCGCCACTTGGAGATTTCCATGCACAAGGTTTCTCGGCGTAGCTACACCGATGATTTCAGGAATCAAGCCGTGGCCCTATCCGATAGCCTCGAGCGTACGGCGGAAGCGCGCAAGCTCGGTATTTCGGTCAAGTCCTTAGCCAATTGGGTGACTAACAAATAGCTTCCCGCGTTGGTCAGCTCGGCTCACTTTCTCGGGCGAGCCTACGCCCGGAGAGACCTTTGAAGCGACGGTACAGTTGCTCGTGGCTGAAACTGCAAGGCCAGGGACTTCCGCTGGTCTACCCGGTCTTGTCGGATTTATTTTAAAAATCCAAACCGTTGCATAAGACATTCTTATCGTCGCGTCGCCCTGGAGCGACCGCCGCGATGCCGGGTTGTCACCTCAACCAAAATGGAAACTGTTGCAGAACACCGTGTCGGCCGCGCCGCAGTCGCGCAGCTGACGTTCGTACGCGCCGGGGTCGCGCGTGACGTCAAGGTTGGGCACGCTGGCCGTGTCGAGGTCGCGCAGATGGCTGTCGAGATCGCGCGCACCGTCGATGATCAACCGGGAGGCCGTCGCATCATCGTGCACGGACCTCGTGATACGAATCACCGCTATCCTGCGCGTTGGCGAGTGACTTCCTCGCCGATCGATTCCACCCATGAACCCATTGCTCCGCCGCTTTCTGATCGCGCTCGTCGCCATGCCCGCCGCGCTTAGCGTCTATATCGCCGCACGCAGTGAATTCGCGCTGCGCAGACATTTCGTGGTGGACGAGCCTGAATTGGCGATACCGGCCAATACCGATGCCCTGCTTCGCGGCCAGCATCTGGCTGCGACCCGCGGCTGCCTGGATTGCCATGGCGCCGATCTCGGCGGACGTGTGGTGTTCGATGCCGCGATCGGGCGCATGGCCGCACCCAACTTGACCTCGGGTCGCGGCGGGATCGGCGCGAGCCTGGATGCGCGCGCCTGGGAAACGGCCGTTCGTCACGGCGTACGGCGCGACGGGCGCAGCGCGTTGTTCATGCCCGCCAAGGATTTCTCCGGTATGAGCGATGCCGATCTGGCCGACCTCGTCGCGTTCGCGCGCAGCGTGCCGCCGGTCGACCGCGAGGTCGCCGAATCACGCGTGAGCGTACTCGGCCGTGCGCTGTTTGCGTTCGGGCGCCTGCCCGCGCTTTCTGCACTGGAAGCTGAGGCAATGCGGACGCCGCACGCGCCCTCCACGACGATCGCGCCGACGGCCCAGTTCGGCGAATACCTGGCCCAGGTTTGCGCGGGTTGCCATGGCAAGGCCTTTTCCGGCGGCCCGATTGCCGGCGCGCCACCGCGCGTTCCTGCCGCCTCCAATCTCACACCCGATGCAAGCGGTCTGGCGACGTGGACGCGCGCCGATTTTGCGCGCGCCGTGCGCGAAGGCATCCGTCCCGACGGCAGCACGCTCAATCCGTTCATGCCGGTGCGCTCGTTCGCCCACTTCGACGAAGTGGAGATCGATGCAATGTGGACATATTTCCGGTCACTTCCCGCGCGTGCGACGGGTGAGCGCTGACACTGGCGGGGGCCGACAACGCAGCAACCTGGGCAAGACGTGCCCGTCTGCGTCGCTGTGCCAAAATCTCAGAACGCGTTGATACCGGTCAGCTCACGCCCGACCACGAGCTGATGCACCGTCTCGGTACCTTCGTAGGTGATCACGGATTCGAGATTCAAGGCATGCCGGATCGGGCAGTATTCGGTCGTGATGCCAGCGCCGCCAAGGATGTCACGGGCCTCGCGTGCGATGTCCAGCGCCATCCGCACATTGTTCCATTTGGCCAGACTGACCTGGGTGGGCTGCATCTTGCCGGCGTCCTTCAGACGACCGAGCTGCAGCGAAATCAATTGCGCGGCGGTGATGCGTCGCGCCATGTCGGCGAGCTTGAGCTGTACAGCCTGATTCGCCGCCAGCGGGCGATTGAACAGGATGCGCGTCGAGGAATAATCCACGACTTCCTTCAGGCAGGCGATCGCCGCACCAATCGGACCCCAAGTGATGCCATAGCGCGCCTGGGTCAGGCAACCCAGCGGGCCCTTGAGCCCCTTGACGTTGGGCAGGCGGCTGGAATCGGGCACGCGCACGTTGTCGAAAAACAGACCCGACGTGACCGATGCGCGCAGGCTCATCTTCTTGTGGATTTCCTGGGCCGCGAAGCCAGGCATGCTTTTTTCCACAATGAAACCCTGAATTCCATCGTCGGTCATCGCCCAGACAATCGCGATGTCGGCGAGGTTGCCGTTGGTGATCCACATCTTGGCGCCATTGATCAGCCAGTCGCCGCCATCACGCTTGGCGTGGGTTTTCATGTTGGCCGGATCCGAGCCGCCGTGCGGTTCGGTCAATCCGAAGCAGCCGATAACCTTGCCGGCTGCCATCTGCGGCAACCAGCGCTGGCGCTGCTCTTCGTTGCCGTACGCGTAGATGGGATACATGCACAGCGAAGACTGCACCGATGCGAAGCTGCGGATACCGGAGTCGCCACGCTCCAGTTCTTGGCATACCAGACCGTAGCTGACGGCGTTCATGCCCGCGCAGCCGTATTCCGTGGGCAATGACGAACCGAGCAAGCCCAGTTCGGCCATCTCCGGGATCAGTTCCTTGGGAAAAATACCCTTGTCGAAACAGTCACCGATGATCGGCAGCACGCGCTCGTCGGTAAAGCGGGCGACGGTGTCCTGCACCATCTGCTCCTCCTCCGTGAGCATCGAACGGATGTCATAGAGGTCGTACGGATTGAGCGTGCTGGCGGCCATGGGATTCTTCCGGGTTCTGCGCGGCGAAAAGTGAGCTGCGCATTCTAGCCGCGCCCCCGCCAAACTTCATCCGCGATGCGCATTGGCTCCACCGAACCGCAACTTATTGGCGCCAGCCGGGCACCAGTGGAGCCCGCTGCATGGGGCATGCGTCGCTCGGCAGGCCTGCGTATGATGCGCCTTGGGAAACAGCGGCCAAGGCTCGATGCAGGTTCCGATTCTTACCTACCACGCGGTGAATGTCGCGGGAAACGACTACGCAAGCAACGATCACATCGCCTTCGCGGTCGATCTGGACGTCATTCACGGCGCCGGCCTGCGTATCGTGCCACTGCGACAGGTGGTCGACAATCTGCTCGGGCTCGCCTCGGACGATCTCACCAACTGCGTGGCCCTCTCCTGCGACGATGGCACCGACTTCGATTATTTCGACCTCGACTTTCCGCCCCATGGTATACAACGCAGCTTCTTCAACAGTTTGCGGAATTTCCGTCGTCGACACGGTCCATCTGCGCAACCCGATCTGCACTTGACCTGCTTCGTGATCGCCGATCCGGCTGCGCGCGGGCAGATGGACCAGAGTTGCCTTGCGGGACAGGACCGGATCCGCGAAACCTGGTGGCGCGCTGCACTCCGTTCGAATCTGATCGCGATCGAAAACCATAGCTGGGACCACAATCACCCGTGCCTGCCCGCGCCCGGTGCAGATGCGCTGCCCCGCGGCGACTTCCATGTTGTCGACAACGATGCACGCGCGCAGTACGAGATCGTTCAGGCACAGGAATACTTGCTGCCGCGCCTCGCACCACACCGACCCAGCCTGTTCTGCTATCCGTTTGGACATGTGAACGATTTCCTTCGTACACAGTGGTTGCCGGAGCACGCGCCCGGCATCGGCATTGACGCGGCCTTCGGTGACGGCGCGACGCCGGTTGAGATGCACAGCGACCGCTGGAACCTGCCGCGCTACGTATGCGGCTGGCACTGGAAATCGCCGGAGCAGCTCGCAGAGATTCTCGCCATCCCGCGCGATTGACGTGCCGCCGACTGGCAACTTTCCAGCAGGCGCATCGCTGCTCATGGAGTGCCAGTGCGTTGAAAAGACGATGCGCCGCGTCAGCAATTCACTCGCAACGTCGTTAAGTCTGCGTTATGCCAATTCAGGGGAAGCGTTCAGTAGCACCGGTGCAACCTTGATGCTCCACCCCCACTCAAGGAAGAGCTGCCATGGTCCGTTCTATCCCCTACATTTTGCTGCGCGCGCTCGGGCTCGCCGGTCTGCTGTTTGCATTGGTGCCGACGCTGGCATCGGCAATCGACGTCAAATGGACGCTGAGCAATGCGAGTTTCGATGACGGCGGCACGCTGTCCGGATACTTTGTGTACAACTCGGATACCGGCGTCATTGGCGAGCGGGCGATCTCGGTCGCGGGCGGAGATACCGCCACGTTCCCCGTGCTGATCTACAACAATGCCGATTCGCGCGTCACCTATTCTCCGTTCGGCAATCCGCAACCAACCCTGGTCACGGAACTCAACAACAGCAACCGTCAACTGCGACTTACGCCCGACGCTGCGCTGACCAATGCCGGCGGTCGTGTGGCATTGAACCTCGCCACGGCAGCCGCGGGCAGCGGCGGCGCAGAATGCTACAACTGCGGTCCCGCTCGCCGCATTGTGGCGGGTAGCTTGTTCGGCCAAGCCGTCGGCGGTCAATTCGTGATCACACCCGCACTGGCCGGCAACTGGTACGACCCCGCCCAGGACGGTCACGGCTTCCAGTTCGAAGTGCTGCCGAACAATGTGGCTACCGCGTTCTGGTTCACATTCGACAACGCCGGCAACCAAGTCTGGATCAACGCCGCCGGCGCCATCGATGGCAACCGCATCGTGATGAATGGGGGCCGGGTGCTCAATGGACGTTTCCCGCCCAACTTCGATCCGTCGATCCTGGAACGCCGCAGCTGGGGAACGCTGACCTTTCTGTTTACTGACTGCAACCACGGCACGGTTACGTGGACCAGCACCGACCCGGCGTTTACTCCGAGCGGAAGCATGACGCTCACCCGACTGACCTCGCTGAGCGGGCTCGCTTGCCCGTAATCGATCCTGCAGGGGCTGGCGCCGCCGGCTCCTGCGGACTCTGACTTTCCAGATAGACTAGCGGCATCCTTTTGTTCTTGCTGAGCCGACTGACCGGAGTTCATTGCGATGCGGAAGCTGCATGTCTGACGGCTTCAGCGACGAGGTGGGCCAGCTGTCGCAGCGACTGCGCCAGCGCACAGCCGCATTACCCGACATGAGCGGCTTCTCCGAACGCGTGCGGTGCGCCGTGGAACTGAGCCTCGTCTCGGTGCTACCCAGCCAGGTTTGGGTTGGCGCAGATTTAAGCGTTATCCACAATGATGCGTGCCTGCCGCTGATGGGCAGTCGCGCGTCCGGCGTTTTGGGCGCGCCGGCTTCGCAGGTCTGGATCGACTTCTGGCCGTCGATCGACGCGTGCGTACGCTTGCTTCAGTCGGAAGGCACCGCGCAATCGACGGCGGATCTCAACCTGCCGCGCGAGTCCGACGACACGCAGCGTAGTCTGCGGTTTTTCCTTAGTCCCATCATTGACATCGAAGGCAGCCGAATCGAGGCGATTGCCTGCACCATTCTCGATACGACCGACAGCGTTCGAGCGCAGTCGTTCGCGCGAATCCGCGCCGAGGACATCGCGAGCAGCGAAGCGCGTTTCGAGCACCAGCGCCTGCTCTACGAAGCGATCCTTTCGAACACACCGGACCTCGCCTACGTTTTCGATGCCCAGCATCGCTTCGTCTACGCGAATGAGGGACTGCTGAAAATGTGGGGTCGAACGTGGCAGGAAGCGATAGGCAAGAATTGTCTGGATCTCGGTTACGAACCCTGGCATGCCGCGATGCACGACCGGGAAATCGATCACGTCATGGCGACCGGTAAATCGATTCGCGGCGAGGTTCCGTTCGAAGGTGCATTTGGCCGCCGCACCTACGACTACATCATGGTACCTGTATACTCCGGTACACGGATTGTCGCGGTGGCAGGCACGACGCGTGACGTGACGGAATATCGACTGTCGCAGGACGAGCTGCGGGAGAACCGCAAGCGCATCGAATTTGCGATGGAAGCCGCCCAGATCGGTGAATGGGACCTCGATATCCGCAGCGACGAGTCGCGCCGCTCGCTGCGCCACGACCATTGCTTCGGCTACAGCTCGCCGGTCGATAACTGGGGATTTGCCACTTTTATACAACATGTGCATGCGGACGATCGTGCAGCGGTTGAGAAGAACTACCGCGACACGATTGCCCGGCATGCCGAACTCGATCTGGAATGTCGGGTGATCTGGCCCGACGGAAGCGTTCACTGGATCGTCATGCGCGGCAGCATCTATCGCAGCGAAGAGGGCCAGCCCACGCATATGCTGGGGATCATTGCCGACATCACCGCACGCAAAGAGTCTGAAAATTCGCTACGTGCGCTGGCTGCTGAATTGTCCGAATCGGATCGCCGCAAGAACGAATTCCTCGCGATGCTCGCGCATGAGTTGCGCAATCCGCTCGCTCCCGTACGCAGCGCATTGCACGTGCTGAGGCGCTCGGCAGACGATGCCGACAAAGTGCAGATCACGACCGAAGTCATGGAACGACAAATCACGCAAATGGTCAGGCTCGTCGATGATCTGCTCGATGTCAGTCGCATCAGTCGCGGCAAAATCGAACTGCGTCGTAGCGTGCTGGATTTGGGGCCGGTGATTGAGCACGCGATCGAAACCTGTCGTCCTGCCTTGGAATTGGCCGGACAGCATCTGGAAACGAGCGTGCCGGAAGGTCCATTGCTGCTGGACGCCGACAGCGCCCGACTGACTCAGGTGTTCAGCAACCTGCTCAGCAACGCCAGCAAGTTCAGCGGGCGCGGCGCGCACATTGCCTTGCGCGTTGAAACCGCCGGCGACACCGTGCGCATCGCGATTTCCGACGATGGCATCGGCATAGCACCCGAGAAGATCGGCCAGATTTTCGAGATGTTTATCCAGGTGGATCAGTCCCTGGAGCGTTCGCAGGGCGGCCTCGGCATTGGGCTCATGCTGGTGAAGACCATCGTCGAGTTGCACAGTGGCCGGATTCAAGCGAGCAGTGCGGGCCCCGGTCAGGGCAGCGAGTTCGTCGTAATCCTGCCATTGCTTCGCGCGGGTGAAAGTAGCGCGATCCCGGCGACGCGCGACAAGGTCGCGGTCAAACGTTCGCGCCGCATTCTCGTGGTCGACGACAACCGCGAGTCGGCTAACCTGCTCGCGCTGGCGTTGCAGCTCGCCGGGCACGAAACACACGCCGCGCATGACGGCCTCATCGCGGTGGAAACCGCCGCAAGACTTTCACCGGATGTCGTTCTGCTCGACATCGGGCTCCCCGGACTGAATGGCTACGAGGCAGGTCGCCGTATCCGCAGTCAGAACCACGGCAGACCGCTGATACTGATTGCGCTAACCGGCCGCGGCGAAAGCGACGATCGCGAAAAGTCCCGCGCCGCCGGATTCGATGCGCATTGGGTCAAACCGATCGATCCACGCGCGGTCGACGAGTTGCTGTCCGGCTTGCTCGGCGCTTAGCCGCCTGCGCCGGAAGCAGCGATTGCGTCCTTCCATGTGATTGAAGCAAGGCGGTAGAGTCTTGCGACCAAGTGCCACTTCGCGGCCGCGGGACGTAAGCCGCTGTCGGGCGCTAGCTACCCCTTGAAGAGCACATGCAAGACTGGCGTTTGCAATTGAAACATGTTTACTTTTGCATTCAGACGGCCGCAACCGCTGCCTCGGCCCGATGCAAAAAGACGCGATAGGTATCCATTTATTTTTCACCTCAGAACGCTCGGGTCGCTTGCCGGTGCGACCGCAGGCGCGAGTGCCCTATGCTCAATTCTCCGTCCCGGCATCCTTCGCCTGGCGTCCCTGGTAGGTCCATTCGGAAGGCGCTGGTGAGTCGCGCGTCCAGGCGGAAACGCCTTTGCACGGACCGGTGCCGAACCGGAAGCTGGGACAGACGGTGTCGCGGTTGGTCTTGTCTTCGGTATACAAGGTCTTGGTGTAATCGACGGACTGCAAGATCATGCCCTTCAGCGCGAGCTTGCGTGGCTCGGTGTTGAACGAGATCCACGCGTTGCTGAGCTTGGCGCCGCTGAGTTCGGCATCGGTCAGATCCGCGCCGTACAGGCAGCTGTTGTCGAACAGGCAGTCGGTCAGCGAGGTGAGCGTGAAATCGCAGTTGACCAGGCAGGCGTTGGAAAAGTTGACGCCACGCAAGGCGCTGCCGGTGATGCCCTTGAAGTCCAAATTTCCCAAATAAGCGCCGGTAAACGTGGCGAGTGTCAGCGTAGCCTTGCTGATCTTCGCGTTGCTGCCGTAGAACAGCACCTTGGAGAAGTTGGCGCCGGTGCGATCGCCACCGCCATCGAGATGGGCATTGCTGAAATCCGCGTCGCGCAGATTGCAGTAGCTGAGGTCGGTGATCGATCGCGCATCTTCCACATTGAGCCATGCGCCGATGAATTTCGCGTTGACCAGGGTAGAGGCGGTGAGGTTTGCACCCCAGAGTTTCGCGTCGGTGAAGATCGCGCCCGGCAGGACCATGCCACCCATGCTGGCGCCGCGCAATATGGCGGCCTTGAAGTTCGGCGGATTTCCAGAGCTGCACTTGACGCCCACCAGGTTGGCATCGATCAGTGTCGCACTCTCGAAATCGGCCGAATCGATCTTGCGCCGGGTCAGAACCATCTTGTCGGGGAAGCGCGTATAGCGGGCGATGAAGCCGCTGAGATCGGTCGGCAGTTCACCCTGCAGCGTGGCCCCTTCCAAATTCAGCATCGACCAGTCCTTGCCGAGCAGGCCGACCGGTACTGTGGAGCGGCGCATGTAGGCCTGGCGTGCGGTCTCGGACGGATCGCCGGTGTAGAACTTCGGCGTGGACGAGAATTTCGGCAGCGTCAGGTTGCAATTGCTGAACTCGATGCCATGCAGCGTAGCCTCGGTGAAATCGGTTGCGGCATCGAATGTCGCGCTGGAGAAATCGGCGCCGCTGACATCGGTCTTGGTGAAGCTGGCGCCCTGCAGCTGCGCGGCATTCGGCCGTGCGGAGACCATGCTCGCTTTATCAAATTTTGCACGTTGGCATTTTGCACGCTCCAGGCCGAAGCGATCCATCTTGGCGAGAGTAAAGTCCGCGCCAGTCAAGGTGCAATCGACCATCGAGGCGCCAGTCAGGGTAGCATCGCGAAAATCCACGCCACTCAGGTCCTGCGACTCGAACACCGCGCCGGCCAGGTCGGCCCGGCCAAATTTCGGTGGATCGAAGCGGTCAGCGCGAAAGATTGCGCTCTTGAAGTTGACGCCTGCGGCGCGCACGCCCCAGGCATTCGCACCGGCGAAGAAGGTACTGGTAAGGGTGGCGCGCTGGAATTTGGCCTCATTCAGCGTGGCGCCGTTGAAATAGGTCTTCTCGCAATTCGCGCCGGTGAAATCGGCCCGGGTCAGATCGCAACCGCTGAAGCTCACCCACTTGAGTCGCGCGCCGCTGAAATTCGTACCGACCACGCTGCGGCCACGCAAGTCGACTTGGCGCAGATCGGCGTTGGACATGTCCGCTCGCCACACATCGTAGGGCGTCAGTCGCCACCAGGCGTTGTCCCATAGCGAACCTTTCGGCGGCATGAAGAGCGCCAGTGGCCCGCTGGGTGGCCGTGCGGCGATCAGCATGTAGCGGTTGAAGTCCTGCAACAGGAAGCGCGCTTCGTTGTTCGCACCGAACTCCACGACGAAGCGGGTGGCTTCGCTGCTTGCCGAAAAAAGGACGGCGGCTCCGAACTCCCCGCCGCCCTGCACGCCGACAAAGGATCCCGGGTACGGTGCCGCCTCATTGAGCGACGTGGGCTGCAGGATGTAGATATTGCCGGCACCGGCATTGGTCACTCGGTACAGCGCTATCGGGGTTGCATCGGCCGCGTTGTAACTGAACTCGAAGAGCGCCCCTTCCGCCTTCACGTGCACGTAGTCGTTATGGATGCGCAGCGAAAGCCGATACTTGCCGCGGTACTCCAGGGTCGGAAGCGGGCCTGCGGTTTCTGCGTTGTCGGCGATTTCGTTCATACCGCGGGCGCCGGCGGAATCCACAGGCTCACCGAGGGTTCGACGCGGCCACCCTTGCCGAGGATCGCTTCAAAGTTCAGCGAGAACATGTTGCGCAGCAGATCGACTGTGATCTTGTCGGCCGTGACGCCCGACGTGGAGACGAGGAATCTGCCGTCAGGCTCATACAGGTCGACCTGGTAGTTGGCGGGATTGCCCCCATCGCCGCGATTGCGCAATACGTACAAGTAGCCTTTTGCCTCGACCGCGAGATCGCGATAGACGGATTCGCCGGGATCGGTCAGCGCCATTGTCGACAACTTCGTGCCCTTGGGATTGGCCGGATCCGCAAAGTAGGCGACCGGTTTGCCGTCCAGGTCGAAGGCCTGGATGCGATGGTTGGCGGCCTCCAACACCAGTACGCGACCATCCAGTCCTGTGGCGATGGCTTTGGGTCCATTGATCAGACCTTCGCGGAAGCCCTCGCCGGAGGCCATCGTTGCCAGCGGCGCCGTCGCATCGGTCGAGGCGGTATTCGGAAGTGGCAAAATAAACAATTTGTTGAAACGGTAACTGATGCCGATGACCTTGCCCTGCGGATGCAGCAGGTAGCGATCCAGGGCGAGGGGGAAACGCCCCCAGCTCTTGTCGTTGCGTACCGAGAAATCCGGCGCGGCGCCTTCGTAGACCAGGGCCAGGCGGCGCAAGTGCATGCCACCGGCTTTGTTGGTTTCGGGATCGAATTCGCCACGGCTGGCATCAATGAAGAAATTCCGTCCCGAGCCATCCTGTGGACTGGCGACATCGTAGAAAATGCCGGGCGCGAGGCCGAAGCCGATCTTCGGTGCGGCATAGGCCGCATCGGGCCGCTTCAAAGTGGATAGATTTTGCAAGGTATACATCGCCCCATCGCTCGGCGGTTTGCCCGCATCGTCGATCGGCAGATGCAGACCCGTGGCCTGCCACGCGTACGCCATCATCGCCGGCCGTTGCGCGGTGGTAATGGAGAGCAGGCGTCGAATCTGCTTGTTCTTGTGGGGCGACGAGGTCACCGCGGTTGCCGTGGAGGGATCGCGTGTGGGACGCCAGTAATGGCCACCTTTCGATTCGTCATAGGCGATGCGTGACATGTGTTGGTAGACCGACGACTTCGTCAGCGGCACTTCATTGGTCTCGATCTCCAGCCCTTTGACCTCGAGCGTGCTACCAGAAGTACCCTTCGCGTCCAGCCAAAGCGATTCGCCCTGCCCGGCCTGCCAGCCATTCGCCGCATAAAAGAATACGTATATTTTGAGGCGTCCACCGGCCGGCACGTCACTGAACTTTACGATGATCGGGTCGCTCCAGGGCGGCCCGTCGGTCAACTGGAATTCCTGATACGGCAAGGTGGCGCCACGGTCGTAGACGACGCGAACGCCGTACTTCACGGCCTGGTCCGGAAACCGGTGATAGCGATGATCGGGGACGATGGTGACGGACAGGTCCAGCGCGCGGGTGATCTGCGCGTTGAAGACCCACGGCGATTCGCAGACTTCGATGATCGTCTGGCTCAATTGCGCCGCGGTCACCGCACCGCCGACCACGGTGGTGAACACGTTGAAGAACGGGACCGCGCGATTCGCGGCGCCCTCGGCCACTTTCTTCAGCAGCCACTGGCCGAGCGCCGTCGCGGGCGACAGCAACATGGGCCCGAGGGTGATCGCAACATCCTTGATCGCTGCAGTCGAATTCTGCGATGTGCCGATATACGTCGCGGTGCCACCGGCGACGAGAAAACCCGCCGCCGCGCAGACCGCGAACAGCACATCCTTGTTGGCCATCAGATCGACGACGGTTTTCGAATTGCTTACCGCGGTTCCGGCCATGAACAAAATAAAGGGCACGGCCATCTCGGCGACGACCGTCACCGCAGTGCCAATCGCGCAGACTGACGCGTCGTAGCTGCCGCCGTTGCCAAGACCGCCAAAATACACTTCTATAGAACGCGCGTCCGGCGGTACGGGGATCGACAGCACGGTGGGATCCGCCGGCAATGGCACGCCGAAGACGGTACGGCAAGGCGGCACCAAGGCGAGAAATTTTTTCTTGGGGTCGCGCTCGAAGATGCCTTGCAGGCCCGAGGGAATTTTTTCCGACCAGTTGACCGGAGCCAGCGCGTTGCCACTTGCATCCTGGTACTGCACGCACGCGGACAGATGACGCAGCCATTCGTTCGTGCAACGCAAGGTCAGGGTGCCGTTGCTGCTGTCGTCGACGATCGCGAAGCCTCGCAACTCACGACCGCGTTCGCCGACCGGGCCTGCGCCAACCATGCCGCCCGGAGACGTGCCAAGACCGGTACCGGTGAGACTCAGGGACAGCGATGTGCGCAGATCGTTGAGGCGACACGTCACTGTCGCGGTGGCGCTGGTCTTTACTGCCGGCACCACGGCATCGCCGCTCATTTTCGCGACGAAGTCGACGGCTTGGTCGGCGACTGGCGTTTTCGTCGGCACCAATTGCGCGCGCAGCAAGCCCGCAGGATTCTGCGGTGTGGCGATCTGCACAAACAGTTTGCCGGCGAGCAGGTCAGCGCACAGTGCTTCCGTGAAAGGTCTCGCGTCGGTTCGCATCCACAGGTCGCTGGTGGTAAATGTGGATTTCGTCGCCGCCGCGGAGTAGTCCAACTGCGCATCGACGACCAGGCCGCTGCCTGGTGTGCGATTCTTCAGCGCCCATTTGTACGGATTGGCGGCGAGGCTCTTTTCCTCGCTGGCCATCAGCCGGGAGTGCGAGCGCTTGCCGGTGCTCGCCTCTCCAGCATAGTCCGCCGAGGTCTTGCCGTACTGCACGGTCCATTGTTCGCCACGCAGGAATTCGTCCCCTTTGGCCATGCGTATCGCATCGGCCAGCACCCCTGGCACGCTAGCGCGCACGCTGGGGTGGAGCTCGCGTGAAAACACGCGATTGCCTCGGGAATCGACCAGCGGCTGGCCGTCGGGACCGAAGCCTGGCACCGTCTTGATCCAGTCCTCACCGAGTTCGCCGAGTTCAAGGATTGCGACCTGCAGACTACCGGAGCGATCCAGCGCCGTTTGTATACAGGCGTGCAGGATATAGGCCGCGATTTCGCCACCGTCGGTGGTACGCAGGTTGATCAGGTCGGGGTGAGTGAACAGCAAGGTCGAGGCCGCTTCGGTCGCTTCCTGCCAGGTTTCGATGTGCTCCGGAAAGCGCGGGTCGAATCCGACCGCTTCCGTGCTGGCGAGCAATTTGCTCTCGAAGCGCTTCAGCTTGGGGTGCACGCCCAGTTGCGCCTTGCCGCGCATCGCCGCCAGACGACGCGTGGCCGCACGTACGCCTGCACTCGGGATATGCACCCCCAGGTGCACCGTGGTTTCCGTCGTGCAGCCATCGATGACGCAGGGCCGTGTGACTTCCAGCATCGCCACCGCATCCTGCGGCAGTGCCACATCGAGGAAGTGAGTCAGGTACTCATCGGGCACGTGTTTCATGAACGGCAACGCGCCGCGCGCCGCACGCCGACTTTTGTCGTTGTGCACCTGCACCGGATAGTCGCGCAGGCATACATGCAAGGTGAGTGGCTCGGCCTGTTCCAGCTTCGGCAAGCTGAAATGCAAGGTGCGCGATTCGGTCGGCCGCTTTTCGGTCGTGGATGGCATGCGGTTATCCCCTGTAGTGGATATTGCGCGCACCGTCACGCCCAGCCGTACTCGTCACGCGGCTGCACCGCTGCGCTACAAAACTCGCGTAGTTCTTTACTCGAAAATTACAGTACACGAAAAAACGGAATTTGGAACTAGGCTCTCGGCCCACTCCGCCTGCCCATTCCAGGACGGAAAAAAGAGTCAATCATTCGCCATGTCCCAGCGTATTGGCCTTTGACCTGTTCTCCAATTTGGCAGTATTGAGCACTAGCGGAATTTGGAGGCGCCCCCCATCAGCCGAATGTCCGACAGGATCAACCTACCGACCGAAGCGGTGCATGGGTCGCGAAGGATTGGCCTCGCTGTCGCACATCCAAAGCCGTAGGAGGCTGTAGTGCAACAAGGCCAGGAGGCCGCCGCAAGGCTCAGCTCGGCATGCCGCCGTGGCGGGTCCGGCAATCCTCCCGGCCCGCGAGACGGGTGCCAGCAGTGGGGGGCTTATTCGAAGCCGCTCGCGAACAGGATCGCGGCGCCTTCCACCTCGTAGGCACCGATGTCGCAGTTGCCGCCGGGGCGGCGGTAACCACGTTGGTCCAGCGTGATGCCATCGCAGTTTGCAGCTGGAATCGCGTTGATCGCCGCGCTGCCTGTATTGAGCTTGACGGTATTGGTAGGCCCACCATTGAACGTCAGGTTGATCAGGTTTGGCAGGCTCCCATTGGCAAGATCCGCGGCGACGTAACCGACGCTAGTGCCACGCGACTGGACGAGGTTGTAAGCCTGTGACGTGAATGCGCCTTGCAGGTCCGGGTTCGTGGCTGCCAGGTTGGCCGCGATCGGGCTGTTCTTCATCACCAGCCCGCCGGAAATCACGGCAATGCCGCCACCGTTCGTGATCGAGCGGTTGAACGCTACCGTCGTGTTGATCAGGCTTACCGACGCGGTGCCGCCGCCCGAGTTCTGGATGCCGATGCCGCCGCTACCAGAGGTACTGGCCACATTGTTGGCCAAGGTCGAGTTCACGCTGTTGAACGACCCGCCAAACACGAAGACGCCGCCGCCATCGGACACCGCCGTATTTCCTGCTACCAGGCTCGCGGTGAGATTAAGCGTTGTCGGCTGTGAAATTTTAAAAATATAAATTCCGCCGGCGTAGTGCGCCTTGTTCGCCGAGATCGTGCTGTAGCTGATGTTCAACGTGCCGTCCTGACTCGCGATGCCGCCTCCGGTTTGCGCCGCCGTCGCAGCGACCTGGTTGCCCGCGATCGTGCTGCGGCTGATCGTCAACGGTTGCCCCGACGCGTGACGAATACCGCCGCCGGCACCAGCCGAAATGTTGCCCGTGATGCTGCTGTCCGTGATGAACGATGCCGTCTGCCCCAGGTCCATCAAACCGCCACCATCGCTGACCGATTCATTGTCGGCAATCCAACTGTGGTCGATCGCATAGCTGCCGCTGTTGATCAGAATGCCGCCAGCACGATCGAACGCATGGTTGTCGCGTACTACGCTATGGCTGAGCGCAAGAAAGCCGTCGCTGAAAATCCCGCCGCCGTCGCTCGCGTAGCCGTGCTGAATCACGAGTCCGCGCAGGTTCGCCTGTACGCCAGCCGAAATCGTCAGCACGCGAACCGAATCGTTGCCATCGAGCACAATGCCGTCGCTGCCAACCACCGTCACATTCTTGACCAGCAGCAGGGGACTCGCCAGCACGACTGTGCCGCTCAGGCCCGGCGCGAAACTGATGGTGTCGCCGGCGCTCGCCGAGGCGATCACCTCGCGCAGCGAACCCGTGCCGGCGTCATTGAGGTTGCCGACGACCGCGCTCGCTCCGAACCCGGGCGCTGCCAAGCTGACGAACACCAGCGCCACTGCGAGGCGCAACAGTTCGGGCGCAGAATGCGCAAGGCGCGAATCCGTCGCCACCTCTCGCCCGCTAAAACACATGGATCGGAACATGGATCGCTTCCCGGCTCGGCGATCGATTCGCCCACCCGGGTTAAACGCCAAAAGCCGCGTCCGCCTATCAAACCAACAGGCCGGACATCGATGCTGCTCTGCGATTCGATACATTTCGCATCTGCGCGAGACGTGACCGAGGCCGCTCGCAGTTCAATGAAGTACGCGCGCCGCTCGGCCGGGCGGCGCGCGCTACCGCTCAGAGCGCCAGCGAACTTTCCACTTCCTGGCACGCGCGCCGCGCAAGGGCAAGGTTTGCCTTGGTCTTGTCCAATACCAGATAAATAAACAATCCAGCTTTCGCCGCAACGGGCCTGTGAAGACAATCTTGAATTCATCGACCGCCGCGCCTGTCATGCCGACAAGCCCAGGCGGTCGCGCAGACCGCGCAGAAACCCCGCGAGCTGTCCTGTGGACATAGTGAAACCTCCACTATGCTCCGTTTGCGCTACCTGACTGTCAATTGACGTTGCCAACAGGCCCGTCATCGAACTGGCATTCAAGAACGCATCAATGGCCAGAGTCGACTGACCGGTGATGCCACACAGCATTTCCCGAGTACACGCGCGTCGCGCCAGCGTGGCCGACGCCAACAGCTGATGGCGCGTGCCACGCAGCAATCCGAAATCCGGCCACCGTCGAAGCCGATACGTCGCTTCCCCATCCAACCAGGGCGCCAGACCCGGTGGACCGTGCAAACCCGCAAACCATGCCAGTGCCGTCACCGAACGTGCGCGCAACTCCGACGGTACGGGAAGCGTCGCTCGCTCCAGCGCCGGCAGACTTATCGGCGACTGACGCAGCAGACGCGCATGGATCTCGTCGCTGGCAAACCACGCGCCTAAATCGCCACGCACGTACAGTGGGCCAAAGATCGAAGGGGAAACGTACAGTTTATCCGAGGCGCCTCTGCGTGACAGGAGGCGCAAGGATTCGGCGAACGCCCAAGAGGCCCCCGACTCTGCTGTTGCGCGCGGCATCGACGCAGAAGTCCGGCTGTCCAGTTCGCGCTCCACGTCATCCAGCACACCGAGCAATTGCATGACGCGAAACGGATGATGCAGGTTGAACGGACTCATTGGCCGCGTCGCATGACCTTCCTGGACGGCAATCAAGGGTTTGCGCGTGCGCGCCCAGCGCTCGATGACCGGCGCATTCGAATTCACTCCGGCCATCAGCACATCAGCCTCGTCGGGCCCGACCAGCAACCAGTTCGCGCTGGCCCGTCCATCGACGATTTTCAACATCGACTGAAACGCATGCGTCGCGTCGTCAGTGAGTCCTACGACGGCGATCGTTCGCCTCCGCATCGGCCTTCCCCCTGCCAGATTCGAAACGGAACATCGTCGCGCAAGCGAACCACGTCCGTTCGATCGTTCCTGTATTCACGCTACAACTGCCAACTTCCCTGCCTGGTGCGAGAGCCGGCCAACGATTTCAGTCTAGCATCGAAAAAAAACAGATGTACAGGTATGGATAAAACAACAACGATCATATGCACGAATATGCAACCGAATCCAGATTGCGACAACAACAGAAAATGTGCACTATGGATGCAGTCTATGCTGCGCAACCTTGAAATCTGTTCGCGGCGGCGACAGCGTTTGTCCTGGCAAAGAAATGCTGGCACGCGCAGACGCTTGTCCACATTAGCCACATTGCCGGAAGTTGGCTGCTGGAAGATGTTACAGGTATGTCCGCCGACATCTGTTCAGTTCCGACCCTGCAACCTGCGGCGCCGATGGTACCCGGCGTGGTTGAGCACGACGAACGGGGATTGCCGATTCGGGGCAGACGGTGGAGCATAGGGGACGGTGCTCAATCACCGCTACAAATGGCGGCAAACCAAATATGGCACCGGGTGTGATGGCCCGCCCTTCAGCGGATCTTGTCCTGGGAAGCACTCCTCCAACTGGGTTCGATCGACGCTATCCCCGAGATTCAATTCACGAATCTTGTGCGGTTTTTCCAGATCGATGCCAAACGAGCGTTGCTAGGCGCCGAGAGGTCGTTGGTGCCAGAATCCATAACCTGACATGAGGTCTTGCGCATGAATCTCCCCCCGGGCTTTGGCACCGTCACTCCCTATCTGTTTGTCACCGGCGCCGAAACGATCGCCACATTTCTGGTGCAAGGATTGGGCGGCGAAGAACTCCAGCGCAGCCTGCGCGATGACGGCAAGATCGCCAATGTGCAGGTCCGCATCGGAACTACGACGCTGATGCTCAGTGAAGCGTCGGCGCGATATCCCGCCATGCCGGCCTCGTATTATCTCTATGTGGATAATGCGGACGAGTCGATGCGGCGCGCCATAGCACACGGCGCCACACTGGAGATGGCCGTGCAGGACATGCCCTACGATGATCGACAAGGTGGCGTACGAGACGTTGCGGGAAACATTTGGTGGATATCGCAGCGACTGGTGGAGGGGCCGTACGCGGTTTGATAGACATTCAAGCAACGCGACAACCTTCAAGATTGATCGCACGCACGCAGTAACGTACGAACCCCGAGCGACGCGCAGAATTTCGGTTCATCGGTAGCGGAGTTGGTTGTCTGCTCCCGAACTAAAATATACATGTGCCTTCATGCCGAAGCCCTGGCTGCGGCTGGCTCCTTGAGCAACTGAGCAGCGTCGCCAAGAAATCGCCGAATCTGCCGTGTCCGCAATATCGCGCCGCGAACACTACCGCACATGTCTTCAATCGGTGGTCTGGCTGTGCCGGACGGCTGGCGCCATCAGCAGGCGTTGCCGGCGCCACAAGTCGTGGGCGAGGTTGAATTCGGAAACCAGTTGCTCGCAATCCGTGCGGGATACATGGACCAGTTTGATGCTTTCGGAGTCGTTCGCGGGTTGCTTACCGAATCGGCCAGTTCGCCGCTGATCTCGGCCAACGGCAGATACTTGAACACCATCGCGTGCGCCGGCCCGTAAAAGTAGCTCTCCCGATGAGCGACGCCAGCAATCTGCCTGAACCACCAGATCTCCATTTTTCGCGGACAGCGAATTTCCAGACCGTCTTTCCTCAGCAGGAAAATGCGCCTGGACATCCGTCGATAGTTGAGACGCGCGGCGCCCAGGTCGGGAGCATGACCACGACGTACGACAGCAGCATCAGCGAAATGAAGCCGGCGAACCGGTTCGCCACAAACTTCGCCCCGAGCAGGCAGAGCAGCGTTCCCGTCGCGATGAAATCCCTTCGGACCGAAGGCCACGAGCGACGCACGACAAGGGATATATCGGCGGTGCAGTGCGAGGCATCGCTCATTGTTTATCCTATCCTTGCGAAGACGCCTGAACTGGCTGAGCCGATCGCGGAAGTCGGCGAGCGTGGGAGCATCGCAAGGCTAACGTTGAACGGTCAAAACGGCATGAAACTCTTGGCTTTTGCGACAAGCTCCTGTTGCCGTCGCAGGGTGAGTTCGCGCATCCAGTACACCAGCAAAAACGGCACGGTGGTGGCGGTAAAGCCCAGCTTCGGTGTGGTCTGCAACGCGCGTGCATCGCCGCAGCAAGTGAAGATGGCGTCGCAACGCGGCCCCCAGCGCGCGAAGCCATAGCGTAAGGTCGCGAGCATCAGGACACCGTAGTCCGCGAGGGAGTCGCGCTGTGTGTCGCTCATCGCGCGCAACACGTCGCCGTCGGTGCACGCACCGCCCGCCAGGAAGATGTCTCCGCAGTCGGTGAAGTGCACATAGCTCGCCGGCACAAAACTGCCGTCGTCGCGCTTCCAGAAGGCAACTACGTGATGCGCGAAATCGGGCGCGGAACTTTTGTATTTTTTCTGGAACAGGCCCTCAGCAAAGGCGGGGCCATCGTCCACTTCGCTCACCACGATGAAATCGCTGATCGGGTTCGTCATGCGTCAGGATCGCTCTCTGTTCTGGTTGGAAACACCGTGCGGCACATGACCGGTCGCGACGTGCTTGCGTGCCGATTCCACATTGGAACGGGAGTCGTCGAAAAATATGTCGGCGCCGAAGGCTTCGAGAAATGGTCCCTTGTCCCGTCCGCCGAGGAACAGGGCCTCGTCGATACGCACCCCCCAGGAGCGCAAAGTCAGGATTACACGCTTGTGGGCGGGCGCGGAACGCGCCGTGACCAGGGCGGTGCGGATCGGCGAAGACTCCAGTGGAAACGCGACCTGGATCCGATGCAGCGCGTCAAGAAACCCGCGAAACGGGCCGCCCGGCAAGGGTAGCCCGGCGTGTTCGGTTTCGTGCCGATGAAAGGCGTCGAGTCCTTCAAGTTGCGAGACCCGCTCGGATTCGTCACCGAACAACACCGCGTCACCGTCGAACGCAATGCGCAATTGCGTGGAAGCAAGTGTGGGCGCCTTGGATGGCAGAATGGTCGCGGCAGCGACGCCGGCGGCCAGTGCATGTGCCACGTCTTCCGGATGCGCGGAAAGGAACACATCGGCACCGAAGGGATGCACGTAGGCGTGCGTGGGAGCGCCGTTGGTAAAGGCAGCCCGTTCGATGCCGAGACCGTAGTGCTCAATGGCATTGAAGATGCGCAAGCCTGTGTCCGCGGAATTTCGCGACAGCAGGATCACTTCGACGCGAGGGGCGCCGACACCGGCATCATTGAGTTTCAATAATTTCTGTACGAGTGGAAAAGCGATACCCGGCGCGAGCAGTTCGTCTTCTCGCGCGATCTGAAAGCGACGGTACGCATCAAGTCCTTCCCGCTCGAACAAATCATGGCTTTCGCCGAGGTCGAACAGGGCGCGTGACGAAATTGCCACGACCAGCCGATCGTCGATATGAATACCGACCACGCGGCCGAACGTGGCGGTATTCGGCGCGCCGCTCTTGTCGTCGGCCGGCAGATCAACAAACTCGATCACCGTACACTCGAGATGGGCCGGCGACTCGGCGACGCGTGGCG
>JBDTLV010000087.1:0-20501 GCA_039934615.1 Tahibacter sp.
GGCCATGCATCGCTCCTGCATTGAAAAGGAAAAGCCGCCAGGCAGCGGCTAGAATAGGGAATTGGATAGACCCGGTTGGACCGGAATCGAGCACGACATGATAACCGCTAACCGCAGTTCAACGCAGCCCGCCAGCACCTGCGCATCGATTTCCACACGACCGGACGGTGCGCCGCGCTGGCAACAACTGTGGCGCGAGGCTGTGACCGACCCGGTGGAACTGCTGCAGATGCTAGGCCTCGACGACTATATGAGTCGGGTCCTGCTGGATCGCGACACGGGATTCCCGCTCCGCGTGCCGCGTGGTTTCGTCGCTCGAATGGGCTATGGCGACCCGCGTGATCCCCTGCTGCTGCAGGTACTGCCACAGCTTGCGGAATTGCAAGTCGTCCCCGGCTTCGTCGATGACGCGGTCGGCGACCTTGCCGCCCGGGCGGCGCCCGGAGTGCTGCAGAAGTACCGAGGACGCGCATTGCTGGTCGCAACCGGATCCTGTGCGATCCACTGTCGATACTGTTTCCGCCGGCATTTCCCGTATGCGGAAGAGACAGCCGCGTCCCAGCATTGGCACGCCGCGCTCGAGGCGTTGCGGACTGACTCCAGCCTGGACGAAGCTATTTTGTCAGGCGGCGATCCTTTGTCCCTGTCGGATGCGAAGCTGGCGGAATTCGGCACGGCCCTGAACGCAATTCCGCACGTGCGCCGCCTGCGTATCCATACCCGCCTGCCGATCGTGCTGCCCGAACGGATCGACCATGGGTTCTGCCACTGGCTGAGCCAGCAATGCCAACAGAAAATCATCGTTCTGCACGCAAATCACGCGCAGGAGATCGACGCCTCGGTGATCCAGGCCTGTCGGCGTCTGACGGACTGCGGTGTCTTGCTCCTCAATCAATCGGTCCTGCTACGCGGCATCAACGACAATGTGATTGCTCTGCAGGAATTGTCCGAACGGCTGCTGGAAGCCGGCGCCATGCCGTACTACCTGCACCAGTTGGACCGGGTCAGCGGCACGGCGCACTTCGAAGTCGACGACAGCGTGGCCAACAGGCTGATCGAGGAGCTGCGCGCGCGAGTTTCCGGCTATTTGGTACCTCGCTTGGTCCGCGAGATCACCGGCGCGACTGCGAAGACTCCGCTCTGACAAAAGACGATTGATGCAATAGTCACACCGTTTGTCTGGAAATGCCCGGACGAATCCGGTAAAAACGCAGATAGACGGTCGCACACTCGCCAACGCCGCCGTAAAAGGAACCAGCCACGTCAAGCCTCGACCGCGCCGAATGCGTTTTGTCGTTGCCCGTCGTCGCCGCGCCCGCCCGCGCCTCTCCCCCAAGCGCCCGAGGACATGAGTAAACAGGACAGCGTCATCAAACTGCTGCTGATCGAGGATTCGGTCGAGGATGCCGAACAGCAGATCAGCGTGCTGCGCAATGGCGGAATCGCCTTGCGACCCACGCGCGCCACCAATGAAGCCGAACTCGAAGACCAGATCAGCCATCACACGCCGGATCTGATCATGGTCAATCTCGCCGCAAAGTCGTTGCGGCTCCCACAGATTTCCGACGCCGCCAACCGCAGCGGCAAAGACATCGCCATCGTCGCCACCGCTGCGGCGCCCACCGAAGAGCAGATCGTGACCGCCTTTCGTGAAGGCGCCAGAGCGCTTGCATTGCGCGGCCGCCCCGATCACACGCAGATGATCGTGAAGCGCGAATTCGAAGCGCTGACCACCCGCCGCAGCGTGCGACGATTGGAATCCTCGTTGCGCGAAACCGAGCGTCGCTGCGATTCGCTCCTGGACTCGTCGCGCGACCCGATTGCGTATGTGCATGAAGGCATGCACGTGCGCGCAAACAAAGCCTATCTGGAAATATTCGGCTACGAGGAATTTGAAGACATCGAAGGCATGTCGATTCTCGACATGATCGCGGCCGACGATGCCGACGATTTCAAATCCCTGCTGAAAAAATTATCCAAGGGCGAGAAGCCGCCGCAAAAGCTCAATCTGAAAGCCCAGCGCGGCGACGGCAATACCTTCGACGCGGTGATGGAATTCGCCGAAGCCTCGTACGAGGGTGAACCTTGTCAGCAGATTATTTTCCGTCAGCAGACCGCCAATCCCGAACTGGAAAAAGAGCTGGATGCACTGCGCTCCAAGGATCTGGTCACCGATTTGTTCAATCGACAACATTTGCTGCTCGAACTCGATCGCACCATTGCCAAGGCGGCGGCCGGAAAAAACGATCACGCCCTGCTAATGCTCGAACCGGATAACTTCAAGCAAGTGCTGGATACGATCGGTATCGGCAACACCGATCTGCTGCTCGGTGACATGGCCAATCTGATGCGCCGGCACCTGAAGGAAACCGACATCGCGGCGCGATTCGCCGACCATACGTTCGCCGTGCTGGCCTTGAATCGCGACCCCGAAGACAGCCGCAAGCTGGCAGCAACGCTGCGCAAGGCATTCGAAGACCGCATCTTTGAAATCGGCAAGCAGTCGATCGGTGTCACGATGAGCATCGGCGGCAGCCTGATCGGCGAGAAGAACGCCAACGCGCAGGTCATCCTCGGGCATACCAATACGACCCTGCGCGCGGCGCAGAACGAAGGCGGCAATCGGGTCAATCTGTTCGATCCGGCAGCCGTGGACAAGGCCGCGGAGGAGAAATCGCGGCATTGGCTGAAATTGGTACAAGATGCATTGGCCAATGAAGGCTTTGTGCTGTTCTACCAGCCGATCATCAGTCTGCACGGTGCCGAAGGGGAATTCTTCGAGATCCTGTTGCGTATGCAGGGTCCGAAGGGAGAAATCACGCCCAACTTCTTCCTGCCGATCGCCGAGCAACATGGACTGATGCCGCAGATTGATCGCTGGGTGATCGGGCATGCGGTCAAGGCGCTGGTCGAACGAGAGAAGGCCGGTAACAAGACCACCTTCTTCATCAAAATGGCGCCACCGTCCCTGGAAGACCAGACTCTCCTGCCATGGATCGCGCAACAGCTCAAAAATGCCCGCCTGCGTGGCGACGCCCTGGTGTTCGAGATGCCGGAAAGCAAGGTCGTCACCAGCCTGAAGCCGGCACGCGCTTTCGTCGCAGGGCTCAAGCAGATCCACTGCGGATTCGCGCTGGAACAGTTCGGCTCCGGGCTCAATTCATTCCAGTTGCTCAAGCATGTCGACGCGGACTACCTGAAAATTGACCGCAGTTACATGGCAGATCTTCCCAAGCACAAGGAAAATCAGGAGCGCGTCAAGGATTTGTGCGATCAGGCCCATCACGCCGGCAAGTTGACCGTTGCGGAATTTGTCGAAGACGCCGCCAGCATGTCGATCTTGTTCAGTTGCGGCGTGAATTTCGTGCAGGGCAATTTCTTGCAGGAGCCGGAAAAAGTGATGGCTTTCGAAACGCGCTGACGCAAATCCGCCGCTGCGACCCAGCAACAGAACGGCTCCCAAAGGAGCCGTTTTGGTTAACGAGTTCCTGCGGCCTCAGGCAACGCGCTGCAGCGCGGCGATACGTTCCTCGATCGGCGGGTGGCTCGAAAGCAATTTTCCAAATTTCCCGGAAATACCGAATGCGGCAACTTCCTTGGGCAACGACGATTCGCCGTGACCTAGCGCCAGACGCTGCAGCGCCGAAATCATCGCGCCCTTGCCCGCCAGGCGCGCGCCGGCAGCGTCAGCGCGGAATTCACGCCAGCGGGAGAACCACATCACGATCAGCGTGGCGAATACGCCGAGCACGGTTTGCAACACCATCACGGTGAGAAAGTATCCGATGCCGGAACCATTTCCCGAATCCCGATTGCCGCGAAGCGCACCGTCGACGAGCGATCCGATCACCCTGGCGAGAAAAATCACAAACGTATTCAGAACACCCTGGATCAGCGTCAGGGTGACCATATCGCCATTCGCAATGTGCCCGATCTCATGGCCCAGGACAGCATCGACCTGGGTGCGGTCCATGTTTTGCAGCAGACCGGTACTGACCGCGACCAACGCATGATTCTTGCTCATGCCCGTCGCAAACGCGTTCATTTCCGGAGCGTCGAAGACCGCAACTTCGGGCATGCCGATACCGGTGGCTTGAGCATGGTGCTGCACGACACCCAGCAACCAGCGCTCCTGCTCGGTACGCGGCTCGCCAATCACCTGCGCACCCGTGGCACGTTTGGCCATCCACTTGGAAATGGCCAGAGAAAAGAACGCGCCTCCCATGCCGAACACCGCCGCCATGATGAGCAGCGACTGCAGGTTTTGGTGAGTCGCGCGATCCAGACCGAGCAGCTTGATCACAAGGCTCAGCAGGATCAGGATGGCCAGGTTAGTGGCCGCAAACAACAGAATGCGCATGGTCGGAATTCCCTGCAGGAACAAGCAATCTCCCGACCTATCTGGGTATCGGACGCGCAACATCAAGTCGGCGCGCCCCGCCTGAGGCGGACTGCATGATGGTCAGCAACGCGCTTCGCCCCTATCGCGGGCGTTTTGCACCGACGCCTAGCGGCGCGCTGCACTTCGGGTCGCTGGTCGCCGCGCTCGGCAGTTGGTTGCGCGCGCGCTCCTGTGCTGGCACGTGGCTGATACGCATCGAAGATCTGGATCCACCCCGCGAAGTACCTGGCGCGACGGAGAGCATCCTCGAAACCCTGAGCGCGTTCGGCATGGAATCGGATGAGCCCGTGGTGCTGCAAAGTAGCCGAACTGACAACTATACCGAGGCACTCGAGAAACTACGGATTCTCGGCCTGGCATTTCCCTGCTGGTGCAGCCGCAGCGACCTACAGGTCGCCGGCCTGCATCGCGGTTCCTGCGTTGCGGCGCCTTCGATCACGCGCAATCCTGCCTGGCGTGTCCGTGTGGACGATCAGTCGATTGCATTCCAGGATGTCGTCTATGGCGCCGTGACCCAGAGTCTCACTGAGGAAGTTGGCGATTTCGTCATCCGCCGCATCGAAGGTTATTTTGCCTACCAGCTCGCCGTCGTCGTGGACGATGGCGCGCAAGGCATCAGCGAAGTGGTTCGAGGGGTGGACCTGCTCAGTTCGACTCCCCGCCAGATCTGGTTGCAGCGGGCGCTGCAATTGCAGACGCCGGACTACCTGCATCTGCCGCTGGTGCTGGACGCCGACGGCAGGAAACTGAGCAAGCAGACCCGCTCGCTGCCCGTTGATCGCGATGATCCCCTGCCCGCCCTGCGTAGCGCACTGCGGTTTCTCGGCTACCCGACTGCCGGCATCGACGGCCCTCGCGACGTGCCCGCTTTGCTGCGTCGCGCAATCGAATTTTTCAACATTGCCGCAATACCGCAAAGCGTGATTCCGAGCGCCGAGCATGAGATGCAATGAGCCTTGTGTAGAATCGTGCCCACGCCCTCGCACGGTGATCGATGGTCGCGAGTACGCAGGGGGCGAAATCAGTAACGGGAGGAAATCATGACTTCACGCGTAGCGTTGGTGACGGGCGGCAGCGGCGGCATCGGATCTGCCATTGTGAAAAAACTGGCAAACATGGGACACCGCGTCGCGACCAACTACCGCGATCATGCCAAAGCGCTGGCCTGGCAGGAATCGCTCAAGCGCGATGGGGTAGATGTCACGCTGGTCGCCGGCGATGTCGCTGATCCGGATTCGGCCAACGCAATGGTCGAAGCGGTTACCCAGCAGCTCGGCCCGGTGGAAATTCTGGTCAACAATGCCGGTATCACCCGCGACACGACCTTCCACAAGATGTCTGCCCTGCAGTGGCAGGAAGTCATCAACACCAACCTCAATTCCTGCTTCAATGTGACCCGCCCGATCATCGACGGCATGCGCAACAAGAAGTGGGGCCGCATCCTGCAGATCAGCTCGATCAACGGTCAGAAAGGCCAGTACGGCCAGGCCAACTATGCCGCCTCGAAAGCCGGCATGCACGGATTCACGATTTCGTTGGCACAGGAAAACGCGCGCTTCGGAATCACGGTCAACACGATTTCGCCGGGATACATCGGCACCGACATGGTGATGGCGGTGCCCGAAGACGTGCGCGCAAAAATTGTCGCGCAGATTCCGACCGGTCGCCTTGGCAAGCCCGACGAGATCGCCTACGCGGTCGCGTTCTTTGTGCCGGATGAAGCCGCGTGGATCACTGGTGCGAATCTGTCCGTCAACGGTGGCCACTACATGGGCTGGTAAGGTGCAGCGTGGGCGGCATGCCGCACGGCATGTCGCTCCGCATTCCCGCCGGCAAACGGCAGCTGCAGATCCGTCTCGTTCTCCCGGTCGCTCGATCCAGGGCCATTCCGGGAAGTCTTCTGCAGTTGCGCGGTTCGCTTGCGCGCCCGCGGGCAGGCGAATCGCGGCCACATCCTGCCGCTAGTGCACGACCGATGCGGCGCAGCATTCAAGCTGGTGCGCCGCCGCATCCCATGCTAGCTTTGCCGCATGGCACAAGTCCGAATCATCAAGAAGTACCCGAATCGCCGCCTCTACGACACTGAGATCTCCAGCTATATCACCCTGGAAGAAGTTCGCCAGTTGGTCGTAGACGGTGAAGAGTTCGAAGTACGCGATGCGAAAAGCGGCGAGGAACTGACGCGCTCGGTTTTGCTGCAGATCATTGCGGAGCACGAAGAACGCGGCCAGCCGATGTTCACCACACAGTTGCTGTCGCAGGTGATCCGCTTTTACGGGGATTCGCTGCAGGGCTTCATGGGCGGCTATCTGGAACGCAGCCTGCAGGTCTTTCTCGACCAGCAGCAACAGTTTCGAAGCCAGCTCAATACCATGATGGGCCAGACGCCCTGGTCGATGCTGAATGACATGACCGAGCGCAATATGGATATCTGGAAAAATCTGCAACAGGGATTCCTGACGGCGGCTGCTGTCAACGCGAAGGGCACGCCGGGCAAGGACAAGCCCTGAATCACCCGTAAAATCCGGACTTGAGCTGTTGCGACGCAGCACATGTTGCAACTGCGGCATTCCGTCTCCGTAACGACTTTCTTTCCGGAATTCCCTGCCCGTCATCGCGATCACGACGTCGGTGCGGGCAAGAGTGTTTGTTTGTTGCGCAACCATCGATGGGGAAAATCGAATGACTCAGCGTGTTGCCCTGGTAACCGGGGGCATCGGCGGTCTCGGGACCGAAATCTGCAGGCACCTTGCCCGTTCGGGCCACCGCGTGATCGCGGCTGATCTGGCGCATCGCACCGAACGAATCGCCGCATTTGTCGAGGAGACGCGCGAGGCGGGGGGCAAGATCCGTTTCGAGCCACTGGACATTGCCGAACCGACGAGCTGCGTGGATGCCATACGCCGGGTCGAAGGCAGCATCGGTCCGATCGACATTCTGGTCAACGCCGCTGGTATCACCCGCGATACGACTTTGCGCAAGATGAGCACCGAGCAATGGTCGGCCGTGCTGCGCATCAACCTCGACGGCGTTTTCCACATGTGCCGGAATGTCGTGGAAGGAATGTGCGATCGTGGCTACGGGCGCATCGTCAATATTTCATCGGTCAACGGCCAGACCGGCCAGTTCGGACAAACCAACTACTCCGCCGCCAAAGCCGGCATGCACGGCTTCACCATGGCCCTCGCGCGCGAAGTCGCGCGCAAAGGCGTGACTGTCAACAGCGTTTCGCCTGGCTACTGCCGTACGGCCCTGGTCGAAGCCATACCCCAGGCGGTGCGCGAGCAAATCGTCGCTGGCATACCGGTAGGTCGCCTCGGCGAACCATCCGAGATCGCACGCGTCGTCGATTTCCTCGCAGCGGACGCGTCAGCCTACATCACCGGCGCGAACATTCCGGTGAATGGCGGTTACTTCATGGATTTCTAGACAGCCGGGGCTCGCGTCGCCGTGAGGCGTGCGAGACCGCAGTCCGCGTCACCGCACTGCAGCGCATATGACCAAGCACTTCTTCCGGACATTCAAGCGCAATCGCGCTTGCCCCGAGATTGCGGCATCCGTTGGTCATGCGCTTTCCTTTGCAGAGGTGCTTCGCCCCGCGCTTTCAGTATTGAAAATGGTCGATATAGATAAAATCGGCTGGCACTGGAACGCAATCGTAAGTCAGGCCAATTTGCGATCCGGTCTGCAGCACATCGAAATCGCTGACCTGGACCGCCGGATTGCCGACCCCCGGATTAAATACCTGCGCTGTGATACCCAGATCGGCCCACTTGTGGGTATTGAACCGATCGTCCTCGCCAGTCAGCGCGATGTTGCCGCCATCGGATAGCACGATGCCGTAGCGTTGCATGGTACGCAGCAACACTTTGGCGGCGGCGTTGTAGTTGTCCATGTTGAAATTCGATTTCAGGCGCAGGCGCGCCGCATACGGAATGGCGTCGGCGGGGCCCTGCGGACCGCCCGCGTGCGTACCTGGATGCACGTAAACACCTGCCGCCACACGCGCAAGAATTCCCTGCGCGGGTCGATTGGCCGTCGGCAATACAAATCGAATCGCATGGCCCAGATCGCTGTCGGCAACCAGGCTGGCCTGATAGACCTCATCGGCACTGAACAGCAGAGGCGCGACCGGAAAACCCGCCGCGTCGACCGAGGTGCATTGCTCGCCGCGCCCCTCGGGCGGGTATACTTTGTTGAGATCCCAGACCAAGGCACATTGCGTTTCGACACCCGCGGTCGTGACATTGGCGACATAGGCCTCGTACAGCTTGCTGCCCTGCGCCACAATCAGATGGCAGTCCTCATTTTCGTGATCGCAGGTATAGCCGGCGGAGCCTTCGATGGCGCCGCCGGGCGGCAACGGAAATGCCAAGCCTGGTGCGCTGCAGTCCGGCGCGTAGTAGTCATCGGCACTCGGCCATGCGATGGTCGGCTTGGTCGCGACGCCAGCTGCTGCATAGTTCACGAGTATCGAAAAATCGATCTGGAACTTGTTGCCGTTGCCCCATCCACCCAGCTGAATGACCCGGTCGATCATCGCTTGCGAATTGGTGTGCAGCGGTGCTGCGCTGATGTTCCGATGCCACACCGCGTTGGGCGGAAAGCGCGGAAGTGGCGCCGCCACGGCGATCGTCGTGGCGAACGCGATGATCACGCCCACCGGTATGCTGCGCATTGCCATGGTCCGCCCCTTGCCCGTCTGGTGGCGCCATTGTGCGCCGGACGGGAAATTTTGCCATCGACCGGATCGCATTTACGAATAAATGCGCGGATATGACGGACCTATGCCGCCTACCAGATCAGGTCGGCCGGCACATCGTCGTCGGCAGGGGCTGTCGGATCAACCAGCAACACCAAGGCGTCCGCACTGATTTCCTGGGCTTGTCGCGCCGTATCCGCTTCGACCAGCAGATAGCGCCCATTCTGCTGCACGATGGCCAGTTCGCCGCGATTGACGGCGGCCAGTTGGGCTTCTGTGCAGTACACACGCCGAATCTTTCCCCCATGCGGAAAATGGCGTGGATGTTCGGCGTCCGCGGCATTACGCGCTTTTCCATCCAGCAGCCGAGCAAGTTTCTCCTTGCGCTCGCGCTTCTCGCGCCCCCGTTGTTCGGCTTCGCGCTGCGCGAGTTCGCGCTCTTCGCGCTCGGTTTTCGCGCGCAATGCATAAGCCTGGGCCAGATCCGGTTCACCGGATCGGGACGTCTGCGGTGCAGGCTTGGGTCGATGATTCGGCGCTGGCGCGCGAACTGGCGGCGCTGCCGATTTTGGCTTCGCAGGGGTTTCGGTCTTGAGCTTCTGGACCAGGCCGCTCTTGAGCAACTGGTCACGCAGGGATTCGGCCATGGTTGTCGAAATCAATAGTGCGGTGGCGGGGGTTCATCGTGAGGGTCATGCGACAGCGAGGTGCGGACCGAACTCAGTTCATCACGCATGCGTACGAATTCCCGGCGCAACTCACCGAGCAAACGGTCGTGTGCCGCGACCGTGGAATTGAGCACAGCCACGGTTTCCTCGACGAAGGCGAAGCGGACTTCAAGCTCGGTCAAGCGTTCTTCGAGAGTCACGATTGTCGACATGTTCAGACAAGCTTCTCAATCAAATGACGGCCGTGACGCGATCCGACCAGACCGCGTGCTTCCCGTTCGGCAAGAAGGAAGTCGGCTCTGGCCATTTCGGCGACCAGATCGGAAAAGCTGGTGCGCGGTTGCCATCCCAGTTCAACGCGCGCCTTGCTGGCATCGCCGACCAGGGTGTCGACTTCGGCAGGGCGCAGATATTGTGGATGGATGCGCACAACCACATCGCCTGGACGCATCGAAGTAACCCCAGCGTTGCAGCGAGTCACGACGCCCTGTTCCTCGGCGCCCCGACCGCGAAATTCCAGATCAATGCCCATTGCACGCGCTGCCTCGGAAACGAACTGGCGGACCGTATGCTGCACGCCGGTTGCGATGACATAGTCGCACGGTGTGGAATTCTGCAGAATCATCCATTGTGCTTCCACATAGTCACGAGCATGTCCCCAGTCGCGCCGTGCGTCGAGATTGCCCAGATATACGCAATGCTGAAGACCATGCGCCGTTCGCGCAAGTCCCCGCGTAATCTTTCGCGTTACGAACGTCTCGCCGCGTATGGGCGATTCATGATTGAAGAGGATGCCGTTACAGGCGAAAAAGCCGTACGCCTCACGGTAATTGCGCGTGATCCAATGCGCGTACAGTTTCGCAACTCCATACGGGGACCGTGGCTGAAACGGCGTGTTCTCGTTTTGTGGCGTCTGCGCAACCTGTCCGAACAACTCCGACGTCGATGCCTGATAGAACCGACACCGCTCGGATAGCCCGAGCACACGGATCGCTTCGAGCAGGCGCAAGGTTCCGAGTGCGTCGGCATTCGCGGTGTACTCCGGTTCCTCGAACGACACCGCCACATGGCTCTGCGCGCCGAGATTGTAGATTTCCACCGGTTGAACCTGCTGAACGACACGCAGCAGGCTCATGGAGTCGGTCAAATCTCCATAGTGCAAATGTACCTTGGGTACTGCTTCGTCGAGTTCGTGGTACAGATGGTCGATTCGCTCGGAATTGAACGAGGATGTGCGGCGCTTGATGCCATGCACCTCGTAGCCCTTGGAAAGCAGCAGTTCCGCCAAATACGCCCCGTCCTGGCCCGTGATGCCCGTGATCAGCGCGCGCTTGACCAAATCCGGAGTATTCACAGGCGACCGTCGACTGCCGTCGCGGGCAACACGTACTTGACGTCGTAGATTACGCACTCCGCCTTGCCCAGCGAGCGAATCACACTGGCACCCATGGCACGAAACTCACTGTGCGCCACAGCCAGGACGATCGCATCGTAGCGACCCTCGACGAGGCTTGCAGTCGGTCGCACACCACATTCACGCAGACATTCATCGGGATCGGCGTGCGGGTCGTAAACCTCCACTTCCGCATGCAGCTGGCGCAAGTCCGCGACGATTTCCCCAACGCGAGTGTTGCGCAGGTCCGGACAGTCTTCCTTGAAGGTGATGCCGAGAATGAGTACACGGCTGCCCACGATATGAATCTGGCGCAACGACATCAGGCGCAGTAACTGCGAGGTCACATGCGCGCCCATTCCTTCATTGATGCGGCGCGCAGCGCTGATCAACTCCGGATAGTGGTGCGCGGCCTGCGCTTTGTGGATCAGATAGTACGGATCGACGCCAATACAGTGTCCACCGACCAAGCCCGGACGGAAAGGCAAGAAATTCCATTTGGTGCCGGCAGCCTTCAGCACTTCCTCAGTATCCAGATCCAGGCGCGAAAATATCAACGCTAACTCATTCATCAACGCAATATTGACGTCACGCTGGGTGTTCTCGACAGCCTTCGCCGCTTCAGCGACACGTATCGATGGCGCGAGATAGGTGCCGGCGCGAATGATCATTCGATACAGCGAATCTACGAACTGCGCGGCGGCCGGCGTCGATCCTGCCGTAACTTTGACGATATCGACAAGGCGCCGGGCCCGGTCACCGGGATTGATCCGTTCCGGACTGTAGCCCACGTAGAAGTCGCGGTTGCAAACCAAGCCGGAGGCACGCTCCAGCGTGGGCACGCAATGTTCCTCCGTCGCACCGGGATAGACCGTCGACTCGTAGATGACGACTGCGCCGCGCGAAAGGCAACGACCAACCATTTCGCTGGCCCCTACCAACGGCTGAAAGTCTGGCCATTTGTGCGCGTTGACCGGTGTCGGCACGGCCACAATGAAAACATTACATTCTTTCACCGCATCGAGCGAGTCGCTGAAACGCAGCCGCTTGGCCTGAGTCAGCTCAACCACATCCACTTCGCCGGTCGAGTCGTTGCCCGCCTGCAGCGCGGCGATACGCGCGGCGTTGATGTCAAAACCCACCGTGTCGAATTGTTCACCGAGCGCAAGCGCCAGCGGCATTCCAACGTAGCCCAGTCCCAATACCGCAATACGCGCCGATTCCAGTCGAGGCAGTTCAGCGTCGGTCGTCATGATGACGGATTCCGGACGCTGCGCCCGCGGCCGATTCCGTAGTAGGCGATGCCACTGGCTTCGACCTGTTTGGGATCGTACAAGTTGCGCCCATCGAATATGACCGCGGGTTTCATCTGCCGCGCGATGCGTCCGAAGTCAGGACTGCGGAACGCCTTCCATTCCGTGACGATCGCCAGAGCATCGGCGCCTTCCAGCACACTCTGTGCGTTTTCGCACAATACGAGGTCATCGCGTTCGCCGAATATGTGACGCGCCTCCGCGGTGGCTTCCGGATCAAATGCGCGCACGCGCGCGCCGGCCTGCCAGAGCAATTCCAGCAAACGGCGACTCGAAGCCTCGCGCATATCATCTGTATTTGGCTTGAAAGCCAGTCCCCAGACACCGATGGTCCGCCCGCCCAAATCTGCCCCGAAATGCTCCCGGATCAATTCGAACAATTTCTCTTTCTGGATATTGTTGACCGATTCTACAGAACGCAGCAATTGTGCGTTGTACCCATGCGCGCTCGCAATGCGTTCCAAGGCCTGAACGTCTTTGGGAAAACACGAGCCGCCATAGCCCGCCCCTGGATAGATGAAGTGGTATCCGATCCGCGGATCGGAGCCGATGCCATGACGTACCAGCTCGATATCCGCACCAACCCGTTCCGCGATATTTGCCATCTCGTTCATGAAGCTGATCTTCGTCGCCAACATGGCGTTGGCAGCGTACTTGGTCAGCTCGGCGGAGCGCACGTCCATCAGGACGATCCGGTCGTGGTTGCGATTGAACGGCGCGTACAGGTCGCGCAAGATTGCAATCGCGCGAGTGCTGTCTGATCCGATGACGATGCGATCGGGCCGCATGCAGTCCTGGACTGCATCGCCTTCCTTGAGGAACTCCGGATTCGAAACCACATCAACGCCAAGCTCGACGCCACGTTTGCGCAACGCGTCCGCAATCGTAGTGCGGACAAGGTCGGCGGTTCCAACCGGAACGGTGGATTTGTTGACAACTACAGAGTACCGCTCCAGGTGCGCGCCGATCGTACGCGCGACCGTGAGTACATGCCGCAGATCGGCGCTGCCGTCTTCGTCCGGCGGTGTACCGACCGCGATGAAAATGAGTTCGCCATGGGCGATTGCCGGCGCGGCTTCGGTGGTGAATTGCAGACGGCCAGACGCGTGATTGCTGATGACCAGGTCTTCCAGGCCCGGTTCGTAGATCGGAATTTCGCCGCGATTGAGGCCCTCGACCTTGTCGCTGTCGACGTCGACGCAGACGACCGAATTGCCCATCTCCGCCAGGCAAGTCCCGGTAACAAGGCCGACATAGCCGGTTCCAAAAACGGTGACATTCATCCGGAAAAAGATCGCTGCGGGAAAAGTCCCGCATTCTAGTGCAGCGGACGCTCCAGGTGCAGCCAGCACCGACTGGGTTGGCGCATTTTCAATGCTGCGGATAGAAAAAGGCGCGACGATGACTCGCCGCGCCTTTGGATTTACAGCAAATTCTGCAGACTTACTTCTTTTCGGCTTTCGGCGCTTCGATTTTCGCATCGGCCGGTTTCGGAGCGGCAGGCTTCGCTGCGGCCGGCGTCGCCGGAGTGGCAGGCGCAGCGGCGGCGGGCGCCTCGATCTTCAGCAGTTCCACGTCGAAGATCAAGGTGGCGTTTGGACCGATCGGTCCCGGGCCGTTTTCGCCATAAGCAAGATTGGCAGGAATATAGAATTTATAGGTCGATCCGACCGGCATCAGCTGGAGGCCTTCGGTCCAACCCGGAATCACGCCCTTGAGCGGAAACTTGGCCGGCTCGCCGCGATCGCGCGAGCTGTCGAACTTGGTGCCGTCCAACAGGGTACCGGTGTAGTGAACTTCCACGGAATCCGTGTCTTTCGGCTTCGGGCCGGTGCCCTGCTTCACGACTTCGTACTGCAGACCCGACGCCGTAACCTTGACGCCGGCCTTGGCCTTGTTCTTGGCCAGGAACGCGTCACCCGCGGTCTTGTTGGTCTCGGCCTTGGCCTTGTCTTCAGCCGCACGCTTGGACTGCAGCTTCGTCATGAAATCCTGGCGAACCTTCAGCGCGTCCTCTGCCGACAGCAGAGTCTTGTCGCCTTTCACTGAAGCCTGCAGGGCCTGGATCACGACGGCCATGTCGATTTCGTCCTTGATCTGCGAAAGACCTTTGCCCACGTCCATGCCGACCATGTAGCTGACCTT
Source organism: Tahibacter sp. (assembly GCA_039934615.1). Classification (GTDB taxonomy): domain Bacteria; phylum Pseudomonadota; class Gammaproteobacteria; order Xanthomonadales; family Rhodanobacteraceae; genus Tahibacter. Next base: position 14,624 of record JBDTLV010000087.1, read on the forward strand.
GTCCTTGTCGGTTTTCAGCTCACCCTCGCCGAACGCGACGCTGGCGGTGCCGAGCGCTGCGACGACGGCAGCAGCGGTCAGGGTTTTACGCAAAAACTGGCTCATGCAATGCTCCTGAGGAAACGATATGGTAGCCGCCCGCTGGCCGCTGGGCGGTACGGGGCGGCGTATTGTGGCGACGCGCTGGGGTTAAGGCAAACGCTCCACACGCTGCGACAGCGCAAATGTCGATTGGTTCCCGAAGTTTGCCGCTTTCCTGTCGCAGCCTTGCGAATGGTTCAGAACGCGGGAATGCACGCCGACGTCCGCAACGACTAAACTACGCGGATGCTTCGATTCGATTCGGTCGCCCTGCGGCGCGGCCCCAAACTGCTGTTTTCCGATGCAACGGTCCAGTTGCATGCGGGCTGGCATATCGGCGTCACAGGCCGTAATGGAACGGGGAAAACGAGCCTGTTCGCGCTGGTCAGCGGCGAATTGGCGCCGGATTCCGGCGAATTTTCCAAGCCTCGCGACTGGACCCTGGCCCATGTGCGCCAGGAAACGCCCCCCTTGCCAGTCAGTGCGATCGACTATGTCCTAGACGGCGATGCGGAATTCCGCTCGATCGGCGCGGCGCTGCGCTTGGCCGAAGACGCACACGATGCAGCTCGACAGGCGATCTTGCACGAACGCCTGCATGCCATCGGCGGCTATGCGGCGCCGGCGCGCGCGGCGGCTTTGATGGCCGGGCTGGGATTCGCCACCAGTGACGAGACGCGCACAGTCGCGGAGTTTTCCGGCGGCTGGCGCATGCGCCTGAACCTGGCTCAAGCACTGATGTGCCGTTCCGATCTGCTCCTGCTTGACGAACCGACCAACCATCTGGACTTGGACGCCGTGTTCTGGCTGGAGGAATGGCTACGACGCTATAGCGGTACCTTGCTACTGATTTCGCATGACAGGGAATTCATTGATAACGTCGTCAGCCACGTGCTGGAGATTGCAGACGGCATAGTGGAATTGTTCGCGGGCACCCTTTCCGGATTCGAACGCAAGCGCGCCGAACGCCTCGTACAGCAGCAGATTCAATTCGAGCGCCAGCAGCAGGAGCGCGCGCATCTGCAGAGTTTCGTGGACCGCTTCAAGGCGAAAGCCAGCAAAGCACGCCAGGCACAAAGTCGGGTCAAGGCACTCGAGCGCATGGTGGAAATCGCGCCAGTGCGCGCCGCGTCCTCAATCCGTTTTGAATTCCGCCAGCCCGAGTCGCTGCCCTACCCGCTGCTTCGCCTGGACCAGATCGACGCCGGCTATGCGGAGCGCCGCGTATTGTCCGGTGTGAAGCTCGGTTTGGTGCCTGGCGACCGCATTGCGCTGCTCGGCGCAAATGGCGCGGGAAAGTCCACATTGATCAAGATTCTGTCCGGCAGCCTTACGCCCATGGCAGGCGAACGCTTTGAAGCCAAGGGCATGCGCATCGGTTATTTCGCACAACATCAACTTGAACAGCTGGATGCATCCGCCACCCCCATCGCCCACCTGAAGCGGCTGGATAGCGCCTTGGGCGAGCAGGACGCCCGCGATTTCCTCGGTGGCTTTGGCTTCAACGGCGAGCGCGCACTGGAGCTGGTCGGACCGTTTTCCGGCGGTGAAAAAGCGCGCCTGTGCCTGGCCCTTACGATTTGGCAACGCCCCAACGTGTTGCTGCTCGACGAACCGACCAATCACCTCGATCTCGACATGCGCGAAGCGCTGACAGAGGCGCTGAATGATTTCGAAGGCGCACTCGTGCTCGTTGCTCACGACCGCGCCCTGATCCGAACCTGCTGCGACACGCTGCTCCTGGTCGGCGGTGGACGCGTGCAGCCCTATGAAGGCGACCTGGAAGACTACGCACGCATCGTCCTGCGCCAAACAGCAACCGCCGATACGCAAATTGCGACCAGCGTCGGCGCTTCGTCAACGCGCAAAGACGATCGCCGCGATCGCGCCGAGCAGCGGGCACGCGTCGCGCCTTTGCGCAACGAAGTTCAGCGCATCGAGAAACGCATGGCCGAAGTCGGCGCCAAGAAACAGGCCATTGAAACCGCCTTGGCGGATCCGGCTTTGTATACCGATGCAAGTTCGCGCCGCAGTATCGAACTGGCACGCGAACTGGGCGATTTCGCGGCGGAACTTGCCCGTCTGGAGGAAGCCTGGTTCACCGCCCACGAGGCGCTGGAGCTGGCCAACAGCTGAGTTGGGGTGGCGAAATAGGTAGCGCAGTTCACCATCTGGCGCCGCGTGTCGCCCGTGCTGGCCTATAATCACCGTTTCCATCGTCCAGGATTTCGCTCCATGTCCCAGCTCATTGCGCCGCACGGTGGATCGCTAGTCGACCTGCTTGTCCCTGAAGCCGAACGCGCGGCGCTCAAGCGTTCCGCCAGCGGCCTGCCCGCCTGGGACCTGACGCCGCGGCAATTGTGCGATGTGGAATTGTTGATAACAGGTGCTTTCTCGCCGCTGACAGGCTTCATGCGACGCGCCGATCATGAGCGCGTCTGCCGGGAAATGCGCCTGGCCGACGGCACCCTCTGGCCAATGCCGATCACGCTTGACGTGAGTGCGGACTTCGCGGCCAAACTCGGCGACGCAAAGCAGATAGCACTGCGGGATCCGGAAGGCGTCACTCTCGCCATACTGGATGTTGAAGACCACTGGCAACCCGACCGCGAGGCCGAAGCGCGCGATGTGTTCGGTACCGTTGACCGCAAGCATACCGGCGTTGATCAAGTGCTGACCCGATCACATCCGGTGTATCTCGGTGGACGCGTACACGGCCTGGAATTGCCTCCACACTACGATTTCCGCCACTTGCGCATGACGCCACGCGAGGTTCGTGCGCACTTTGAGAAAATGGGATGGCGCCGCATTGTGGCTTTCCAGACCCGCAACCCCATGCACCGGGCCCATCTGGAGCTGACGTTCCGCGCTGCGCAGATCGCCGAAGCCAATCTGCTGATCCATCCCACAGTCGGCATGACCAAGCCCGGCGATATCGATCACTACACGCGCGTGCGTTGTTACGAAAAACTGATTGCGCACTATCCGGAACAGACCACTTTGTTGTCTCTGCTGCACCTTGCGATGCGCATGGGCGGTCCGCGCGAAGCGCTGTGGCACGCGATCGTTCGAAAGAATCACGGCTGTTCGCATTTCATTGTGGGGCGTGATCATGCCGGTCCCGGCAACGGCAGCGACGGCAAGCCATTCTATGGTCCTTATGATGCGCAGGAACTGGTGCGTACACACCAGGCCGAACTGGGCATCCAGATGGTTCCGTTCCAGGAAATGGTCTACGTGCAGGAGCGTGCGCAATACGCACCGGCCGACGAAATCCAGCCCGGCGAAACCGTCCTCAATATCTCAGGAACCGAACTTCGTCGGCGTCTGCATGAAGGTTTGGATATCCCCGCCTGGTTTACGTATCCAGAAGTGATCGAGGAATTGCGGCATACGCATCCGCCACGACACAAGCAGGGTTTTGCGGTGTTTTTCACCGGCCTTTCGGGTGCCGGTAAGTCCACGATCGCGAATGCCTTGCTGGTCCGTTTGCTCGAACTCGGCACACGCCCGGTGACGCTGCTCGACGGTGACATCGTACGCAAGCATCTGTCGTCGGAACTGGGATTTTCCAAGGAACACCGCAACCTCAATGTGCAGCGGATCGGCTTCGTCGCCAGCGAAATCACCAAGAACGGCGGCATTGCGATCTGCGCACCGATCGCTCCGTACTCGCAGACCCGGGCAAGTGTACGCGAGATGATTTCGCACTACGGAATGTTCATCGAAACGCACGTGGCAACGCCGCTGGACGTCTGCGAACAACGCGATCGCAAGGGCCTCTATGCTCTGGCCCGTGCAGGCACGCTGAAAGAATTCACCGGCATCAGCGACCCCTATGAAGCGCCGGAATCGCCGGAGTTGCGCATCGACACAAGCGACATCTCTCCTGACGAAGCGGTGCAACGCATCATCCTCAAACTGGAATCGCTGGGTTTGATCCGGCCACGCGACTGAATCTTCACATCCGCGCGGACATCCTTCTGCACAATTTACGTTGTGCAGGGAGCTGGCATGCAACACATTGATGATCTGCGACGCATTGCGACCGAGCATGGCCCCGCTCCCGAGGCGGGATCGCCTGCGGAGGCGGATGCACTCGCGCGGTTCAGACTATTTTTTGCCGATTTCAGCCCGGACAAGGTCGAGCGCCTGCTCGACGCCACCTATGCCGAGCATCTGTACTTCGATGACACGCTGAAGCAGATCCACGATCGGGAAGTCCTCCGTCATTACCTTCGCGACAGCGCGACTGCCGTAGAGGCTTGCCGTGTCGAGATCCTTCAGATCACGCCGGACGGGCAAGGCAACCACTATGTGCGCTGGCGCATGTGCATACGGTTCCGGCGATTTGCGCGGGGGCGCGACACCTGGTCGATCGGCGTTTCGCACATCCGCTTCGATGCACAGGGCCGCGTCGTGTTTCATCAGGATTACTGGAATGCTGCCGTCGGGCTGTTCCAGCATGTGCCAGTCCTGGGCTGGATGATCAGGGCAATACAGCGACGCCTCTAGCCACAGCGAAGAAGGTCCGTCCCTCTTCGCTTGGCAGACCGGCAACCTGGATATGACGGCTTTACTGGCCGTCAACCGATTCAGGATTTTCCAGCAGGCTTCGGCTGGGCAATTTCCTTCTCGATCGCCTTGACCAGTTCGGCGTCGTCGGGCTTCACCTGGCTGGCGAAGTCGGCCACGACCTTGCCGTTGCGATCCACAAGATATTTATAGAAATTCCATTTCGGGAAATGGCCCTGGCTTTCCGCGGCGAGCTTGGCGTAGAAAGGATTGGCTTCGGCCTGCGTGACGTGCACTTTCTCAAACATGGGAAATTTGACGCCGTACGTCAATGTGCAGAAATCCTGAATTTCCTTTTCGCTGCCCGGCTCTTGCTGGCGAAAGTCGTTGGATGGAAATCCGACTACCGCGAAACCCTGCGCGCTGTACTTCGCATGCAGCGCCTCCAGCCCCTCGTACTGCGGTGTGAAACCGCATTTGCTCGCGGTATTGACGATCAGCAGCACCTGGCCCTCAAAGCGATCGCACAGGCTGACGGTTTCCTTCCCGGCGAGCGGCCGGAACTCCGCCTTGAGCAGGTCGCTGCACGCGTTTGCCTGGGCCGATACCAAACCGCACAGCAGTAACGATATCGAAAGGGATACAGATCGCATAGCTAACTCCTTGGCAGTAAACGATTTAATTATTTCGCACACACGATACGCAGGCCGCCGGTTGGCCACCATCACCGGAAATCACGGCCAATGGCGGATCAAAGCACCGTGCAACAAGTCCTGCTTGACACTTGGAAGACTGGTGTTATAGTTAACTACAACACTACTTGAACAAGCACACCAGGAGCCGTCATGAAAACCCGCCTAGTCACTACCGCGCTGGTTGCGTCGATCTTCTTCGCCGTGGGTTGCGGTCTGGACCTCGATCATTCCACGAATGCCAATCTCACGCAGACCGGCACAGTGCCGCAAATCTTACACACGACGGCGACGGTCAAGTCCGCACCGGCACGCATTGAATCCGCGGTCACGCTGCCGGAGATCACGGTGCGTCCGAGCCGTGAAGATGTGGTGGCTGCTTTCGCCGCTACACCGGAAAGAATTGCGTCGACCGGCAGCGACGAAACCAACGGCGAATCCAACGGCTCATCCGACGACCAGACTGCGGCGCTGCCCCGGCTGAACTTCGACATGCCCTACTATTCGTTTGGCAAAGTGCTGCCCAATGTCAGCCGGGAATAACTCATGACCATCACCTGGAACGACAACGCTCCGATCTATCGCCAACT
>JBDTLV010000088.1:0-20434 GCA_039934615.1 Tahibacter sp.
CGCTGACGGCACCGGCCGGCGTGACGGATCCGACGCCGGGTAACAACTCGGCAACAGATTCCGATACGCTGAGTTCGACCGCCGATCTCACCATCAGCAAGACCGACGGTGTGACGACCGCGACGGCGGGCGGTTCGGTGACTTACACGATCACCGCAAGCAACAGCGGACCGAGCAATGCGACGGGTGCAACGGTCGCGGATACCTTCCCGGCATCGGAGACCTGCACCTGGACCTGCGTCGGCGCCGGTGGTGGTACCTGCACCGCGTCCGGTAGTGGAAATATCAACAATACGGTGAATTTGCCGAGCGGCGGCAGCGCGACCTACACCGCGATCTGTTCGATCGCCGCAGGCGCCACGGGTTCGTTGATCAACACGGCGACCGTGACGGCACCCGGTGGCGTTACCGATCCGACGCCGGGTAACAACTCGGCAACAGATACCGACACGCTGAGTTCCACGGCTGATCTTTCGATCAGCAAGACCGACGGCGTGACATCGGCAACCGCGGGTGGCTCGGTGACCTATACGATCACCGCAAGCAACGCGGGTCCGAGCAACGCAACGGGTGGCACGGTGGCCGATACTTTCCCGGCCTCGGAAACGTGCACGTGGACCTGTGCCGGTGCGGGCGGTGGTACCTGCACCGCGTCCGGTAGTGGAAATATCAACAATACGGTGAACTTGCCGAGCGGCGGCAGTGCGACCTATACGGCGAGCTGCACCATCACAGCCGGTGCAACGGGTTCGTTGATCAACACGGCGACCGTGACGGTGCCCGGTGGTGTGACCGACCCGACGCCGGGTAACAACGCGGCAAGCGACACCGACACGCTGAGTTCCACGGCCGATCTGGCGATCACAAAGACCGATGGTGTGACGACCGCGACGGCAGGTGGCTCGGTGACTTACACGATCACCGCAAGCAACAGCGGACCGAGCAATGCGACGGGTGCAACGGTCGCGGATACCTTCCCGGCATCGGAGACCTGCACCTGGACCTGCGTCGGCGCCGGTGGTGGTACCTGCACCGCGTCCGGTAGTGGAAATATCAACAATACGGTGAATTTGCCGAGCGGCGGCAGCGCGACTTATACGGCGAGCTGCTCGATCTCCGCAGGCGCAACGGGTTCGCTGGTCAACACCGCGACGCTGACGGCACCGGCTGGCGTGACGGATCCGACGCCCGGCAACAACACGTCGACCGACACCGATACGTTGACGGGGAGTGCCGATCTGGCGATCACCAAGACGGATGGTGTGACGGCGGCAATCGCGGGTGGCTCGGTGACCTACACGATCACCGCGAGCAACGCGGGTCCGAGCAACGCAAGCGGAGCGACCGTGGTCGATACCTTCCCGGCGTCGGAATCCTGCATCTGGACCTGCGTCGGCGCTGGCGGCGGCACCTGCACGGCTTCCGGTAGTGGAAATATCAACAATGCGGTGAACTTGCCGAACGGCGGCAGCGCGACCTATACGGCGAGCTGCTCGATCTCCGCAGGCGCGAGCGGTTCCGTCAGCAACACCGCGACGGTGACGGCACCGGCTGGCGTGACGGATCCGACACCCGCCAACAATTCGGCGAGCGATGCGGACACCCTGGGCATCCAGGCGAATGTTGCGTTGACCTTGACCGACAACCGCAGCTTCATCGTGGTTGGCGATGCCTTGAACTACGTCATCGAAGTCACCAATCCGCTCGGCCCAAGCAACGCCACGGCAACCGTCAATGACTCGCTCTCGGCGTTCCTGACCGGTGGTTCATGGGTCTGCGTCGGCACCGGTGGCGCAAACTGCGGGGCGAGCGGCATCGGCAATACGTTGACTGACACCGCGACCATTCCGGTCGGCGGCAAGGCGGCGTACGTCTATTCCGCGACGATCGCTTCGATCGGACCGTCCGAGCAATTGAGCAATTCGGCGTCCGCCAGCCTGACCATCGGCACCGATCCGGTGCCTGCCAACAACAGTGCGACCGATATTGATGTCGTGGTGTTGTTCAGGGACGGATTCCAGACCGGAGGACAGAGCATCGCCAGCCTGTTTGGTGGCGACTCCGACTTCGTCACTGCACAGTTGCGCATAGATCCGCTGTTGTCGTCGCAACTGGGCCTGGTTCCGGTATCGATCGCGAGCGGACGGAGCGCCAACGGACGCACCTTGTTCACGCTGGAACTCGCGCGCCTTGGATCGGACTATGTCTTGCGCACGCTGACCCGCGATGAAAACAATCTCAGCGAGCGCTCGGATTGGCGGATCGTCGACATGAACCAGCGTGTGGTTTCGTTTGCCTGGCAATCGGCGAGCGCGGACGAGCACAACGGTTACCTGCGCGTCGAGGGCGGCCAGCTGCCGCTGCAGGTCAGTGGTCGCAGCGAACAGGGGCGGCTGACCCAGCTGTCGATTACGGTCGAAACCAACGTGCCGTGGATGGTTCTCATCGCGCACTGATTGTTGCGGCGATTCAGGCCGCACCGACGAAGTATCGAGCCCGGGGAAACCCGGGCTCTTTTTTTTGGGTGGATTCCACAATGCTCGTCTCGTGGGTCTCGTGGGTCTCGTGGGTCTCGTGGGTCTCGTGGTCTGTCACGTCGCGATGCCGGCGGCCAAGTCGCGCTCGCATCGATCAGCCGGTAGGATAGGTTCTCGCCGGTGGACCACGGCGCTCTGCCGCGAGTGGCCGGATTGCGACTGTGCTTGGCGATAAATGGAACAAATTGATAAAAATAATTGAATCGGGAGCCAGTGCAGCTTGGCGTCCACGCGGGTTGAATGCAGGCACCCGTGCGACGGTGATGTCGGGTTTGCTGGTTGTGGCGTGGCGCGTGCTGGCTGCCGTGGACGATCCCTTGGTCGAGCGTTGTCATGCGCTGCAGCAACAACCCGTCGAGGCCATCACGGCCTGCGAAGCCGCCTTCCAGGCGCATGCGTCGGATCGAAACGCTGAGCTCGCACAGGAGATGCTGCTGCGACGCAGTGATGCGGAGTTGGCGACCGGCGAATTCGCCGCCGCCGAGCGCAGTCTCGATCGTGCAGCCGCACTGCCCGGTGCCGACGATGCCTGGATGAGCAGCTACCGTCTGCAGCGGCGCCGCGGCATCCTTGCGTATCGCCGCGGCCAATTCGCGCAGGCCCTGAGCGCGTTTCGCGCCACGCGTGATCTGGCTGCTGCGAATGGTGACGCGCAGGCCGAAGGGCGCAGCTGGAACGATCTCGGCAATGCTCTGCGGCGCATCGGTAGCTACCGCGAAGCATTGGAAGCGTATCTGGCGAGCCTGCAGAAAAAACGCGACGCCGACGACAGCCAGCTTGGCGCACTGATGACCAATCTCGGCGATCTGTACCGGGACCTGGACGACGCGACGACATCGCGCGATTACTATCTGAAGGCGCTGGAGCTGCATCGGCAACGCGGTCGCACCCTCGACGTGGCGCATACGCAGGAGTCGCTCGCGACCCTAGCGCTCGACACGCACGACGAGGACACGGCGCGCGACTACCTGCAGCGCGCCGCCGAGACGTTTCGCGGTCTCGGTGCGCGTTCGGACGGCATTCGCGTCGCCGCCCGCATCGCGCGCATGGAATTGGCCCGCACCGATTTCGTCGCGGCCCGGGCGGCGATCGAGGATGGTCAGCAGTTGTCGCAAATGCTGCACATTCCACTGACGCCCGATCTCGCACTGCAGGCCGCGCGGCTGGCACTGCACGATGACGACGCCGTTCGCGCCGAGGGCTTGCTGGTCGACGTGCTTTCCCGCGTCGGCGAGACGACGCCCGAGCGAGTCGCTTTGTTGAAATTGCGCGCCGAGACCTCAAGTCGGCTCGGACACGCCGCGGACGCCTACGTACTGGCGCTGGAATATCAGCAGGCCGACGCGGCACTGCGCGACGCGGAACATGATCGACGCCTGGAACAGCTGCGCGTGCGTTTTGACGTGGCGGAGAAGGACCGCGCGATCGATTCGCTGGGCGCCGAAAATCGCCTGCAGGCGCTGACCTTGCGCCAGCGCGCGACACAACTGGCCTTGCTGGCGGCGAGTTCGATGCTGGTCGTGTTGCTGATGGTCTTTGTGAACTATCGGCGCCGCGAGCACGCGCGGCTCGCGGCGGTCCAGCGCGAAACCCGACTGGCCGGCGAAGCAGAGCACTTTCGACAGGCTGCGGCTGCGCTGGAAATCGACATGCGCCGCGTCCAGTCGCTGCTGGATCGCAGCGACAGCGCACTGATCGCGCTCGATTCCGGCGCGCGCGTGGTGGCGGCAAACCGGGCGGCGATCACGCTCTTTTCGCGCGACACGACGACACTCATGGGGCGCCCGCTGGATGAATTCGTCGACACGGATTCGGCACAGCGTCTGTCGACGCTGTTGGCGCAGGCTGAAGATCGTGCGGTCGACAGCCGTATCACGCTGCGCACGAGCCCGGAATCGGCCCCGCGGGAATGGCAGGCGGACGTGACGAGCCTGAGTCCGGCCGACGGGTCGGCAGTCGTGGTGCAAATCCTCGCTGACGGCGCCGAAGATACGCACTTTTCGGCATCGCACCTGCGCCATCGACGTCTGCAGGAAGCGGGTGCGCGACTGGCCACTGCCGCGGCAGACTCGGCCGAAGTCGACGCGACGATTGCACGGATCGAAGCCGACGTCGCGGTGATTGCACCGCCCGATGCGGACGACAGCGACCCGTTTCGGCGCGAGCTGGTCGAGCTGATGGTCGCGACCCTGGCCGCGTGGGAGCAGGCGACACGCACGGGTGCCATTGAATTGGCGGAGAAGAGCCGCGTCTGGCGCGTTGCCATTGATGACGGCCGGCTGCGCGTGCGGGCCATGGAACGCTATCTCAGTCTGGCGAAGATTCCTCGCCATCCGCGCTGGCGCGAAGTATTGCGCACGGCCTACTACGTGCTGGCCGAGGTGGCTTTGGAGCCCGCGTTGCGCGACGAGTTGCGACGTCGCGCCGATGCGGTACAGGCACGGGTGCGCCAGCGCGCCCTGGTCTGATCGCGCGCCGCCCCGTGGCGTACATTGGCGCAAATTAGCTTTGTATTTTACGGGAAAACGCCCTCGCAAGCAGGCAGGCTCGGGCACGCGCCAATGCGTGCCGACGCAGCGGCAGGATTCGCCGGGTCCGAGTACCGTGGAGCGGGGGTTCGCGCGTCAGTTGGTCGGGACGCTCGGTGGATCTTCGCAGCGGACGCATACCGCATCGATTCCGCTGCCGATGGCGTAGCGATGGTGGAAGTCAGGGTCGTAGAAGATGCCTTCCAGACTGCTGACATGCGGCACCACGCTGCCCCAGTCCGCGACGTGCTGCCCCGTGCTCCGATAGGTGTAGCGCGCGCAGAATTCGTCAGTCATGCGCCGCGCCAGCGCGTAATCGTCATCAAAAATGCCGCAGCTGGTGGTCGGTTCCGGGTTCAGGATCTGGGTGCAATCCGGTGGTTGGGGGCCCGTGCCTCGACCTGCAAAGCCGATGCCCGTGCCAGGCCCCTGGCTAGCGGGATCGGGCAGCACGCAGGCGGTGGCCGATTGGCAATTCGCAAATTGTTCAATTTCCGGCGGTGTGAAGAAGAAGTGCGCCACTTGCACCGCACGGCCGTGAGCACACCAGGTATAGACCGGCAAGGTGTCATGGCCGAACGCCGCTGGCGCGGCCACCAGCAAGCCGAGTGCAATGGATATTCGAAATCGCGTCAGCATGGTCTTGGCCTCCGGAACGTTGCGCACATCCTAGGGCGCCACGCGTGAGGGTCCAGTACAGGCCAGGGCAAAATCGGGGCGAAATTCGCCGAAGTCATTGAATTTTCAAACAAGCCACCCATCGACTTGTGCGCATGCCAGCGCCACCAACGGGCGTGGAAGATTCGTCACCAATGAGTGACTTGCGCGAAGAAACACCCGGACAGCGTCCCGTTCGCGCCCGCCTTGGCCCGGGAATTTGCTGGGCCAGAGGGATCGTCCCGGATAGTTTTCCGATCGACCCGCACCGTGGTGCGGGACTCTCGCCCATCAATCCAAGGACTTTCCATGAAACGTCTTTTCCTGAATTCGCTCGCGAAGCTCACCCTGTCTGCCGCGCTGGTCGCGGCCTTGCCGGTCATGTCGGCGTCTGCCGCACCGATCGCGAATGGCAACAATTTTGGCGCTGCCGGTTATGCGGGTGCTATCCAGAGCGTCGCGTACAACGTACCCGGCATTGGCGTGAACTGGGTGTGGGATCCGACCTACATCGGTTGCGTGAATGCATTGAACGCGGTTTACGGCGCGTTTGCCGCGATGCCGAACGTGCAGATCGTCGGCACGATTCCCTGCCATTGGGTGCCCGGGCGCGGCACCGCGGTCGAGATCGGCTTGCCGCCGATGTCGCCGGAGCGCATCCGGCACAACCTGGATCAAGAGCAGGTGCTGCGCGACGAGTTCAACATCGAAGCTTATGAAATCGCATCGAAGAAGCTCTGGGAAACGGACGACGGCAGCGGCAACTGAGCGCAGTAGAATTCCAAACGCGGGTCCGCCCGGCTGGGCGGACCCGTTGGCTTTGACGCCACAGCCGGGAAGCGCGTTGTATCCGCGCGCGAGCCGAACGGAGCGCGCCCTCGTATGTAGAGCGACAAGGCAAGTTTGCGGATTGCGCGGGCTTTTGCCGCGTCCTCCGGCGGGTATTGCGCGCGTCTACTTGTCGATCACCTGCGGACGCATCGGCGCAAAGATGCGCAACATGCGGTTCTGGGTCCGATAGGGCAGGTGTATCTCCTCCATCGCGTCGATGAAATCGTCGACGAAGGCGTCGAATTCCTTGGCCTTGAGACCCATGCCGCTGTGACTCTCGGCCATCGAACGTCCGCTGTATTCGCAGGGGCCGCCGGCCTCGTGACAGAACTGTTCGCGGATCAGCCGGCTCAGATTGGCGCGGTCGGCATCCTTGAACAGAAAGGCGATGCGTGCGTCGGCATAGACATGCTCGAGCAGTTTGTCGACCAGCAGCGCGTTGCCGGTTTCGCCGCCGAGCGCACGATAGAGGCTGTCATCCTTGCGTGGATCGCTGGCGCATCCGCTCGTCAGGGTACCGAGCGCCATCGAGAACAGCGCCAGGAATGCGACGCGGATAAACGTCCTGGAAAAAAACATTCGTGGCAAATGCATCAAAATGCCCCTTGCAAGGAAAGGTACCAGCCGGTCTGGTTGTGCAGCGTGGCGACCGTGCCGAGGTCGGCCCAGGCCAGTACCACGGAGAAATGCCGATTCGGAAACCAGCCGATGAACACATCGCGCCACGCGTCTTCCGGCAGTCCGGCCAGATTGCTGCGCTTCTGTCGATATTCGGCACCGATCGCAAAGCGACGCGACAGCAATACGCCGGTCGACGCTTCCAGATTCAAGTGTCGCCCAGTGTGATTCGTGCTGCCGAAACCGAGCAGGCCGGTTTCATTGGCGCGGGTCAGGCGTGCCGTGCCGTTGATGAACGCATTGAAATTGCCGAAGCCTCCCAGGAAGACCTTGGTCGCGCTCAGATACACATCGACGCCGCTGTCGTCGTCGGCGCCGACCAGGCCGGGGATCGTGAAATCCTTTTGTTTCTTGTACTGCACACCAAGCGAAATCTGTGGCCACTTTGTGTACAACACATCGCCCACCAGGCGAACCTTGGCACCGATAATGTTCTGGCGCAGGTGCGCGCCGGGCAATCCCAGCGCAGGGCCCAGCGCGATCAGGTCGAGATCCTCGCGCGCGACGGACAATTCAACGCGATTGAACAGACCCACCGTCGCGCCGCTCGCGCTGAGCGTGTAGTCGCCGGTATCGACACGCGTCGCAAATGCGGTGGCGCCGATTTCCTCGCGCGTCGTGTAGCCGCTGATTACTGCCCACGGCACGATGCCGCCGCCGGCAGACCCTTCGATCGTGCTGGCGCCGCCGGTAGCGAGCTGACGCGAGCCTTCTGCGCCGGCCGGCAGGGTGGCCGCGCAGGCCAGCAGGCTGGCAGCCAACAGCGCCGAGCGACCTGCGCCGGCACGTCGGGTTGAGTGGAATGGATGATCTGGCATTGTGGACATGCTCGCTTCCAGTAATTGTTACAAACGGCAGGCATCGAGATCGTGCTGCACCGCGATCGCATCCGGATAGCGGCGCGCTGGATCGCGTTCCAGGCAGCGCAACAGGATGGCTTCAAGCGGGCGCGGAATTTCCGTCCACAGACGCGATGGCGCGATCGGTTCCTGCTCCAGTCGGGCCACGGCAATTTCCGCCGAGGTTTGACCGTTCTGCGGCAGGCGTGCGGTGAACATTTCGGTGAGCATCACGCCGAATGCATACACGTCGGCACTCAAGCTGGGGGCTTCGCCGAGCAGCCGCTGCGGCGACAGGAATGTCGCGTCGCCGCGCAAGGGCGCTTCGGGGTTGATCCGACTGAAACCGATCGGCAGCGGCGCGACACCCGCATCGAGCAGTTTTGCATCGACACCCGGTTCGAGGATCACGTTGGACGGATTGACCGCAGCATGGGGTTGCCCGGCCCTGTGCACGGCGGCGAGTCCCGCGCAGACCTGGCGTGCAATGCGCAGGCCGGCATACAGCGGAACGCGGCCGGTGCGGGCGAGCGCGTCGCGCAGGCGGATGCCGCGCACGTACTCGCTGGCGAGATACGCAGTGCCTTCGCTCTGTCCGATGTCGCGCAGGTGGGCAACATTCGGATGATTCACCCGTTGCGCGGAACGCAACAGCTGTTTCATCCGCTCCAGATGTTCCCGATCGGCGAGCAAGGCGCTGCCCAGCAGCTTGAGCGCCACGACTTCACCGGCGCTGCGATCCAGCGCGCGGTAGACAACGCCAACCTGGCCCGCACCGACACGACCGTATACTTCGTAGCGTTCTGCAAAAAGACTGCCGGACGCGAGGCCAGTCACCGCACCATGGTCGATCGTCAGCGGTGCCTCGCGGCCGGAGCTGCTTTCCGAAGCGCGCGTGCGCTGGCGCAGTTGGTCCGCGGTATACGCTTCGAAATCCCGCGACTCGCGCAATTCGCCGAGCAAGCGATTGATCGCCAGACCGATCCCCGCGATGCCACCGCCGCCGATCGGTTTCACGGGTTCGAGCGAGCCGCGCAAAATCGGCTCACTGGCCAACGCGAGCGACGATAGCGGGCGTATCAGCAACATCCACACGCTGGCAAACACTGCGACCAGAGCCAGCGCGGCGATGACGAGCGCAGTGATCAGCGTCGTGTCGATGTCGGCGATCACGGCTGCTTGCGCACTGGCCGGACTCAAGGCGATCAACCAGCCTTCGCCGACGCGATCCTGGGGAGCCGCGACCCGTAACAGCCACTGCTCGTTGCCGAGCAGCGCCGAATCGGCGGTCTGTCCAGTGTTGCCTTCGAGCAGACGGCGCTCGCGCAACATCGCGGTCAATGGCGCGCGGCTGGCCGCGTCCAGCGTCGATGCGGCGACGATCGGTCCATCGCCGGCATTGGCCACGATCGCCAGATCGGTCTGCGCAGCGGCACCGACCTCGCGTGCAAATTTATCGTCGACCAGCGTGCCCACCAACAGCATGCCCTGGCTGGTTGCGCCGAGCACCAATGGCGTCACCGAGACTTGCAGCACCCGGCCACGATCCACCAGATGACCGGTGGCGGCCTGCAGGCTGCGCATGACGTCGGCGACCGCAGGGTGACGCGACAGATCGGTCCGTGCGGATTGAAAAGCGGAAGTATCCACAATGGTACGACCCGCGGTATCCAGCACCAGCGCGACGTCAAAGCCGAGCTGGCTGCGCCGTTCCTCAAGCAAATCGCGGATCGACGCGGTGTCCGCGGCGTTGCCAATCGACGCATCGCTACCGAGCGCATGAACGACGTAGCCAACGAATGCCTTGTCCGATGCCAGTTGCTGGCCAATCAGTGCAAGCTCGCGTGCGCGGGCGGCCTGGGCCATCCGGAATGCGCGAACACTCGCATCAAGTCCATCCGCGGACATCTGCGCGCTGCGCGATTGCGCAGTGTCGTGGATGCGCAGTGCGGCCAGCAGCAACACCACCAGGACCAGCAGCGAACCGAGCGGGAGCAGCCACTTCTGCCATTGCATGGGTGCGGGCCTCACGGCCGGGTCGGACGGTAGGACTGACCATCCTTGCGCGAGTGGTCCGGAATCGCCGGTTTTGTCGCGAGCAGCTTCTCGGACAATTCCGCCGTCAGCGGGAGTACGACATCGTGGCGTTGCAGGCCGCTGCGCGGATTCCAGAAATACACTGTGCCGGCACCCGCAGGCATTCCGACGAGATTGAACGCGCCGTTGGCGCCGACCCGAACGAACCACGGCGTGCCCAGCACCAGTATGTCGGTGTGCATGCTGTGGTGCACGTTGCAGAAGGCCTGCACGAGTGTGGCCGAGTTGAAGTTCGTTTCCGCGGACTGGCCTTCGCCGTAGAGGCCGAGGTCGAAGTTGGCGCCGGGCGTCAACGAAAACACATTGTGCAGAATCTCATCCTGGTTCGGAAACGAAACGCTGCTGCCGGCCGGAATCACCAGCAGGTCCGGCTCGAAGTGCTTGTTGCGCATGACGATGCTGAAGTGCCCAGGCTTGGGCTTCGGTGCGCCGGCCGCTGGGACAAAATATACAACCGTGTTGGACACTTCTGTTGACTCGACCTGCTGACCACCCGCGCCGATCAATTCCACGCGACCGTCGATACGCATGGCGGCACTGCCGCTCGCGGCAGCGGGTTTTTCCAGCGCAGGCGGCGGGATCGAGGCTGCCGGTTTGACAGCGACGGTCGCTGCTGGCGTCGTGACAGCGGCTGGCTTGGTTTTCGTCGGCGTAGCGACGGCGGTATTCGTGGCGCTGACGGGTGGCGCTGAAGGCATGGCAGCTACGGGCGCGGGCGGTGGCGTCGATGCGGCCGGTGCAATCACCGTCGCAGGTGCGGTTACAAGCCCTGGCGATGCGCGCGGTTCTTCGCGAGCTGCGGGTGTCGTTGATGAAGCGGGCGGCGGTGCGCTTGCTGCAACTCGCGTCGGCTGTGTCTCGACCTTGTGCGGAACGGGTGCACACGCGACGAAGGTGCAGACTAGCAATGACAGACCGATTCGAAATCCGGCGCGCGGCATACTCATTGATTTCCCCAGGTTGACGGCAGTGGCGGTCGCAGCGATCACGCACCACGCCATTCCGGCGCGTGGCAACGTGTGGTTTGCGAAGGCCAACGTGGTGGAATTACGCAGCGCATGGCGACACCGGATGCGCGACTTCGCTGCAGAACCCGACAAAGGCGGCGAAAATTTGTGCCGAGTTGTGACGCCTGCGAGCGATGCGTGACGGAGCCGTGAAGGCCGGCTGCTGGCGTGGCGCGTATGGAAAGTGTGGACTTGTGGAGCAGCGCGGGCGTTGTCGCTGCCTACGCTCAGGCGCTAGTCCAGGCCGCTTCGATCAGCGCGAAGCCGAGGCGACGCGTGTCAGGTCCAGCGCCTTGCTCGGCTGGGCAGTACGCGGCCACGACCTGGAATTCCACGCGCAGTCGATCGGTGCAGTGGATGTGCCGCCGCAGCTCGAAGGATTTCAAACCGGCGCCATTGTGCTGCAGAGTCTCCAGCAGGACTCCATTCACCACCAGGCGCAACGTGTTTTCCTTGCCTTTTACGCAAGGCAGCAGACCGCGCAACTGCAACCATCCTTGCCCTTGCGCGGCCAGTTGCAGGCGTGCCCGTGGCTGGCTCCAGCGCACTCCGCTGGCATCTGCCGAATACCAACCGTCGAGCAGGCAGGTTTCGCCCTCACCCGAAGCCAGAAAGCGCGCTGAAAGCGCCGCCGGAAGATAGGCCTGCTTGTAGGGACAACGCCGGCAATGGAGGTCGGCGGCGCTGGTGTAGGCGGCGCGAAAGTGCCGATAGCTGTCGCCGTGCCAGATCTCGCGCAGGGACTGACGGCGCAGGTTGCCCAATTCGATGCGATCACGTTCCTCGCAACTCACGACACGTCCGTCCGCGAGGATGTGCACGGTTTCCCAGGGGTTCTGATCGCAGCTATGGATGCGCGCCGCCGCAGGAAGCGGGCCGGGAAAATAGCGTGGCTCGTGACCCAGCTCGTGGTCTGCCTCAAGTTCGGGTGTCGAGGATTCGATCGTCAGCGCGGGATGATCGCGGCGCACACGATCGATGCTTTCGCGCAGCTGGACCAGGAATTCCGGGCGCAGGCGACCTTGGTCGAGCTCGTCCGGGAATGTCTCGGCGATCGGATCGCGGCGGATCACCGGATGCACAGCGAGCCGTTGCAGTCCGAGCGAGGCCGCGTAGGCGGCGACCGCGTCAAGCTGGTCGAGATTGCGGCGCATCGCGACGAAGGCCAGATCGACCTGCAAGGGGCGTGGTGCAGTAGTTGCCAGCGAGACGACGCGCTCGATGCGTTCGCGCATCGCGACGATGCTGGAAAATCCATAAATCGCCTCGAACTGCGCGGCATCCAGCGTGTGCAACGAAACCGTCAACTGGGTCAGGCCCGAGTGGGCCAGCGCCTCGAGTCGGTGCGCGGGCAACGCGGCCAGCGCGGAGACCAGCTCAACGCCAGCGCCGGTGCGCGCCGCGAGTTCGCAGGCCTCGACGATTTTCGGGTAGTGCGCCGATTCGCCGGAATAGTTCAATCGTATCGTTTGTGGATCGCGCAGTTCCCCGATCAGGCGCTGGTACATCGTGAAGTCCATGTGCTCGCCAGCACCACGCAGCAGCTTTCGCGAACAGAACACGCAATCGAAGGGACAGCGCGAGGTCAGTTCGATCCACAGCACGCGGGGGAGCTCGGCGTGGCGATCGACCTCGATCGGCACCGCCGCTACGCGCAATGCAGGCGCGCGGAAGAGTTTCAGGCGCATCTGCTGTCTGCAACGTCGAACAGGAGGCTGACGAAACGCGCGCCTGAGGCGGTCTCGCGCGTTGCGTAGTCCCAGGTGCTTGATCGGAGCCGAAGCCCTGCCTGAGCCGCCATGCCGACCAAGGCTTCGGCGGAGTAGGGGCGAATCGTCTCGTCGGTATGGAATTCATCGATCATTGCGCCGCCCGCATCAATGACTCGATAGCGGCGCTCGATCCGGTTGGTGCCTTCGGCATGCGCGGTGATGCGTTTGTGCCGCTGCAGGGTTCCATTGCCGTGCGGGCGGGAATAGTCCCGGCGGAAATCGGCGAAGCTGGCCACCGGCTGAGGAACAAACGCGTCCAGAACCAGCCGTCCATTGCGATCGAGCAGGTTGCGCAATCGCGCGAGCGTCGCGATCACTTCGAGCGGATCGATCAGATAGGTGATCAGCGAATACGGCGCGAGTATCGTCGAGAAAAATCCACTAAGGCAGGAGTTGCGTAAATCCATCTGTGCGACGCGGGCGTCCAGACCGCGCTGTGCCGCATCACGGCGCAGCCGGGCGAGCATCGGCAGCGAGCGGTCGACGCCGAAGGCATCCAGCCCGGCCGCGAGCAGGGGCAACAGGATGCGACCCGTACCACAGCCCAGTTCCATGATCTTACCCGGGTGCGCCTTGCACAGATCGCGATACCAGCCGACATCGTCGAAAGGCATGCTCTGGCCCATATCGGTGGCATATACCTCGGCGATCGCATCGTAGGACCAGGCGCTGCGGGACATGCGGCATTTACTCGAGATTGCGGGTAATCGGAGTGGGTCCGGGGCGCACGGCTTACGGGCGCGTCGACATCAACTGACGATACAAGGCCAATTGGCGTTGCGCCGTCGCGTCCCAGGTGTGGGCGTCGAGGCGGTGGTCATCGCTGCGTTCGATTCGGTGGCGTTCGATGCTGTCCCCCAGCAGGCTAGCGATGGGCTCTGCCATTGCTGCGATGTCTTCCGCGACCACCAGTCCGACCAGGCAGGAGTCAGCGAAGCCGCGGGCACCGTCGGAAGTGCTCACGCAGACGCGGCCTGCCAGCAGGGATTCGATCAGCTTGATCGACGAGCCGCGGATATCGCGTTGTGGATTGATAGTCATTGTACATTCGTCCAGGTACCGAGCAGGGTCGACGAATCGCGAATGCAGCTCAATGCCGGCGCCGCTGAAGCGTGCATCCACTGCCGCGATGGCTGCAGATTCCGGACCGCCCAGTATGCACAGGCGCAGGTCGGGAAAGTGGGCACGCAATGCACGCCATGGACCATCGATGAAGTCGCGGATCCCGTCCAGATTCTGCGCGTAGCGGAACGGTCCCATGAACAACAGGCGGCGCGCTTCGGTCGATGGGCGATACGCCGGGCGCCGATCGATCGCGCCGTTGCCGATCAGGCTGATGTGCGGATGCTGCAACAATGCGGCGTCTTCCGTGGAGCAGGTGATCAGCGCGTCGTACCGATTGAGCAGCGCATGCTGGCGGGTATCGTCTTCCGCCGGCGTGCCAGCGTGGCCGATATAGACGTCGTGCAGGCCCAAAACCCAGCGTGCACGTCCGTGCGGTTCCTGCGCCATCTCGGCGAGTTCCATGAATTCCACCTGCACGATGTCGGGGTCGTACAGCGACAGGAGACGCGCCACTTCCGTACGCAGGTACGGCCAGGCATGGCGCGTCATGCGTCGATCCATGCTGAGTGGGGCTTCGCCCGTCTTGTCGCCGCGCCCTTCGACCAGATGTACCGCGCGCAGGTGGCGAAACCATGGCTCCGCGGCGGCGTCATACAGCGATCGCTCGTCGCTCAAAAGGACAAAATCAACCTGTGCAGAAAGTCGCATGACCAGCTCGGCGATACGCCGCGCACCACCGTGCACCGGAGGAAACAGCGCAAACGGCGAAACCAGCAGCACCCGCGGCCGTGACGGAGGCTCGTGTACGCGTGGGGAATAGTAGCGATCGGTGGCCAGCGTTTCGAAGCGCAGGCCACGTCGCCGCGCACGCCGCGTGGCGACGCGACTGCGGAACACGCGCAGGGCAAGACCGAGTCCGGCAAGATCGTCGCGGCTGACTGCATCCATCCCGGCGAGGCGATGCATCAGGTCGCCAGGTCGCAAGCCCGACCAGCCGTGGCGCAGGTCGAACAGCAGCGCGTTGCGCGCGATGACGCGGTCGACTTCCACAGGGCTGTAGTAGCGTTTCACGGTCGCGCGATGCAGGTGCCAGGCGTGCGAAGTGGGACAAAACAGCGTTTCCCATCCTTCGCTCCAGGCACGAATGCCCCAGTCCGCATCTTCCCAATAGTAAGGATTGTAGTCGGTTGATTCCTGCACAAAGGAACGCAGCAGTTCCGTGCGGCACAGCGAGGAGCCGCCGCCGGGGTAGAGGTTGCCGCGCGCGAGCTCGCCGGCCTGCGGATCCCGGTCGTAAACCTCGGGCACCTGCGCATTCCAATGGAAATCGGACCAGCCGGTTTCCTCGCGCCGACGTTGCAGGTCGCTGAAAAAAATCTGCGAAGTGATTGCAAAGACCTGCGGCTGGCGATAGGCGAGCAACTCGGTCAATGCGTTCTCGGCCAGTCGCATGTCGCTGTTCAGCAGATAGGTCCAGGCATGCCTGACGTCGCGCAGGCCGGCGCGAACCGCGCCATTGTATCCGAGTGGATTCTTGTGGAACTGCCACTCGACCTGGGTAAATTCGCTTTGCAGGGACGCGTAGTCTTCGCGGGGCGCACCATTGACCACCACCAGAATACGTACCGGTTCGCCGAGCAACGCCGTGGCGACAACTGCGGCGCGCAGGGTCGCGCCGAGTACATCCGGCGTGCCGCGTTCCGGAATCAACACCGTGATGCCCGGCGCATCGACGCGGGCCTGATCGCGACCTTGCCAGGTGCCGGGAAAGAAGCGCGCCCATAGTC
This sequence comes from Tahibacter sp., assembly GCA_039934615.1. GTDB lineage: Bacteria > Pseudomonadota > Gammaproteobacteria > Xanthomonadales > Rhodanobacteraceae > Tahibacter. The sequence goes on from JBDTLV010000088.1 coordinate 15,799, forward strand.
CGGCGGCGGCGGTTGCGAGATACAGAGGTACAAAACGCCACATCAATGGATTTGTCCACCAATGGCGGCGCATGGCTGCGAGTTCGGTCATACGAGCGCCGCCGCTGCGGGCAGCTGTTCTCCGCGGGCCTGCCGCGCATACCAACGCAGGGCCTGCTCGGCAAACATCGCGCACCAGACGTTGGCTTGCGGCTCCTTCACGTCGGGTCGAAACGCAATCGTTCCGTCGGGCAGGACCCGCCCGACGAGCTGTTGCGCCAGGCGGGTCAGGCTTGAAGCGGCCGGTGCACCGGGAGTTGAGGCACCGCGGAGCAACAAGCCGATTCGCAGCGCCTGGGCAATGATGTCGCTGCGCGGAACCGATTCGGTCTCGCCCTCTGTTTCCGGCAGGTTGCCATCGGTATCGACGAGTGCGAGGCAGCGTGACAGCAGGTCTGCGATGTCGCTCCAGCGCTGCGGTTCCGCGACCAGCATGCCTTCGGCGAAATACAGGGTCGGGTGCAGCATTTCCAACGGCAGCGCAGCGATGTGTTTTTCGAACTGGGCGGCAAGGCGTTCGCAAGCCTTGCGCAGATTGTCCGGCAACCGACGATGTGCCGCAGCCAGTTGCACGCGTGAACTGGCCTTGAGTTCGAATGCGCCGCCGAGCGTCGACCAGCGTTGCGGCAGCGGCACCGCGACTCCGGTCTGGCGGACCGCCGTGATGTCGCCTTGTTCGGTAATGAAGAAATTCAATTCGTCGAGCAAACGACCGATCGCATGCTCCGGCAACACCACGAGCCCGGCTTCATGAGCCGCGCATAGTCCACGCAGCAGCATGGCGAGATCGAAGAAGAAAATCGCCCGATTGCGCCAGTCATCGTCGCCGGACGCCGAAAGGTAACTGCGCGTGGTCGGAACCTGGCCGTCACGCAAATGGCGATCGGCCCAGTCCACGGCGCGGGCAGCACGTGCACGCAGATCATCGCCGGGCACCGGTGGCAGGTCCGCGAGCCAATGCAGGTAGTAGCCGGTGATTTCCGGGTAGGCGTAACGGGGACGGCCATCCTGGTCGAAGGAACCGGTCACCGCGCCGGCGTGTTCCCCCGCGCGCAATTGAGCAGGTCCGCTCAACAGCCAAGTGCGCAGGCGAGCTGCAGCGTTATCGGCCAGGGCCGCCGTATCATCGGCCCATGCGTGGAGTTGGCTCATGCGGAACTCGAAGAAAGCGCGGTTGCGCGGCACGGCGCGGCGGTCACGTCCGCGCGCGCGATGATGCCCGCGATGCGCTGGCCGCTCTGTCCGTCGCCATACGGCGAATCTGCGGCAAAGGGTAAATGTGGCGGATGCGGTGCATCGAGCAGGCGTAGCGCCTCGGCAAGGATGCGTTCCGGCTTGAGTGGCACCAGCGTGGCAGCACCGATGGCGACACTTTCCGGGCGTTCGGTATTTTCCCTGACTACAAGGACAGGAGTGCCGAGATACGGCGCCTCTTCCTGGATGCCGCCCGAATCGGTGATGGCCAGTCGCGCGTGGGCGAGCAGGGCGATGAACGGTCGGTAGTCCAGGGGCGGAACCAGCACGACTCGCGGATGACGGGACAAATGTCGCCGGATCCGTGCACCGACGATCGGGTTGGGATGCACGGGACAAACCACCCCGCAGTCGGGGCGGCGCGCGAGCAGATCGAGCACGGCTGCGCATACCACGTCCAGGCCGCGCCCGTAATTCTCACGGCGATGCAAGGTCAGTGCGACGATCTCTTGCGTGTCCGGCAAGAACGGCAGTGCCAGCGGCCGCGTATCCTCGACTTGGTCGCGGAGCAGATCGACGATCGGATTGCCAACCTGATGGATGCGTTGCGCGGCAATTCCTTCATTTCGCAAATTGTCGACCGCCGTCGCGGTCGGTGCGAAGTGCAGCGCTGCGATCGGTGCGATACGGCGTCGGAACAATTCTTCGGGAAATGGACGATACGGATGTGCAGTGCGCAAGCCGGCCTCGACATGCGCCAGCGGCAGGCCGAGGTCGCGTGCCGCCAGACTCGTTGCGTATGCGGTAGAGGTATCACCCTGCGCAACCAGGAGGTTCACGCGCTGCGCAATCGCGGCTTCGCGAATCTGTTGACGCAGCTGGGTCAGTGCGTGGGACAGCGACATCGGCGCAATCTGCGCACCGTTCAGGTCGCAAACCAGATCCAGATGGGCAAAGGTCTGTTCAACCATCGCGGAGTGTTGGCCGCTGTTGAGCAGTACCGACTCCACATCATTACGAGATCGTAATGCTCTGACGAGGCTGGCAAGCTTGAGACATTCCGGACGCGTTCCCGCAACGATCAGCACGCGGGGTAGTACCACAGTGGACGACATGGATGTCGCCCCCCGAGCGACCTGCGAATAACCCGGCAATTATCTGCCGGCGTGAGCGGCGCGCAGCTTACATCGCCGCGCAGCGCTCGGCCAGCCAGCGGCGTTCGTCCGCTCCGAGCAAGGGCGACAATTGTTCACGCACCATGTCGTGATAGACGTTGAGCCACTCGCGTTCGTCGCAGCGTAATCGTTCGCGCTCGATCGGACGCGTGTCGATCGGACATAGGGTCAGCGTCTCGAAGGCGAGGAAATCACCAAAACCCTTATCGCCGGCCGGCACCGTCGCGATCAGATTTTCGATGCGCACGCCATGCTGGCCGGGGCGGTAGATGCCGGGTTCGTTGGACGTGATCATGCCCACGGCCAGCGCCGCACCGGTTTCGCCGGGCGAGGGTCGCCGGATCGTCTGAGGTCCTTCGTGCACATTGAGAAAATACCCGACGCCGTGTCCGGTACCGTGCCCGTAGTCGATGCCTTCCGCCCAGATCGGCGCCCGGGCGATCGCATCGAGTTGCTGACCGCTGGTGCCCTGCGGAAACTTCGCGCGCGACAGCGCGATCATTCCCTTGAGGACCAAGGTGTAGTCGCGACGCTGCTGCTCTGTGGTGGGTCCGAGCGCGATAGTGCGCGTGATGTCGGTGGTGCCGCCTTCGTACTGACCCCCGGAATCCACCAGCAACAGGCCGTGCCGCTCCAGCGTCGCGTGACTCTGGGCGGTTGCCCGGTAGTGCGGAAGTGCACCATTGGCGAGGTAGCCGGCGATCGTCGTGAAACTCTCGCCGACGAAATGCGCTTGTTCACGTCGCAGCGAAAGCAATTTTGCGGCAATATCCAGTTCGGTAATCACCGAACCGCTTGTCAGGGTGTCTTCCAGCCAGATGAGGAAGCGCACCAGCGCGACGCCGTCGCGCTGCATGGTCTGTCGCACGTGCGCCAGTTCAGCCTCGGACTTGCGCGATTTCAGCGCCTGGCTCGGATTGGCGCAGCGTACGAGACGGGCATCCGGCGGAATCTTGCCGGCCGTGGCGACCACCATCCGGGCAGGGTCGAGCATCAGGCGCGCTTCCGCCGGCAGGGCGGCCAGGGCGCGCCCGATTTGCGCATAATCGGCGATGTCGACATCGTCCGCAGCGAGTGCGTAGCGCAACGCCTGATCAAGCTTGGCGACGTCCACGAATAGCGTACAGCGCTCGGGTGTGATGAGCAGATGCGCGAGGAATACCGGATTGAACGGAATATCACTACCGCGCAGGACGGTAATCCAGGCGATGTCGTCGAGTGCCGAAACCAGATGATGCGTGGCCTGCGCCGCGCGCATCGCAGCGCGTATCAGGGACAGCCGTTCGGCGCGCGTGGTCAGCGCAAATGCCGGCGCATGGGCGCGTACCGGGGCCGCGGGCAAACCGGGCCGATCGTCCCAAACGGCATCGAGGGGATCGAGATCGGTACGCAGGGCGATTCCCGCCGCGTCGAGTTTTCGCTGCAGCGCGTCGCGTTGCGTGAGGCTCAACACGTCGTCGGCAGCCGCGACGACGGATCCGCGCGGTAATTCCGCCGCCAGCCAGCTGACATGATCCGGTAGATTCGGCACGCCGAGGCGCATCAAACTGAACTCGCTGCCTGCCAGTTCACGCTCGGCCTGCTCGAAGTAGCGCGAATCGGTCCAGAGACCGGCCATATCCTGGGTCACGACGGCAGTCCCCACTGATCCCGAGAAGCCGGACAGCCAAAGCCGGCCCTGCCAGCGCTCCGGCAGATATTCGGACAGGTGCGGATCGGCGGACGGCACAATCACCGCGTCGATACGCCATTCGCGCATCCGCTGTCGCAACCTGGTTAGACGCTCCGAATGGATTTGCGGGTCGCGCATGCGGTACTGGCCCTTGCCGAAAAAGGGCAAGCTAGCAGGCCACTGCGCACGCCACAACGACGTCGCGCAAGAAGTTGCTCGCTAGAGCGCGTGCAAGCCGCTAAAATGCCGGCTTTCCAGCATAGGCAATGCTGCGCGCAATGACTCCCCTGATTTTTGTTACCGGCGGTGTGGTGTCCTCTCTGGGCAAAGGCATCGCGGCGGCTTCGCTCGCGTCCATCCTTGAGGCGCGCGGCTTGCGCGTCACGATGATGAAACTCGATCCCTATATCAATGTGGATCCGGGCACCATGAGCCCGTTCCAGCACGGCGAGGTGTACGTCACCGACGACGGCGCGGAGACCGATCTGGATCTCGGCCACTACGAACGCTTCGTGCGCACGCGCCTGACCGGCAAGAATTCGATCACGACCGGCAA
>JBDTLV010000089.1:0-20382 GCA_039934615.1 Tahibacter sp.
CTGAAAGTCGGGATGTGGATCATTGAGGTCATCGCCAGATGCCGGCCGGATGCGCCTCGGGCCACTCATTGTATTCGCTCCAGGAATGCTGCAGGCGATTCGGCGCGAGCCGATCAACCGCATCGGAAAACCCGTCGTACGTCATCGCGACAATCCGGCAGCGCTCAAAGGCGGCACGACGCCTCACTCGCGACAAACACGAAGTCTTGCCTCTGACGGCTGGCGAGGCCAGCGTGGACTTTTTTGCGGGCGGGATCTATGCAACCCGCAACATTTCACTTTCAGGATTTTGCGCGGCGCTCCATCAGGGGTCGAGCCCATCGAAAAAGTTCCCGTCGGTCTGCGTAAGGTAAAACTGCTTGACGCGCTGCTCGATGCCGCTGTTGCCATTGCTGCCGGCATTCGTCACGACGCCGCGTACGCGCAGATAGAAATTCTGCCGCTGAGGCGCAACATAGTCGCGATAGACCTCAATCCGCCGGATTCCCGTCGAGTCCGAAGCTTTCATGGGCGCGGCCCATCCGGAGGTCTCCCTCCACCGACGCGCATCCGCCGCTCTCGCGCGTTTCCGCGCGACGGATGAGCGATTGCTGCTGCCGATCTGATACCGGCAAGAGCCCATATGAACCAACCGGATCTGGAAAATAGGCGTCGCGGCGATCAACGCAACCAGGTTTCAAAGATCGCCGACGCTGCAGGTTGATCTGCCCTTTCCATGCGCACAAATGAAGAATGGCGCAGAGCATTCCACATTGCCCAACGGAGCCGTTGGGTCTTGAATCGAACCGACAACACTACTCAGGAGTTTGGCCATGTCAACGTACAACGGATACTTCCAGGTCACCAATAACACCGGCGGAGCCATCACCAATGTGACCGCTTCGCACGTCGCATCGGGACAAACGACAACCTACCTGCCGCCGTGCAATCTGGCCAACGGCACGTCATCACAGTCCATCGCATTGTCGGCTGAAACCAGCAGCAAGGATCGCTGGTCGCTGTCGTTCATCCAGGCGGATGGCCAGGTCGTCACCGGCAACGAGAACTGCGGATTCGAGTCGGAAGACAACGGCTTGACCGTCGTCATCAACCTCAGTCCGGAAGACTTCGACATCAACATGCCGGCGTCGCGATCCTGCGTGGACAACGACTATAACGGCTGATCGCGGCAGGGAGTCTGCAGCGGACGCGCGGCGGTTTCACTCCACCTGTGTACCAAGATATATTTCCACATGCGCGCTATCCACCGCATACCCCAGCCGTGAGTTCGCGGATTCGCGAGCTGGGGTCCGGGCACGGCGGTCGCACTGCCACTCCGACAACAGGACGAGGCCATGAAACCACGCGATCCCGGTCTCCTGCGAAGAGCCGCAAACCTCGGCACCGCAGTTGTCCGACATGCCGCCGACGGATTCGACCGTCTCGATGACGCGCCGTATCAGCAACGGCTGGCCGTTTGCCAGGGCAGCACCGGCGAATCTGTCTGCACGCTATACGATGCCCAGCGCGACATCTGTCGCGACTGGCATTGCGGATGCTCGATCCTGAAAAAGGCGCGCTGGAAATCCGAGGATTGTCCGCAGGGCCGATGGCCCCGCGCGTCGCATGCGTCCGACGACCGCCCGGCAAAACGCGGACCGGCGCATGAGCCATGAGCTATTTGGACTTGCCCGCGTAGGCGCGGCAGTTGCCCCAGGCCAGACCCGCATTCTTCGTTTGTTGAAGAATCCACGGCACTGCTTTCGCCGCCTTCGGGTGGATGTCATGGAACAGAATGACACCATGGCGCCAGAGCAACATCAGGGTCAGCACGCGCTGTCCGACCTGGTCGGTGCTGACCTTCACGCTCCAGTCCTGCGAATCAATATTCCACAAGGCCACTTTCAAGCCTTGTGCCGAGAACCAGCTGCCGCTGCCGGTCGCACGCTGTCCGTACGGTGGGCGGAACATCGGCACATACGCATCCGGTACAGTCTGCCTGGCCAGTTCATTGACCCGCATCACCGAGCTTTGCCACTCGGCCCAGTGCGCGTGCGACTTGTGTTCCCAACCGTGCAATCCGACGCACTGACCGGCGTACAAGGTCGCCAGCGACGGAGTCACCGCTGCTTTGATGCGTTCGTCCAGGCGCTCGCCGAGCACGTAGAAGGTCGCGCTGAGCTGATTTTCCTTGAGCATCGCTGCGACCGCATCGCTGGTACCACCGCCGCGTGATGGGCCGTCGTCGAATGTCAGCTCGAATTGCCGGTCGGGCAGCTCGTCCCCACGCAGTTCGTCGGAACCCAGCGTATCGATTTCACTATTGGTACGACCGAACAATGCCGCAAGCCGCAGCAGCTCATCACGGTAGGTGCGATGAAATGCCACGGCGTTGTCGTACCACGGCTGGTATTTCGCGTCGGGCGCCGCGGCGAAGGTACTCGCCAGCTTGCGCAACGCCGCAGTGTCCGCAGCAGGCTGACAGAACACCTCCTCTTTTCCGCAACTGCGTGCCGCAATCTGGTAGTTGCGCGTGAGTTGCTTCCACAGGCGCTCTCGTACGCGAGTCAGCGACGCGCGATCGACCGCCTTGATGTTGAACCGGCTCATCAGGCTCGCGTCGTCGTCAGCCTCCGTCTCTCCCAAGGCGCGAGCAAACACCAGAATCTCGGCGCGCGATGCGCGATCAAAGCCCGCCGTCGAGTCGGTGGTATCCGGCCACAGGGTCCGGTCGCTCGTCGCCATGCTGCTCGGCCCGGCGGCAAAAGACGTCGAGGCAAACAGGCCCATCAGACCGATTAGCAGTGAGTTCATAGCGCTGTCTTCCAAAAGGAAACGCGGCAAACCGGGTCGCCGCGTTTCGAATGATCCCTACGGATTTACTTGCCTTTGACGCGGTCGATCGCCTTGTCGTAGACCGGGTTGGCCTTTTGTGTCTTTGCCTGTTCGTAGCTGCGCAGGGCATCGGCGAACTGGTTGCTCTCTTCGTACAATTTACCAATATTGTAATACGAGCTTGCGCGCACGGTCGGGGCTGTCGGTCCGCTGGCGAGGGCGATCGCCTTGCGGTTTGCCCAGATAGCCTCAGCCGAACGGTGCGCCTTCTGGTAGGCAAGACCCAGGTTGCTGTAGGCCTGGCCATATTCCGGGTACAGGTCGATCGCGTTGCGATACAGCTGGATCGCGCCATCCAGATCGCCGGCGTGATAGGCCTGCTCGCCCTGACGGTTAAGCGCCTTGGCCGAATCCATCGAAGTGTCGCTGGCCGCGAGTACAGGGACGCTCACGCCAGTGGCCTTCGCGAGCTCGGTGCCGAGTTCATCGCCGGAGGCCTTGGTCCCGCTCATCTGGTTGATGTCCTGGAACTCGCCATCGCCGGTGATTCGGAACACCGTCCAGAGATTGCCCTGTTTGCCCGCCGGCACGGCGTAGGTACGCACCAGCGATTGGCCAATGTAGACAAATACTTTTGCCTGGCTGTTCGACAAATTGGGGGTCGACGGTTTGTCGAGGTCGCTGTAATCGTGCACGGCATACAGGTATGTCTCACCCAGGTGTTTCTTTTCCAAGGTGATCGTTTCAGGGCCATAGCTGTCGATGTCGTCGACATCGAGGTTCGCATCTTTGCCGAGCTTTGCTGCGAAGTACACATTATTGCCCGGATATACGACATGCGAATCGATGTCGTCGGGTTTCCTGCCCCAGGTCAGCACGACGCGCAAACCATCGAGATTGTTCATGACCGGACTCAACGCGTATGTCAGGTCCTCGCAGGGACAGCGCGCGACGAGGGTCGAATAGCCGTCTTTCTTGATGATCAGCAAGGATTCGGAATCGTCCTTGGCCTCGCCCTGGACAGTCGCCTTGCCCTGCGTATTGGTGCGCACTTCGACCGACGTCGCACCGTTGCGCTGCACCGTGACCGAGGCATCCGCAATGTGCTGATCCTTGATCGTCGCGCTCAGCACATTGACCGAGACGGTATCGGCGCTGGCCGATGCTGCAACGAGCAGCAGTGCAGGCAGCATGCTGTGCAATGATTTTTTCATGAGAAGACTCCAGGGCTACAGGTCGCTATGCTCGAACAGCGCGCCGACGGTTGTGTGGCGGGCGTATGGCAAACTGCGGGCAGTGTAGCCGCTACGCTGTGAGTTCTCGACCTGCCTTGGCTCATGGTCCGATTCGTCCGGTTTGTCCAGCCGGATACGTGCACATGCAGCCAATGCAGCGTCGCAACGTCCGGCACAAGGCGGAATGCGCAAGCCGGATCGTGATCCCGCAACTTGCCGTTGCGACCGAGCCCGTTGAAACCGGCCGCTGCCGTCGTGAAGCAAGCCGTCAGCGCTTTGCCCTCACCCACCGCTGACTCAACAAGGGCAAACAAATTTCCGCCGGCCCCCTGCCTGCATGGAACTCGGCGAGTTGGCTTCGTTCCGTCAGGTACTGTGCCCAGAACGTGTTCCACTTCTTGAGTTTGCGTGTTGCGGGGACATGCAGCTTGGCGTGGACCCGGATGCATTCGAACTTGCACACCGGACAAAGAAAAACATCCAGTGCGCGCGGCTTCCGCTGCAGCTTCTTGCAAACCAGACAGGCAAAGGTGCGATTGCTCATCGGGCAGAGTCTGCTTGAAGGGTTCGTCGGGTGGCAAACCGCGCAGCACGGTTGAACAATTTGCCGCGTGTATACGCGAATTGCAGGCGGCCTATTCGCAAGATTCGACGGTGAGACGATTTTCGCGATCAGCGAGTCCGCTCAACACAGCACTATTCGAAAGCGCAAGCAGGCGGTCGCTCCCAAGGAGTCCGGCTTCGTGAAGTGTTCGATCAAGAGTCCACCGTTTGCTTCAATCACACGCCGCGAGGCACGGCTGTCAGGATCGGTGGTGATTTCGACATGCCGCAGTCCCACTGCCTTCGCCTCGGGAAGCAACAGGCCGAGCGCGCATGTCGCGTAGCCGAGCCTTCGTTTCCACGGAACAACGGTGTAGCCAATATGTCCCATGCACGTCGCCGGAAGCGCCTCGGTGCCGTGCTGCCAGCGCAGACCGATGGTTCCGCAAAACTCGTCGTCCCAGAGCCAGCGTCGATAGCCCGGAAGTCGAGGTGTACTGGACCCATCTGGCAGAGCGATCGGCGCTCCGCGCGCCTCGCGATCGACCAGACTGGCAAGAAACGAATGGCTGTCCTCGTGGATCTTGCACAGATCCTCGGCAGTGCCTGATGCACCGCGCAGCAGATCCGGCTGCCAACCGCGATGCAATGCGGCGACATATCCGGGCAGGTATTCAGCGGATGGCCATACCAACCTGAGGCTTGCAGACATGACGAGGCTACAAATAGCAAAGTTGCCGCCACGAAACGCGGATTCGGCCAGAGCGTAGCAGTTCCGCGCGGCGACGTGAACGTCGCCACCGCGCACGAACCGCCACGCCTATCCGGTCATCACATCACCACATCGGTGACGCCACCCAGCAGCGCTGGCATAACGAAATCGAGTGCATGCCACGGAATCCCTGGCGAGGCGCCGGCAGGCCGAGCCGACACTTCGGGGAGTGCATCCAGGCGCGCCATCGCCTCGACAGCCGGGTACGTAATCGTGGCGCATTCCCGGCGCAGGTGTTCGCGATACTTGTTGCGCTCGGCAATGCCGGATGCCGGGTCGTCGAAAACCGAGCGCTCGCCGTCAGTCCACAGCTCCGATTTGCGCAGGTGATCGAACACTTTGGTCTCCCATACCGGTACCAAGTACGGTCCGTCACTTCCCATTCTGGTCACGTTGTACGTGCGTTTTTCGACACGCGCCGCATCGCTGCGAACCGCGGTCAGAATTTCAATCATGCGATTGACGTGCGTTTGGCATAGTCGGCATGGGTTTTCATGTCACTGACGAATCCGGTGATTCTCTGCTCCTCGATCGGCGCGATCGGCGCACCGGCGAGGATATCGAGGGTGAATGTAACCGCGGTGACGCTGTCCGCGCGCAGGCTGCCGACAGCGGACCGCGTTAGGCATTTGCCTCCCGAGCTACGCACCGCCACCGTTTCGCCGTTGGCCAAGGCCCGAGATTGCCCGGTCGCTTCCAGAAAAAAGTTTTCCCGTCCACGCAGATGATCCGCGAGCGCCACGCCGGCAACGGCGTCGATCGCGGATAGCCACTTGCCCGTGCCGCGCTGATGCAGCCCCCCCCCCGCGTGCCGTGCGACCGCGTCGCTGGTAACCCGTCGCGCACTGCGGTGAACGTTTCCCATGTGGAATTGTGACGAGCCGACACAGTCGCACCTTTGCCACCGTTGTCGCATGCCGAGAGGAACCGCCCGCCGACGCCAAGCGAAATCCCGTCGCCGTCGCGCAGTACGCCGGCGCCGGCTGATCGCGTGACGGTGAATATTTCCAAGCCCGCACGATTCATCGATGCAGCTTGGACCAGTCCGCCGCCGCCGAGGGCCATCAGATATTCTGACCGGACATTCACCCGGTTCTGCACATATCCACGAACAGATTCTTGGATTAGTTCGGGATTTTCAAATGCGCCGGTGCTTTCCACGAAGTGGATAGCATCCGTTCCGGGCACGGATCGCAACGCCGGGTTGTGCACCGGTGCGTGCGCTGTGTATCACGGCATTATTCGCCCACGCTATTTTGCCGTGGTCTGTGCCGCCTTCTGCTTCTCAGCCGCTGCCTCGGCAGCCTCCTTGCGCTCAAGCTTTTCCTGATCTGCAGCGTCGACGGCGGTGACCGTGAACGCGAGGCGAATCTCGTCGCTGACCTGTGGCACAAAACGGTCCAGGCCGAAATCAGATCTCTTGAGCAGAGCGGTTGCTTCGAATCCCACCGTCGGCAGCTGGTTGCGTGGATTGACGCCGACTTTGTTGATCCTGACGTCAAGGGTTACGGGTTGGGTCATGCCATGTACGACCAGGTCGCCGGTCACCTTGAGCTGCCCCGTGCTGCCGCCCTTCTCCACGTGTGTACTCGTGAAGGTAGCGGCGGGGTAATGTGCGGTATCGAAGAAATCCGCGGAGCGGAAATCCTCGTCGAGCTCGGCCACGCCGGTAATGACACCACCGATCGGGATCGTCGCCTTTACCGACGACTTTTCCGGAGCGGCGGCATTCCAGTCCAGCGCGCCGACGATCCCGCTGATCTGCGCGCCGGGATTGGCAAAGCCGAGATGATTCCAGCGCATCACGCCCTGCGTGTGCCGCGACTCGAACACGTAGGGTGTGGCATGCGCGCTGGAAGAAACAATGAAAGCGCAAAGGAAGAGACGAGCGAGCGAATGGCGGTTCATGGATCAGGTTCCTTGACTGAAGGGAGCGCGGTGGCGATCAACGATCGACGACGGAAAGCGCGGGTGCCACGGTGCCGGCCCCGGTGTGGAAAGTCCTGAACGTGCACCCGAAGGTTCCTGAAATCGTCTGAATAACGCGGCGTCCAGCGTGTTTCTCCCTGGTTGCCCGCTTCATCGCGGTATCGCGACGCCCAACGCCGCACGACGTCGGCCGGGCTGCGCACGCCGACACGGCCGCAGGCTGCTTTGCGCACTGGGCTACAATCGCGAGTCGCCGCCCAGCCTTTCAGTCATCCATGGACAGTCCCGTCGCTCCGCCCTTCCGCCTCGGCGAGTGGTCCATCGACCCCATGCACCAGCGCATCACGCGCGATGGCGAGACGGTCAAACTGGAACCGCGCACGATGCGCCTGCTGCTCTGTCTGGCCGAGCGCGGCGGCGCCGTGGTCAGCGCCGACGATCTGCTCGATCAGGTTTGGCCGGGCGTGATCGTGACGCCCGATTCGGTATACCAAGCGGTAGCGGCGCTGCGGCGCCTGCTGGGTGATGACAGCAAGAATCCGCGCTACATCGTCACGGTGCCGAAGCAGGGCTATCGCGTGGTCGCGCTCGTGACTGCCATGCTGCCGCTCCCGGAAGAGCCAGTAACGGCGACCGTCGGCGACGATCGAGCGCAGGACTATTCGCCGACCATCGCGACACACGCCCCGCTTGCTCGACCGTCGGTGCATGCCCGGATGTTCGCAGGGGTCATCGCACTGCTCGTGCTCGGCGCGACGGCGGCACTGATGTACCGCCACCTGCGCGACTCGCCAGCGATCGCCTCGCCCGCTCCGATTCCCGCGGCGCGGTCGGTCGCCGTACTGCCCTTCCTCGATCTGACCGAAAGCATGGGTGAAGAAGTCTTTGCCGATGGGATGACTGAGGAACTGATCGACAAACTCAGCAAGATTCCCGGCCTGCGAGTGCCATCGCCGACGGCATCGTTCTGGTTCAAGGACAAGCAGATGACGGTTGCGGAAATCGCTGCGAAGCTGGGCGTTACCTTTGTGCTCGACGGCAGTGTGCGTGCCTCGGACTCCACGCTGCGTGTCGCGGCTCGCCTGGTTCGCGCTGACGACGGGTTTGTCATCTGGAGCGAAACCTACGACCGGCCGATCGCCGATCGGCTGAAGATCCAGGACGAAATCGCCAGCGACGTGCAGAAAGCGTTCCGATCCACGCTGGACCGTCCCCCCGCACGCTGACCCGCATCGATCGCCGTGAGCTTTCTGGACAAGTGCACAGTTTTGATGGACCGGTGGGGCGCGAAAATCCGGCGACCCGACTGCCCGCAAACGGTGATTCAATCGACGCCATTGGTATCCCGCACAGTGTATGTTCACCCGCGGATCGCCGCGTCGGGAAAACAGCATGGCAGGCAGCGCTCATGAACCTATGGCGGATCAGTCGGCGGACACGCTGTTTGACATCGTTTACGACCGGCTGAAAGCCATGGCAGGTCGTCAGCGTGCGCGCGGCGGTTCGCCGGCCACGCTCGGTACTACCGAGCTGGTGCATGAGCTGTATCTGCGCATGGGCAGCGAGAAGCGCTTCGGCGACCCCGCCCAGTTCTTTGCCTACGCCGCGCGGGCCATGCGGCATATCCTGATCGACACGGCGACGCGAAAGCTGCAGATCAAGGCTGGCGGCGATCAACGTCGTGTCGAGATGAGTGATCCGCTCGTGGGGGTGGTGGAAATCGATCCGGCACTGGCCCTGCAACTGGACGCCGGTCTGCGCGCACTGGAAAGCGACGATGCGCGAGCTGCGCAGGTCGTCGAACTGCACTATTTCGCCGGATTGTCGATGGATCAGGTGGCGGAGATTCTCGGCACCTCGCGGCGCACGGTGGACCGCGATTGGCAATACGCCCGCGCATTCCTTGCACTGCACGCAGCACCGTCGTGACGGCGATCGTGATGGCGCAGATCAACCCTGAATGCGGTTTTGCCGAGTATGTCCACTGACAAGACAAGCAGGCCCATGAGCGCATCGCTGCGCGACTGCTTCGACGCGCTGGTCGACCTGCGCCCGACGGATCGCGCGCACGCATTGCAGGCGATGGGCCTTTCTGCAGGCGACCAAGCACGCCTGCACGCCTTGCTTGCCGCGACCGATGAAGCACCACGCCTGCTGCAGACGCCTGCCGTTGCGTTGGTCGATCAATGGCGTGGCGACCCCACGATCGCCGAGCATCTGATCGGCGAGCATGTGGGTCCATTTCGCATCACCGACTGGTTGGGCAACGGCGGCTCGTCGATCGTCTTCAAAGGCGAACGGGATGCAGGAGATGGCGCGCAAATCGTCGCGCTGAAATTGCTGCAGACCGGACGGTATTCCGCGGCGGCGCGGCAGCGTTTCGCCCGAGAGCAGGCCATTCTCGCGACACTGACACACCCGAACATCGCGCGCCTGATCGAAGGCGGCCTGAGCGCCAGCGGCGTGCCCTACATCGCGATGGAATATGTGGAGGGTTTGCCAATTACTCGCCATGCCGAAGCGGCATCCGCTTCGCTGATGGAGCGGCTGCGCATTTTTCATACCTTGTGTCTGGCGGTGGAGGCCGCGCATGGATCACTGGTGGTGCATCGCGACCTGAAACCCTCCAATGTTTTCATCGACCGGCACGGCGTGGTCAAGGTGCTGGATTTCGGATTGGCCAAGCTGCTCGACGACAGCGACAGCGCAACCACGCACACGCAAGCCATCATGCTCACTCCTGACTATGCCGCGCCCGAGCAGTTCCACGCCGGACCGGTCACGACGGCGGTCGACGTTTATGCGCTGGGAGTGATCCTCGGTGAACTTCTGACGGGTCGATTGCTCGGACGCCACGACGCGCGCAACGCTTCGATCGCCGTCAGCGACGAGTCCGCACGAGCGGTACCGCGCGGCTTGGCCGCGCGCCGCATGCTGGCGCGACAGTTGCGCGGCGACCTCGATGCGATTCTCGCCACCGCTCTCGCGGAAGAGGCGACGCAGCGTTATCGATCAGCTGGAATGCTCGCCGAAGACATCCAACGATTCCTCGGAGGCCGCCCGGTGCGCGCACATCCTCCGTCACGCTGGTATCGGGCGCAGAAGTTTGTGCGACGCCATCGCGGGGGCGTCATGATGACCGGCGTCGTAACGCTCGTGGTGCTGGCGTCGTTGGTGATCTCGGTCTGGCAGTGGCGGATCGCCCGAACCGAAGCGACACGTGCCAACATCACGCGCGACTTTCTGGTGCACCTGTTCACCGTCAGCGATGCCGGCATGCCACGCGATTCGGTGCCGACGACGCAGGCCCTGTTGAGGGATGCGGGCAGGCGCATCGACGACGAATTGGTTGAATCGCCTGCCTTGCGCTCGGAAATGCAACTGCTGATTGGCAATGTATCGCGAGACCTGGGACTGCTCGACGATGCTGCCCCACTTTTACAAAAAGCTGCGCAATCGGCGGATGTCCTTTATGTACCCGGCGAAAAACGCTGGGTCGAAGCGAAGATCGGCTACGGCACATACCTGTTGGCGCACGGCGACTATCACGCTTGTATCGACTTGCTCTCGGATGTCGTGGGTCGCACGCCGCCGCTGGACACGAACATCGATCAGCTCGGCCACGCCTTGAGCCTGCTTGCGCATGCCAAAAGCGTGACCGGTCGCGGCGAAGATGCCAAGGCCGATCTGGCGCACGCGCATGCACTGATTTTTTCCGCACGCGGGGAGCAGTCCTTGCAGGCCTACAAAGTGCTCGGAGAAGAGGCCGAATTTGCCTACAAATCTGCCGACTACAAGAAGGCTATCGAGCTCAAGCGTGCCGTTCTGGAAGGAGCGATCCGACTGTTCGGCGCGGACCACGCGGAGGTACTGCAGTCGCGCTACAGCCTCGCCGAATCGCTGCATCGCGCGGGCGACCTGGCCGAAGCCGAGCAGCTGATCGTGCGCTGTGAACAGGAGTTCTCGCGCTATTACCCGACACCCAACGAACTGCTGGTCGACATCCTGAGCACGCTCGGTTCCATCCAGGTCGTGAAGGGTGAGCTGGACGCTGCACAAAAAACATTCGGGCGCGCGTATCAACTGCAAACCAACGAGCTGATTGGATCACACACGCTCGGAACCACCCTGCACAACTTGGCGGCGGTCGCACAGCAACGCGACGACAATGAAGAGGCCTTGCGCTATGCGGAGATGGCTGCCGACGCGAAACGACGCCTGTTCGGGCCGGACTCCGCCGAGTACGGCAGCGTGCTGCGCTTGCTTGGCCAGATCCAGAGCGACCTGAAGCGCTATGACGAGGCCGTCGAATCGCTGGTCCAGTCGAGCACTGTGATCGAGAAAGCCACGTCGGCTGACAATCCGATGATCAGCAACAATCACGTGACCCTGGCGAAGATTGAACTGGCGCGCGGCCATATATCAGCGGCACGGGAACATGTTCACACTGCCATTGGTGGACTTCGCAAAGCCTACGGCGACACACATCGTTTCAGTCTGATCGCGGCAATATACGCGGCAAAGATCGAACTTGCCGGGGGAGATGCGGCGGCGGCTCTGGTCGCGCTGCGCCTGCTGGAGACCACGATACGCCGCGGCGATGCTGCACTGAAAAAGCTGTTGCCATCGACCCTGGAAAGCATTGCCGACGCGGAGCTCGCGTCCGGAAACCGGCCTGGTGCAGAAAGCGCCTGGCGCGAAGCACTCGCCTTGCGCCTCGCAGCGGGAGCACGGCCGCAGGATGATGCCGTGCGCAAACTCCAGGAGCACCTGCAGTCGACGCAACACTGAGAGCGCACCGCGCTCAGAGGCTGCTCACGCGACACGCTCCCGACGTCGGCAGACACCTCCCATCCGTCACGCGGGATGCCTGACGAAAGACAGGGCCTGCACCTGTCATACGTCGGATGGATGATAAAACCCGCGTTTCCCGTGGCGTAATACGTCGACGGATCCGGTTTCTCGTCAGGGATGTCCCCCTGAGAGAGCCTCGACATGAAACGGATTACACGTACTACACAACGATATTTTATCCATTACGTACTACTTCTGGCTCTTTGTGGAACCTGGAGTTCCAGCGCCGATGCGCAGCCGCTGACCTTACTCGTGGGCGGCGACGGTTCCTGCTCGTTCAACAACGTGCAAGCGGCGATCAATGCCGCTGCGGACAACCCGGGGTTCGATGAAATCCACATTGCCAACAATGCCAATTACCTCGCCCAGGCCCTCACTATCAACAACCAGGTTCTGACCATCACCGGCGGCTACTCAAGCTGCGCGAGCGCGACGTCGACCGGATCGTCGACCCTCAGCGGCGCTGGCGGCAGCCACGACAGCGTGCTGACGATTGGCGGCGGCGGCAATGACGTGATTCTGAATAGCCTGTCGATCATTCGCGGCGATGAAGTGTCCGACGGCGTCGGCGGCGGTATCGACTTTCGCGCCTCGGGCACCCTGACCCTGCGCAATACCTCGCTGTCGCAGAACTACGCGGGCTACGGCGGAGGTATCAATTTCAGCGGCGATGGTGGCTTCGCCGAACTGCGCCTGGAAGAGGGCTCGGTGATTCTCAGCAATACCGCGCAGTATTCCGGCGGAGGCGTACGCGTACGCGGCAATGCGGAAATGAACATGTTTGCCGACAACTCGCAGATCGGCAACAACGAAGCGCTGGGCAGCACACCCGGTGGCCAGCCGCTGTACGGAACGGGTGGCGGTATCGAAGTCATCGCTCCGGCGATCGCCAACATCAGCTCACCGGGCATCGGCATTGCCGGTGCCATTGTGAACAACCGCGCGAGCTATGGCGGCGGCATCGCGATCGTTGGAGAAGGCGGCAACGACGATGAGGCGATCGTCACCCTCTTCACCAGCGATCCTGCACGGCCCATCCGGATACAGGGCAACACGGCATCGCAACGCGGTGGTGGCATTTATTTGAAACCCAATGCCGAGAGCTTTCCGAGCGGCATATCGAGCGCGACATTGTTTGCGCGCAATTTCCGCATCGATGCCAATGCCGCCGCGCAGGGCTCGGCGCTGAATCTCGATGACGCATCGGCAACCGGCAACAGCGCCCGCAGCTCCGCCTATCTCAACAGCAGCGTAGGAACCTTGGGTGTCGCCTGCGCAGCGGGCACTCCGTGCAACACGATCGATGGCAATCTGGCACAGACCATCAATGGCACCGCGACGACGGGCGCCGCGATCCAGGTCGCCGAGCGTAGCAACATCCTCGTTCGAACATTTGCCTTGCGAGGCAATCGCGGCGGCTTCGCCGTGCGCCTCGCGGGAGATGCAGGTTCGACGAATTACGAAGGGGTATTCAGCGATTGCCTGATCAGCGACAACGTGGTTTCCGCTCACCTGTTGTCCGCAGAGAGCGGCGCTGATCTGGAACTGGACGATTGCACCATCGCAAACAACAGCATCGGTGCACCGCGCGTGATCAATGCATCCGACAATCTGATCCTGCGCCGTTCCATCCTCGATGAACCCGGCAAAATTTCGGCAACGATCGGTGGCTCGCGCACGATAGACAACATCGTCACGAGCGAACGCATCTCACTGGATGGCGGCAATAGCCCCACCGTGGTGGAAGCAGACCCGCGCTTTATCGATCCCGGGCACGGTGACTATCACCTGCGCTCCGCGTCACCCGCGATCGATTTCGCGCCCGCCATTACGGGCGACGATCGCGACCTGGACGGCTTGCCCCGCGACCAGGATCTGGTGCTGCACTTCAATCGAAACGGCGTGCGCGATCTCGGCGCGTTCGAACGCCAGACCTCGCTACCGCTGGTGCTCAATGCTGACTTCGATAGCGACCTGGTGCACTGGCCGGAGGTCAGTCCCGGCTACTCGGCGCGCGACGCCAGCCAGAGTGTGAGCGGTCCTGCCGGTTCGGGTTCACTTGCAGTGACCGAGCCCGCGCCGAGCAGCGGCGCGCCGTTGCGTGTGGTCGTACGCAAGCAATGCATCCACCTGCCCACAGCGGGCACCTATGTCCTGAATGGCTACGGCCGCGCAACCAATGCCACGACGACGCAAGCCGACACCGCGCTGCTGAACTGGGAGTTCCGCAGCAACGGTGGCGAAGCCTGCGATGCCGGCGTGGCAACGCGCAGCGCCGATCACATCCTCGCGACATCCGGCGGCTGGTCGCATCCGATCAATCCCGCATTGATCCTGGTATCGGAAAGCGAGTGGACCAGCAACAGTTCGATCGCCATCTCGCTGGTGCGCAAGCACGTGGGGCCTTTGCACACCGCTGGCACGGTAAGCACGCGATTTGACGGCATCTCGCTGACCGTCAACGGGCAATCCGATGTGCTGTTCGAGGATGGCTTCGAATGATCGCGAAGGAAAATTCCGACCGCCGCTCGGTCGCGTCGCTCGATCGCCATCAGCACGACGATCCGCTTTGCGATGGCGACTTCGCGCGTGCCATGTCCACGACCGATCTTTTTTCGCAACACCGCCTTCGAGGAGAATGGACCATGCAGCGTCTCGCGATCCTGTTATACGGTATCGTTTGCTACATCGTATTTTTCGCCACATTTCTGTATGCAGTCGGCTTCATCGGAAACTTCCTGGCGCCCAAGTCGATCGACGGTCCCGCCAGTGGCGACTGGATGACCTCATTGCTGGTGGACGTGGGACTGCTGCTCGTCTTCGCGGCGCAACACAGCGTAATGGCACGACCTGCGTTCAAGCGCTGGTGGACGCGCTTCGTACCCGAGGTCGCCGAGCGCAGCACCTATGTGCTGATGTCCAGCGTGGCGCTGATCGTCCTGTTTCTCGGCTGGCGCCCGCTCGGCGGAACAATCTGGAGCGCGACTCAGCCCTGGCTGGTGAATCTGCTCTACGCGGGCTTCGCATTCGGCTGGCTGTTGGTGCTGGTCACCACGTTCCTGATCAACCATTTCGACTTGTTCGGACTGCGCCAGGTATGGCTGAACTTTCGTGGCCAGCCCTACACGCGCCTTTCATTCGTGACACCGGGACCGTATCGCTGGGTACGTCATCCACTCTATGTCGGCTGGCTGTTTGCATTCTGGTGCATTCCACTGATGACGGCGACACACCTGCTGTTCGCGTTGGCCACGACCGCTTACATCCTGCTGGCCATCGGTTGGGAGGAGCGCGACCTGGTTGCCGCGATGCCTGAGTACTCTGCGTATCAGAAACAGGTACCGATGCTGATCCCGCGCCTGTCAAAGCCGATCCCCGACGAAACAACGGCGCCGGAAATCCGTTAATCGAGCTACCGCATTACAATCGGGAGAATGGCATTTTTTGTCATAAGAAATGCAATGTGGCACACACTGCCCCGTCGGTGTCATGACGGCGGGGCGCTATTGCCATCACGCCTCGGCGATTGCCGCGATCGAGATCTTCATTCCGGGAATCCGCACCGGCAACTTCGCTCCCTGACGCGCCGGTGGATCGGCGGGAAACCATTTCAGCCATTCCTCGTTCATGCCGGCGAAATCGACCTCTTCGAGCAGGATGACGGTTGCACTGACGACCTTGTCGAGCGAGCTGCCGGCAGCTGCAAGGATTGCGGCCATGTTGGTCAGGCATTGGCGAGTCTGCTCCTGAATCGTGTCGCCAACGATGGCGCCGGTGACGGGATCGAAAGGACCCGTTCCCGAAATGAAGATCAGGCCCGCAGCCTTGACCGCTTGACTATAGGTCGCCGACTGCGGGGCTTCGTTGGTCTGCACAATGTTCCGGGGCATGCCAGGGCGTTCCAAAAAGTATTTGCGGGGAGTCTCATCCTACGGACTCCATGCAGGTGGGGAAAGGCAATGCTGGTTGGCGGTGAGAACACGATGGTTGGACGTGTTCAACGTATATCAAACGAGCGCAGGCATAATGAATCATCGACGACGACCGCCGGGTGTTCCGATGTGCTACTCCGCGCAGATCCTCCAGGAATACAAGCACTATGTCCGGCTATGGGGAGCCGACATCAGCATTCGCGACTATGTGCGCATCTACTGGGAGCGTACGCAAAACGCGAAGCTGAAATTGCCGAAAGCCATGGATGCGAATTTTCGTGCGCCGCGCAACACCGACGAGCAGCAGATCCAGGAATGGATCGAGACCTACGACGCACAGCAGACGTCTACACTGCAGCAGGAAATCTTCAAGCAGCGCAAACGTCTCGCGGATGCCGAGCGCACCTTGTCGATCAAAACCACCAAGGCCGCGACCGAAAGCCAGCGCATTGCGCGGGACAAGGTCGCCTGGGCGCTGGCCAAACTGGCCGACCTGAAACGCAATGAGCCGCAGGAACGCGACTCGCGCATTTTTCCGGGTTGGTATGCGCCCGTGATGGTGATGGAAAATGGCAAACGCGTGCTGAAGCCGATGCGCTATCAATGCCGACCCGCTGGCAAGCCGGCGTTTTACGACGTGAAGTATCCCGGCTGCTACAACGCGCGGCGCGACAGCCTCGAAGGATTCTGGAAAGGCCAGTTCGGCGTTTCGCATGGCCTCGTGGTGATGAATGCATTTTTTGAAAATGTCGCCAGACACAAGATCGAGCGACGCGAACTGGCCGAGGGCGAGAGCGAAGAAAACGTGATCCTCGAATTTCGACCCAGGCCCGCGCACGACATGCTGGTCGCCTGCCTGTGGTCACATTGGAAAGAAGGCGAAACAGAACTTCTTTCTTTTGCGGCGATAACTGACGAGCCGCCCGCAGAAATCGCCGCTGCGGGACATGACCGCTGCATCATTCCGATCAAGCCCGAGAACATCGATGCGTGGCTGGCTCCCGATCCGGGCAAGCTGGCGATGCAGTACGCGATACTCGAGGACCGCGACCGTCCCTACTACGAGCACCGCATGGCGGCCTAGCGCGCGGCGCTGCATTGTGCGATCAGGAAATCTTGGCGGGCCCGGTGTGGTACAGATCCGCCCGCATCGGCCCGTCGGAAGATTCCCGATCACGATTCGCGGGATGAAATGCCGTACGACGCATCAATCGTCGTCACCCCAGCGTGGTGGCTTGGCAACCGACGACGCGCGCGGGGCCGGCGCATCACCCACCGCCTGCCAGA
Organism: Tahibacter sp.; assembly: GCA_039934615.1. GTDB lineage: Bacteria > Pseudomonadota > Gammaproteobacteria > Xanthomonadales > Rhodanobacteraceae > Tahibacter. Next base: position 17,367 of record JBDTLV010000089.1, read on the forward strand.
CGCGCAGGGCATCGCGCGTGGCCGCCACGTCGTGCACGCGGACAATGCCTGCACCTCGCTGCGCCGCCATCAGAGCCGCAGCGACGGAGCCATGGATCCGCGCATCAACAGCGCGGTCAGTAAGCGCGCCTATCATCCCCTTGCGCGACAAGCCGACGAGCAGTGGAACCCCGAGGCCGGCGAATTCGCGCAGCGAACGCAACAAAGCCACATTGTGTTCCAGCGTCTTGCCGAAGCCGAAGCCAGGATCGACGAGGACGCGTTTCTTGTCGATGCCGGCAAGTTCGCAGGCAAAAATCCGGTCGGCGAGAAAGCGTTTGACGTCCGCGACGACCTCGTCGTAGTGCGGGGCATCCTGCATCGTGCCGGGATCGCCCTGCATGTGCATCAGACAAACCGGAACCTTGAGCCCCGCGGCGGCGTCCAGCGCCCCGTCGCGCCGCAAGGCGTAGACGTCATTGATCAGGCCGGCGCCCGCTGCGACGGCGGCACGCATGACCTCGGGTTTGGAGGTGTCCACCGCAATGGGAACCTGTGTATCGCGTGCGAGCGCGCTGATCACGGGAATGACGCGCGCGAGTTCTTCCTCGACACCGATCTCGATCGCACCAGGACGTGTGGATTCGCCGCCGACGTCGAGCAAGTCGGCGCCCTGTTTCACCAGGTTCATGCCGTGCGCGATGGCAGCGTCCCTGTTCTGGTGTGCACCGCCTTCTGAGAACGAATCGGGGGTGACGTTGACGATACCGGCGATCAGGGTGCGATCGAGTACCAAGATGCGTCCGGCGCAATTCAATTCGGGATAAAACACGATGTCTCCTTGTGCACCAGGCAACGGAGCGTAGAGTTTTTCCACCTTGGCAGCTACGCTCGTACGCGCATCCGGCCCTGCGGGCCCCCTGCTCCCGGCGGGAATGGGGATAGTCTAGTAGCGGCGGGTGTCCGTTGTTCAAGCACGATGGATTCGGCCGCCGTTTTTGGTTCTGCAGCCGTCGCAGAAATCGGGCCCACGGCCGAGCACGGGCCGTCCACGCGCAAGCAGGGCGATCAGCGAAACCTCCGCGCCAATTTCGCCGAACGCTGCCGACGAAGGGTTGGTCTGGCGCGATGTGCAGATACAACAAGGCCGCCTCGCGGCGGCCTTGTTGGTCGGCTTGAAGAATCAGACGGTTTGCTCAGGGCATCATGCGTGAGGTAACCGCAGGGCCGCCGATCGGGCTCTCGGTACGCCCGCTGCTGGCGCTGCTACCGCCGCTGGGCTTGTTCCCACCGGTACCGGTCCAGTCTTTCGGTGGATTCGGCTCGCGGCCATCCATGATCGAATCGATCTGCGACGCATCAATGGTCTCGTACTGCAACAGCGCCGCGGCCATCATGTGCAGCTTGTCCAGATTCTGAGTCAGCAGTTCAGTCGACTTCGCATACGCCTTGTCGAGAATCCCGCGCACGACTTCGTCGATCTTCCGCGCAGTCGCGTCCGACACGTTCTTGTGCTGGGTGACCGAACGACCGAGGAACACCTCGTCTTCTTCCTCGCCGTAAGCGATCGGTCCGAGTTCGTCGGAGAGGCCCCACTTGGTGACCATGTTGCGCGCCATTTCGGTGGCACGCTTGATGTCGTTCGAAGCGCCGGTTGTCACTTTGTCGGTGCCGAAAATCAGCTCTTCCGCAACCCGACCGCCGTACAAAGAACACAAGTTGCTGTGTATAAACGTACGGTTGATGCTGTAACGGTCGCCTTCCGGCAGGAACATCGTCACGCCAAGCGCGCGGCCGCGGGGAATGATCGTGACCTTGTGCACCGGATCGTGCTCGGGCATCAGGCGTCCGACGATCGCATGGCCCGCTTCGTGGTATGCGGTGTTGCGCTTCTCGTCCTCGCTCATGACCATCGAACGACGTTCGGCGCCCATCAGGATCTTGTCCTTCGCGCGGTCGAAATGGCTCTGCATGACTTCACGCGAGTTTTCCCGCGCGGCGAACAAGGCGGCCTCGTTGACCAGGTTGGCGAGGTCCGCCCCGGAGAAACCCGGCGTACCGCGCGCGATGACCATCGGATCCACGTCAGTTGCGACGGGAACCTTGCGCATGTGCACTTTGAGAATCTGTTCGCGACCGCGTACGTCCGGCAACGGCACCGTGACCTGGCGATCGAAACGGCCCGGACGCAGCAGCGCCGGATCGAGCACGTCGGGCCGGTTGGTCGCGGCGATGACGATGACGCCTTCATTGCCTTCGAAACCGTCCATCTCGACCAGCAACTGGTTGAGTGTCTGCTCACGCTCGTCATGTCCGCCGCCGAGACCGGCGCCGCGATGACGGCCGACCGCATCGATTTCGTCGATGAAGATGATGCACGGCGCGTTCTTCTTGGCCTGCTCGAACATGTCGCGCACGCGCGACGCGCCGACGCCGACGAACATCTCGACGAAGTCGGAGCCCGAGATCGAGAAGAACGGCACCTTGGCCTCGCCGGCGATCGCCTTGGCGAGCAGGGTCTTGCCGGTACCCGGGCTGCCGACCATCAGCACGCCACGCGGAATCTTGCCGCCGAGTTTCTGGAATTTGCCCGGATCGCGCAGGAAGTCGACCAGTTCCTTCACTTCTTCCTTGGCCTCGTCGCAACCGGCCACGTCGTTGAAGGTGATCTTGACCTGGTCTTCGCCCTGCAGACGCGCACGGGAACGACCGAAGCTCATCGCTCCGCGTCCGCCACCGCCGGATTGCATCTGGCGCATCACATAGATCAGGAAACCGATGAAGATCAGGAACGGCGCCCAGTTGACCAGGATGCTGACGATCGATACCCCGCTGTCGGACGCCTCAACCTTCACTTTTTCCACGTTCTTTTCGATGTCTGCGATCGTTGACTCAGTCAACAACGCGGTAGTGCGCAGGCCGGTACCGTCCTTGAGCTTGCCCTCAACGGTACGACCGTCATTGCGCACGAGCACTTCGGCCACGCTCTTGGCGTGCACCTTGTCCATGAATTCCGAGTACGCGACTTCCGTCGGCC
>JBDTLV010000090.1:0-20258 GCA_039934615.1 Tahibacter sp.
ATGACGGCGTGTTCTACTACCCGAGCGAGGTGTATCCGAAGTTCGGCATCACACCGTTCGTCGACGCACCGAAAGTGACCGCCGCGGCAGCCGTCGAGGCCGCACACTGAAAGATTGGGGTCAGGTTCGAATGGCACTTACTTAGGCCGAGCAGACCGCGGCGGGGTAGATGAGCGTGCGCCGATCAATGCGGTCGCCGCACGCTTTAGCCCTCTCCTCCATCAGCCGATGGGGGAGAGGGTTGGGTGAGGGGGGCTTTTTGCGTGCTTCAATACTGAGTCAATCGGACACGCTGCCCCCTCACCCCAGCCCTCTCCCCCATCGGCGATGGAGGAGAGGGAGCGCCTTACGTCACGCGACAGTCGGTTGTCGCCTAAGTAAGTACCATTCGGGTCAGGTTCATTTATCGCACTACTGGATATGTGAACCTTGTCCCGTCAATCGGGTGGTAGGGTGGGCCTTGGCCCACCGCTCCCAGCATTTGCAATACCGCGATGGTGGGCCGAAGGCCCATCTACCGTGACCCACGGCCCGCCGCATCGCTGATATCGCGATGGCGGACGAAGGCACGCCCTACGAGCTGCGGATCCGCGGGCGCTGCGATGTTGCGTTCACCGACGCGGCGATCCGGGCGACGTCATTGCGGATTGCGATTCGGTCGTGAAGCGCTCGCGCGACGACGGCCGTACGGGACGATGTCGTGCACCTCAAGTGCCTGAAGTTTCCGGCCGCAGATCGGCTCGATCAGGCTGAAGTTCCTTTGTGAAACAACTCGCGCGCCTCAGAACCGTCTCCCGATTTCTTAACATATTCTTTCGCTTTGATCCTTGCGGCAGTAGTAGGTACTATCATCGTACGAATTTCATCGTATGATGATACCTTCCACTCTACTGCAAAAGGAATTCATTGCATGCGTCGACTTGTAGCTTGTGCCGCACTCTGCTGTCTCGCCTTCGCGACAAACGCGACCGATCTGCCACGCATCTTCATGACGTCGGTATCCGGCAGCGGAAACCTCTCGACCTGGCCGGACGCGCACGGTCAAACCGGTCTGCAGGCTGCCGACGAAATCTGCCGGACGCGTGCGGCGGCGGGGCAGCTTGCCGATGCCGCGGAGTACGTCGCGCTGCTTTCCGACGCAAGCGATGATGCGTATTGCCGCGTACATGGCCTGAGCGGAAAACGTTCGGCGCAGTGCAACGTTCCGACGCTGCCGATCGGTGCCGGTCCGTGGTATCGGTTGGACGACCTCGGAGCCGTCGACGTCGCACAGAACGCGCTGCGTTCCGACCCCGATGTCGGCTACCTGCCGCGCCACATTTTGTACAACGAGTTCGGTATCGCGCTGCCGTCCAGTCCGACCGAGTCGCAACTCGCGTTCACCGCAACGAATTCGGCCGGGACGGTCGCAGGCACGGACGGAACGTGTTCGAACTGGTCCAGCACCGACGGCACGGCATCGCTGGGCGGCGCGTACCGCGGCTTCGACGGACTCTCCGCGTTTGACTGGGAATGCATTCATCCGCTGCGCCTGATCTGCCTGCAGCGGGGTGCGCATGGGCCGGCTCTCGGACGATTGAGACCGGCGACCGCGCGCCTTGCGTTCATCACCTCGGGCGAGGGCAACGGCAACCTGGCCGCGTGGCCCGATGCGCAGGGTGCGACGAATGTCGCGGCTGGCGACAGCATCTGTCGCGCACACGCGGTGCGCGCGAGTTTGCCAATGGCACAAACGTACAAAGCGTGGTTGTCGAACTCGCACCTCGATGCGAAGAATCGCTACACCAACGACGGCGCGTGGTATCGCCTCGACGGCGTGCGCTTCACAGCGTCGATCGCGGGAATGATCGACGGTGTCGTCGACGCGCCGCTGCAGGTCGACGAGCTTGGTCGACCTGTGCCTTTCCAGAACGTCTGGACCGGCACGAGCCTGTCCGGCACGCACACACCATTCACGTGCGGCGACTGGAGTATCGGTAATGGCAACGGCAACGGCACGATGGGCCAGAGCTTCGCGGCCGACGAGTACTGGACGTCATTCGGGTTCGGCATCGCGCCGGGCTGCGGTTCGTCGCTGTTCCATTTGTATTGCCTTGCCGACAACGATTCGCTGTTTCTCGACGGATTCGATCGCACGCAGTGAGTGCCAAAAGGGATCAGGTTCGGATGGCGCTTACTGACGCCGAACCGATTCGCGTCGAGCTTCAGCCGGGCAGTTTTAGGCTTCCCCCCTGAGCTTGCTCGGGGGAGCGAAGCGGTGCTGATTGCAAGCCGCCTCTCGAGCATCGTTGAGCACCCGAGAGCGGCGCGCGAGGGCAGGGTGGCTTGGCAAGCGTAGCGCGCCTCGCAGCGGGCGGGCCCTTTGTGCGGGCATGACTCCTGAGGCAATCGGCGATGCTGCCCCCTCACCCCGACCCTCTTCCCCAACGATACAGCCGCTGTGGGAGAGGGAGCGTTTGACTTCCCGCGACAGTCGGTTGCGCCTTCAGTAAATACCATTCGGACCTGCTCCGTTCTCTACCATTTTTCAGTGGTCCGACTTGAGTGGCGCTGATGTGGGCGCCAAGCCGTTTTCCACAATGCCGGGTTTGACCATGTTGTAGAGATCTTTTTGCGACGCTGGGGCACTCGCCAATACGCCGCCGGCAGCATCTGACGAATCAAGCCGTGTGCAGGTCAGCATTCCCGACAATACGGCGGCGAAGCTGAGTCGGCTGCCCGGCGGAAAATCGTGTCCGTGGTGCCAACCAATGCGGCAAATAAACCATTGTCCACAACCGGGACGAATTCACCGGTCGATACAAGCAGCGACCGGTCCTGGTCAGGGCCATTCATCGAGATCCTTCTCGATCTGCCCGTCGCCATCTCCAACCATCGACACGTCACTGAATTGCTTTAGGCACGATTGCTGCAGGGATGCTGCAAGAGGCGTTCGCCAACCGGGATTCAGATGAACAGCAAGTTCGTTGGTTTTATTTTGTCTATTTTTACACTGGGCGTGTCCGCTCAGGTTCCAGCGGAACTCGATTCGCTGCCCGGGGTTGAAAAAGTTCGCCAGGAGCAGCCGATGGAAGGCGTCCTCCAGCGCGCCGCCAGCCGCCACCTCGATCTGCGATTGTTGCCGCAGACCCGTCCAGTTCCACATGAGCGAGCCGCGCTCGCGGCGCCCGAGTCTGTGCCCGTCAAGCTGTCGGGAAGTGGATCGTCTCAGCCGGCTCAGCAGAGCGGGCCGACGCCAAACGCACCGGCACCGCCGCCGATCAACGTCTTCGAAGGCCTGGACCGCTTCAACTTCGGATCGACCAGTCCGTCCGACGCAAACGGCGACGTCGGCCCGACGGATTACATCCAGACCGTCAATACCTCGGCTGCCATCTACCGCAAGAGCGATGGGTTTCAGGAAGCGGCGTTCTCGCTCAACACCTTCATGAGCCAGGGCAGCTTCGGCAACCTGTGCGACACCAACAACATGGGCGATCCGGTCGTGCTCTACGACACGTTCGAGGACCGCTGGATCATCTCCGACTTTGCGTTCTTGACCGACGGTTCCGGAAACGCCGTTGCGCCGGCGTTTCAGTGCATCGCTGCATCCATGAGCGGCAATCCGGTGAGCGGCGGCTGGAACTTTTACTCGCGCCAGATCTCCGACGGTCTCAACGATTATCCGAAGCTCGGCATCTGGCCGGATGGTCTGTACATGTCAGCAAACATGAACACTTTCGGTGCCGCTCCGACGTTCAAGAACGCGCGGGTGTGGGCGTTCAACAAGGCACAGATGTACGCCGGTGCGCCGACCGCACAGGTCGTTTCGTTCGATGTCAGTGGCGGCGACTCCACCGTTCTTCCCGGCAATGCACGGCTGCAGACCGGAACACCACCGGCGGGCCGCCCCAATTTGTTCATTTCCACCCAGCTATTCACCAACGCGCTGACTGTGTACAAGTTCCATGTGGATTGGAACTACGTTTCGCTGTCGACGTTTACTGGCCCCGACGTTCCGATTGCCGCCACCAGCTGGCCGAATGCGGCTGTCGCCAACGTCCCGCAGTCAGGCACGGCAACGCTGCTCGACGCGCTCCAGATTCGAGCGATGGCGCAGAACCAGTACACCAACATCGGCGCCAACGAATCACTGTGGGTGTCGCACACGGTCCGCCGTGCGGCAGGCGGATCTGCCGCTCCGCGCTGGTACCAGGTTGATGTCAGCGGTGGCACTGTCGCTGCCGCGATTCCGCAAGCGGCGACCTGGGATCCCGATGCCGCCAACGCCGTGCATCGCTGGATGCCCAGCCTGGCACTCGATCGCGCGGGCAACCTGGCGATCGGTTACAGCACGTCGAGCGCCACCGCGTTTCCTTCGATCGCCTACGCCGGGCGTCTCGCCGGTGATCCGGTCAATACCTTCAGCAAGACTGAACAGACCCTGTTCACCGGAACCGCATCGCAGACCGGCTCGACGCGATGGGGTGAGTACAGCGCAATGACCCTCGACCCGGATGGATGCACGTTCTGGTACACGAGCCAGTACGCCAATCCCGCCGACCAGACCGTCGACCATCGCTGGTTGACCAAGTTCGGCTCCTTCAGGTACAGCGAGTGCACGCCGGTTGGCGCGGGCGGCACGATTTCCGGCACCGTTACCGCGAATCCGGGCGGCGCGCCGATCAGTGGCGCAAGCGTAAAGCTGGGTGCCCGCTCAACGACCACCGATGGCTCCGGAAACTATTCATTCGGTGGCATTCCGGCCGGTACATATCCATTGATCGGCGCGGGAAAGGCCGGGTTTGCCTCGACTTCGGTCGCGAGCATCGCTGTGACCGACGCTGGCACCACAACGCAGGATTTTTCACTGACGGGTGTTCCCGCCAGTGCTTGCCTGGTCGATACCACGCAGGCCGACTTCCTCGCCGGCGCGGCGACCAATGTGGATGTGAACATCAGCCCGGGCGACGTCACCTTGTTGAACGCGCCGACGATCGATCAGTCAAACACCGCCGGTACGACAACGGGGACGGGCTTCGGCACGCCCACTTGGACCGGCCAGACCTTCATCCCGGCGATTACCGGGCTGCTCGTCAAAGCCGATGGCACGCTCTTCTGCAACGGTTGCGGCGCGACACCGCCCAACCTCACGCTCTCCGTTCGCAATGTGAGTGGCGGTTTGCCGACCGGTGCCGACCTCGCAACCGTCACGATCCCCGGCTCCCTGTTTGCAAGTGGTTCAACGGTCACGTTCACAGGCAGCTTCGGTTCGCCCGCAACACTGACAGCGGGAACGCAGTACGCGCTGATCCTGCGTCCCGTGTCGGTCCCGGCGGGTAGCGGTTATTTCTGGATTCGTTCCTCGCCCAGCACGTACGCCAACGGTTCACGGGTCCTCAGCGCCGACAGCGGCGGAACGTGGTCCACGGATACGACCCGGGACTACAATTTCAAAACCTACATGCAGACCGGTTACGCGGCATCCGGCAATCTGGTTTCGTCGACGAAAGACGCGAACCCGGCGCAGGACTACTCACCCACGTGGGCGACCTTGTCGTGGAACGCATCGATGCCGGCCAACACGGCGCTGTCGTTTCAGGTTGCGGCGAGCAATTCCGAGTTCGGCCCGTTCACCTTCGTTGGACCCGACAGCACGGCCGGCACCTTCTTCACGAGCAGTGGCGCTTCGCTGAGCCAGTTCAACGGCAAACGCTATCTGCAGTATCGCGCCAATTTTGCGACGACCAATTCGACCACGACGCCGACAGTCAGCGACGTCACGACGTGCTACGTCGACAACCCGCCTGCGGATCTGTCCATCACGAAGAATGACGGCACGACGACGGCGCCTTTGGGCGGCTCCGTGACCTACACGATCACGGCGTCGAATGCGGGCCCCGGTGCGGCGAGCAACGCGACCGTGACGGACAGCTTCCCCGCGGGCGAGACGTGCAACTGGACGTGCGTCGGCGCGAGTGGCGGAACCTGCTCCATCGGCGGCACAGGCGACATCGTCGACGGCGTGGACCTCCCGGTCGGCGGCACGGCAACGTACTCGGCGACATGCGACATTTCCATTGCGGCCAGTGGCTCGTTGAGCAACACCGCGACGATCTCCGGCGCTTCGGCATTCGTGGCTGATGCTGTGCCAGGCAACAACAGCGCGACGGATACCGATGCTGTGGGGCAGAGTTCAAATTTGGCGATCACCAAGACCGATGGCGTCACCACGGCGACACCGGGTGGATCGGTCACCTACACGATCACGGCGTCGAACGCGGGGCCCAGCAATGCGCCGGCTTCGATCGTGGCTGATACCTTCCCGGCATCGCTGACCTGCACTTGGACCTGCGTGGGTGCGGGCGGCGGCACTTGCACTGCCGCAGGTGCAGGCAACATCAATGACAGCGTCAACTTGCCGGTAGGTGGCAGCGTCACTTACACGCCAAGTTGCACGGTCGCCGCGTCGGCAACCGGATCGCTGGTCAATACCGCGACCGCAGCGGTGCAGGCCGGCGCCGTCGACCCGACACCCGGCAACAACTCCGCGACCGACATCGATACGCTCACGCCGCAGGCCGATCTCGCGATCACCAAGACCGATGGTGTGACGACGGCGACGCCCGGCGGTTCCGTCACGTACACGATCACGGCATCGAACGCCGGCCCGAGCAATGCGACGGGCGCAACAGTCGCCGACACATTTCCCGCATCCGAAACCTGCACATGGACCTGCGCGGGCGCCGGCGGTGGCACGTGCACCGCAGCGGGTTCGGGCAACATCAACAACAGCGTCAACGTGCCGGTCGGCGGCAGCACGACGTACACGGCCAGTTGTTCGGTCTCTGGCAGCGCAACCGGCAGCCTGTCGAATACGGCAACGGTCACGGCGCCGGGTGGCGTGACTGATCCCACACCGGGCAACAATTCGGCCACCGACACGGACACAGTCTTGCCTCTGCCGGACCTGGCGCTGACGATGACCGACAACCATGCAATAGCCGCGGTCGGAAAATCGGTTTATTACATCATCAACGTCACCAACAGCGCGGGTCCCGGCACCGCGACGGCGGTGGTGACAGATGCGTTGCCTGCTGGGTTGTACGACGGAAACTGGGTGTGCATTCCTTACGGCGGCGCCACCTGCGCCAGCGGATTCGGCAACACGCTTAGCGATACCGTCACGCTGCCGGTGGGCGCTCAAATTTCCTATGTATATTCGGCAACCGTCGTATCCGGTGATGCCAACGACCAAGTCACCAACACGGCATCCGTTGCGCTGACGATCGGTACCGATCCCTCGCCAGCCAACAACAGCGCTACCGACACGGATCTCCTGGTGATCTTAAAGGACGGCTTCGATGGCACACCGCTGATGGTGCCGATCCAGGTCGGTACCGGCACTGACTTTGTCACGGCGACGCTGCGCATCGATGCGAACTTGCTGAACACGTTGAACATCGTGCCGACGGAGGTTGCCAGCGGTCGCACCGCAAACGGCACGGCATTGTTCACCGTCGAACTGGCACGCTTCGGCAACGACATCGCCTTGCGGGCCCTAACGACGAATGAGCGCGGCTGGATCGAGAGATCGAACTGGCAGCGAGTCGTTGACGTCAATCAAAACCTGCTCGCTTTCGCTTGGCAATCGGCCTCCAGCGACACCAACGACGGCTATCTCAACCTCAGCTTTGGCGGCGCCTCCGTGGTGATCGGCGGTCGCAACCAACATGACCCCCTAACGAAGGTGTGGGTGACGGTCGAGCATACGGTGCCCTGGTTTGTCTTGATCGCACACTGAGTAGCAAGCGCCGACCGCTGTTCGAGCCCGGACACGTTCCGGGCTCGAACAGCGCTGACTTGAGCCTCCTCGGAGCCCCGAGTAGGACGCAGTGTCACCGAGCCTGCAGTCTGTCCGATGTCGATACGTCGGCACGATCGACGCAACGAATCAGCACACCGGAACACGCACCTTAGCGCTGGCTCTCGCTCACGGCACTGCCTCGAATCCGTGCTCGAAAATCCCATCGCCCTGGGTCAGGGTCACGCAGCTGGAAAACTCCGACGTATTGCCGTTGCTGTCGGTTGCGGTGGCCGTGATCTTCGAGGAGCGCGGCGGTCGTGCGGTTAGCGATAGCGTAAAACCCTCGGTGAGTATGGCCCCACCATCGATCAGGCCAGCGGGTCGGCTTCCGAGATACAACTCGCCCGGACCTCTGCCAGAACTGTGACAGGCGCCGCTGGAATAGAGCCCGATGGTAAAGTTCTGTACAACGACTGTCGGCGTATGCGGAACATCCAGGGCGCCGGTTAACACGACCGTGCCGTAGTTCTGCACGGCAGTCGCCACGACCGGGAAATTCTGCAGATTGTTCGGACCGGTGTCGGCGTCGTCGGCATCGTTGGGCGTATTGCCGCGCAGGTTGGCCTCCGCCAGATCGATGCCCGAATTCTGATTCTTGACGTAGTCATTGGCGAAAACGCGATTGTTGTTCCCGGCGTCGAATACCTCGGCTCCGCCACCGCCGCTGAACGCGAGCAGGTTGGGCGACGCATCGTTGCCCACAGTCCAGCCGCTGGCGCCGGAAGCGATCAGCACTGCCGTACCATTGCCGCGATCCAGAACGCCTTGCGCGTCGGTACCAATATAGTTGTTTATAACTGTAACATTCATGGCGACGTTGGCGATGTTGACGCCGAAGCTGCGAACGCCGCCGAAATAGCCGGCGATCACATTGCGCGATGCCGGCGAGAGGCCGCCGACTACCGAATTGTTCGCCGCGCTCACCGCTACGCCCGAGCCGCCGAAGAACCCCATGTCGGTGGTTCCATCGGCGGACAATCCGATAAAGTTGCCGCTGATCGTCGAGTTGTTGGCGCTATTCGATGCGCTGCTGCCAATCCGGATTCCACTGGTGAAGCCAAAGACCGCCAGGCCTTTGACCGTGCAGTTGTCAGCCGTAATGAACAAGCCGTCGGCCAGCGTGGTGCTCGCGGTCAGCTCGATCAGGATCACGCGATCGTCGCCAGAGGCCAGCGAATTGGGTCGGGAGCCGGGCTGCGTGTAGCCGTTGATCGTGGTGGTGTGGTTGACGTTTGGCAGAATGGCATCGATCGTGATTCGGTGCACACCGGTGCCGGGGATATTGAAATTGATCGTCGAGACCGCGGCTGCGTCGGCATTGGCCGCAGTGATTGCCTGGCGCAACGTGCAGCCGGCGGCGCAAGTCGCCCCGGCCGTATCGGCGTTCGAGGTCACCGTGAAGATGGTCGCGTGCGCCGGCAGCGCCAATCCGAGCAGCAATGGCAGCAACCATAGGCCGGTCTTGCGCATCGAAAAGGCTGGCGATATTGCGGCGCGCGGTTCGCGAAGAGTGGGCAACATGCGATCTTCCCCCGTAGACGATCGTGGACAGGATTGTGTCTCTCATCGTTAGGAACACGGAATCGCACGCGGCCCCGCCACAAAACTTGACCAAGTCCGGAATCAGGATGCGTCCCGACTGGCGCACTGCATGCATCGACAAATAGCAGTCGCATGCTCTTTGAGCTACTGACTGACGACATCTGACGGTGGCCAGATTGGATAGGCTGCGGCGTGAACCCAACAGCGCCTGTTGCCCCATCCGGTGCCAGCGAAAATCCGAACGCGTTGTTGCTCGAAGCGCTGACAATCGCCACCCGCAATTCCTTCATGAAGGGATTTCCACATTTCTCCACATTCCGCAGAATGCACAATACCTATCGGTGTATGCGAAGTCGAAATTCATGAGCAAGATTGGTTTTTCCGGAACGCGTCACGGCGCAACTGATGAACAACTGGCGAGGCTGGAACAACTCCTTGGGACGCTGAAGACGGAGGGTTCGACGAATTCCATCACGGACTCTGCGTCGGCGCGGACACCCAAGCCGCCCAGATCGCAAAGCGCCTGGGATACCGCGTGATAGCTCACCCCGGCTTGGCAGAAGACCCCTCCAATCTGCAGTATCGCTCGGGATTTGTGGAGAATGACGTGGTTCACGAAGCTAAGTCATTCGCCGACCGCGATCGTGAAATCGTAGACGTTGCGGATCGCGTCCTTGCAACGCCATGCACACAGGTGAGGACCTCCGATCCGGTACATGGTCGGTAATCCGATACGTAGGAAAACAGAGAAAGCGAATCGACGTAATTTTGCCCTGACCCTGGTCGGCGGTCGTGTCAACGGATCCCTCGGACCCAAGCCCGGAAAAACGGTGACACGTACATTGTGTCCAGTGTTCGGTTGTAGAAACGAAATCTCACTTCCGAGGGCGCTTCACCGACGCTGGCCGGCCACAACTGCTCGGCAGCAGTGTCGCTTCCCTCTGCGGCCGCTCCCCGGCACCGGCGATCCGGGCCGCGCCATCCAGGAAGCAGTGGATGGTCACATTTGCGAATGAACCGTTTGAAGATGACGGCCGCCCTGTCTTGTCCACAACATTGCCAATATCGGCGGCCGCCATCGGCATCGTTCTGTCACAGGTCTTGCGATGCGCGCTTGAATAGCTTGATCACATAATCGGCGACCGCTACCGGATTGACGGCACTTGTGGACATTTCCGAGACCCTCCATTGCAGGGGCCTGATCAGGGCTCCTGCGACTGTGGCGGATCGACCCGCGTCGATCTCGTGCCGCGAGTTTGTGCATTTCTTCATCCTGTTTGAAACGCCTCTCTCCCCGGATTGCTCGCACACCGGGCATACGAACCGCCGATCCGGTTCAATCGCACGCTACCGCTCGGCGGCTGTGCGGGCTGCCTTTGGGTAGCTATTCGTCGAGCCGCAACTGGAATTCTTGCGGCTATGCAGCCGGCACCATTCCGACTACGAACTCGCACTCCAATCACGGTTTCCGTCGACCCGCGGCCCCAGCCAGCGATGGGGTTCCGTGCGATATTGAAAGTCGGCCATGCGGGCCTTTCGGATTCCATTTTTTGAAAAACACTTCCCTGTGAACCTCTGAATAGAAGACCGAAGTTGCTCCGCAAAATTGACAGGGCCTGCCATCCCGCCGCAATGTGCTGCACACTGCTTCCGCGCGACGTACTTCAATTGTTGGCGTCGCCATGATCTGCCGCCATTCGGTGAAAACGTATGAGACACGGAGAACGACATCGAACGCACCGAACGGGCTGGCTTCGTGCCGCTGTTCTTGGCGCAAACGATGGAATCGTTTCGACGGCGAGTCTTGTGTTGGGAGTGGCTGCGGCTGGTGCAAGTACAAACGCCGTCCTCGTTACGGGCATCGCCGGCCTGGTTGCTGGCGCCATGTCGATGGCCGCAGGCGAGTACGTCTCGGTCAGTTCGCAAGCAGATACCGAACGAGCAGATCTGGCGCGTGAAAGTAAGGAGCTTCTCGAAAATCCCGATCAGGAGCATGAAGAGCTGGTATCGATCTACCTCCAGCGTGGACTTGATAGGCCATTGGCATCCCGTGTCGCTACCCAGCTCATGGCCCATGATGCGCTTGCCGCGCACGGCAGGGACGAGCTCGGCATATCGGATTCGCTGGCTGCGAAACCCGTCCAAGCGGCAATCGCGTCAGCTGCGACATTCGCCGCGGGAGCGGCGCTTCCGCTGCTCATGGCTCTCGTGCTTCCGAAGCCTGTGCTGATTTGGGGTCTTGCAGGCAGCTCTCTGTTCTTTCTTGCACTGTTGGGTCTACTCGCTGCCCGCGCAGGCGGCTCGCCCGCGCTCGCATCGGTATTGCGCGTAACTTTCTGGGGTGCCTTGGCAATGGGTTTGACCGCAGCAGTCGGCGCACTTTTCGGAGTGTCCGCTTAGAAGGCGTCCGGATGATTCGCCGCCCGCGCGGCTTCAACAACGGGCAAAAGCGTCTCGCGCCCCACCTTCACCCATCAATGCACATAGTTGATCGCCACAATCGGCGCTATCGTTGCGTCCACATTGCGGCCTTTTGCGACCCAGCGAAATCCGGCAATGACGCCGACGCTGCTGGACCAGTTGTATTCGATGGCCGGGGCAATGCCGATGCGGTGACTTGAGCCGGAGTTGGCTTCGAATGGATCGACGCTCCCTGCATGGTTCGGCACGACGCCGTGCACGCGCGTGTTGGCGTCGTGCTGATAGTAGACATCCATCGCCAAAACCCAGTGGCGTGTGGCGTTGTATTCCCAGGCGGAGGTAATTGTCCATGAATCGCCTGGTTCGGCGCGACCACGAAATCCTTCATCGGTGCCGTACACGCTCACGTCTTCGAGGCTGGCCGCGTTCGAGGTCGAGTACGAAAGGTTCAGGCGCGAACGCAGGATCCTTCCGCTCGGCATCCAGAAATAGTACTGCGAGTGCAGTTCGATCGTGGTGCTGTACGCGCCGCCACCGACTCCGTCACCCACCCGATCGCCGAGGCGATCGTACTTCCCGATCGGCAACGTCTCCTGGACGACCAGCGACATGGTCGGCGTCCAGCCGCCTTCGTGATAACGCGTCAGTTGGTAACCCGCCTGCACGGTGAAGTCGCCGACGCGAATCGAGGTGCTGTTGCGCCCGGAGGCAACGTCATTGTATCCAAAGCGAGGAATGACACCGACCGTGAGATTGTCGGTCAGTCCGTACAGCAGATAGCTCTGCGATCCGGAGAAGCTGTGATCAACCACGTCGCGGCGCTTACCGCTCTCATCGTAATGCGCGTAGGTTTTGATATCGAAGAAGTACGGTTCGAACAGCCAGTGACCCTGCGGCAGCGAGGCCGCTCCCGCTGCGAGCAACGGCCCGGTCCACCAGGCGTCATCGAGTGACTGCCGATCGCTCTCGCGCGACGGTCCGCTATCGGCTTGCGTGACGCACGTTGCACTGAGCGTCGCCAGAAGAATCGCAATCGCTGCGAACCCTCTGCGGGCCACGTTGTTTTCAACACGACCATTGAGACGTCTGTCCTGATCTGCAGAGGTGCGCCTATTGCTCATCCCGTTTCCTCGGTCGTTGAGTTTCACCACACTTGTCGTTGCGAAGCATCCCTTGATCGGACAGTCGGCCGCTATCGGAATCTTGCGACACTTCTAACGATCAGCGCCCCGGGATGACGTCCGTCGCCGCAGGATCTATTCAATGAATCCTCCGCCACGAGCATGCGCACGCGACAACATTCGTGCGCGTCGGCAATGCTGGACAGGTGGGCTCTGGAAGAGAAGGTCCGCCGGTTCCGGTCTCAGCGGACCCAATTGGCCCTGCTTGTGCGGTTGTTTGCAACAACGGCCCAGGGGCGCTGCTGACGCTACAACCGATGCACGCTAACCTTGAAAAGAAAATCCCCGCCCGAAAGGCGGGGATTTTCAGTGTGCAGCGGATTGCGACGTACCGGTTGCCGAACTCGCTAACGACTCAATGGGCCGTCCACACGACATTCAGGCCAAGCGTGCGCTCCTGCGCGAATGCCGACAGCACATCGGAGGTCGCGTAGTAATCCTCGTCGAACGCATTGCGCAGGTATAGCTGCAGGTCCCACTGCGGGCTGACACGGTAGCGCAGGTCTGCGTCGACCACGTTGACGGAATCGCGTTTGACTTCCTCGAAGCCGGGGCGATTCACGCGCGAGCGATGACTGACGTAGGCGCCCACTGTGAAATCATCCATTTTGTACCTTGCTTCCAAGGTGCCGGTCGTTGGCGAGATGCCGTACAGCGTGGTGCCGTTGCCGTCTTCGCCGCGTGCCCAGGTGCCGGTCGCGCGCAGGGAGAGATCGCTGGTCGGCGTCCAATCCAATGTGGCTTCCGCACCGTACAGATTCCCTTCGCCGACATTCACGTAACCATTCACGCCGGGCTGCAGCTGGATCTGCTGGATCAGGTCATCCACATCGAGGCGCCACACGTGGATCTCGCTGCCCCAGTCGCCGGACTGCCATGCATGACCGACATCGATTCCGAGGGAATGCTCGGAAGCGAGATCGGGATTGCCGACGATCTGGCCCTGTGGCGTCACCCCGGAGAAGAAGCGTTCTTCCAATGTGGAAAAACGATAACCCGACGCGAGGTTCACGGTCCAGCGGTTCGACGCGTTCGGTGTCCATGCCGCGCCGGCCGTCAGTGCGCTGGCGGAATCATCGGTGCTCGCCGCGGACTGCTTCTGCTCGTTGGTGGTGTATCGCCCACCGAATTCGAGGGCGAACTGCGGAGTCAACGTCCAGTCGGTCAGCGCGAACAAGGACCAGGAATTTTCGCGAGCGCCTTTCAGCGTGTAGCGACGGTTGTTCACCGAGCTGGTCGCATCGTAGCCATCCACATTGCGTCGGCCCAGGAATTCGATGCCAACGTCATGGTTGAAGTCGCCGATGTCGAAGGACTGCTGCACGGTGGATCCAACGTCCGTACTGCTGACGGCGGCGAAGGTATCGGCGAAATTGGGTCGCTGATTGCGCGTGCCCAGGTATTGATCGTGTCCGTGGATGCTGGCCTCGAATCCGTTCTCGTGACGCAAACGTATCCGGCCCAGCGTGTGGCTGTCTTCCGGGTACGTGGTGTTTCGTGTGGGGTAGCGGCTGTTGGATTTGCCGATATTCTCCGTGCGCGACGGCATCAGCAGTGCATCGAATTCAAAATCGCCGAAACGCTTGCGGAATTGCGCAGTCGCGCTATCGCGTTCGAAGCTCGTGTTGAGCGGCACGTCGTCTGCCGATTTCGAATCGCCAGCGCGATGGCGCGCGACGCCGATCGAAAAGGAATCCGAACCGATGCCTGCCATCAGACTGGTTTCTTCGCCAGCGGTGGCGTAGCCCGCAGAGACCGTCGCTGCATCAAACCATCGTGGCTCGATCGAGACGGCACCGCCCAGCGCCCCCGGACCGAAGTGGACCACAGACGGGCCGCGAGTGACGTTGATATCGCCCAGTAGTGAAGGCTCGACAAAGGCAACCGGAACTCCGGCGCGTCGCTGCGCGGTGATCGGCATGCCGCCAACGAGTATCAGGATCTCATTGCCGCCACTGCCGCGAATGGAAAAAGTCTCAAAAATGCCATTCTGGCCCGTTGCCGCAACTCCCGGAACGCGCACGATCAGGTCCTGGAAATCGGACGGCGCAGCCAGGGCATCGGCGTAATTCACGACTTCGGTGGCCAGCGTGGACGGCCAGTCGGCCGCAGTTCCCTTCGCCGTCACGTGGATGGTTTCACCGACCCAGGGACCGACGTTCCCGTGCACCGTGCGGCCATCTTTCTTGCGGCTGCCCGACGATCCTTCGCTCAGCTCAAGATTTTCCTCGGCGGCCATGGCGTCTTCGGCCAACGCAGGACCTGCGGCAAACGCGGCAACACTCAGAACTGCAGCGAATGCGCTGCGCGGGAGTGATCTCGACATCGTTCGTATCCTCTTGCTGGTCACCGCCGAACGACGGTGTGACGGTCGAGTCTGGGCGAATAAGCCGGTCATCCAATCAATCGCTGGGCCTATATGAAATCAGCCTTCAGGCGGATTTCCGGCGAGGCGGCCGAGATCCAGCACTTGGCAAAGCCGCAGGGGTTTGGCTGCGACGCCGTGGCCCTTCGACGGCATGTCGCTGCACGCATAGGCGAAGTTTTGTGCGTTGAATGCGAGTGCAATTATCCGCTTTTGTCAGGCGGTGCGCGTGCGCGTACCGGGCATGAACGCAATGGCTATTCGCCAGAATTGGACAGACAACCTACGGCCGCGTGAAGGGGGTGTCTCTGGATAGCGTGCCGAAAATCACCAAAGGTATCCGCAAGCGGGGTTCATGAAGAGGACAAAAATAATTAATGGATTAGTTGGCGGAAGGGCGCGAATCAGCCGGGGCGGTGGTCGCTTTCCTCTCTCGGATGAATTGGCTGCAGCCATCCTGTTCACCGACACGCGCATTGAGCTCCAGGCAAAGTTGGCGCGCCTCTGCGCTGCGGCCTGACGTCATCAGCAGGCCGGCCAGCGCCAGGGTCGCACGCGCGTGCAGCGGCGAATGAGCCAGAGCGCGTTTGAACCAGGCTTCGGCGTCGATGCTCCGCCCGTGATCGACGAGTCGATTGCCGATCAGCACGGCAAGGTCGGCGTAGTAGGGCTGGATGTGCTGTTTGTCGTTGCCATAGTGGCGTGACATCGCTTCGTGTGCGGCAATTAGCATCGCGAGGGAGTTTTCGGGCTTGCCGGTGATAGCCAGAGTTTCAGAAAGATTGATCAGCGCGCCCCATGCATCGGGATCGAGCGCAATGGCCGCTCGATAGGCTTCAATCGCCTCGGCAAATCGAGACTGGGCTGATAGCGAAAGGCCAAGCGCACGCTGACTCAGACTGTCTGCGGGATCGAGTGCGATGGCGCGTCGCGCGAGCTGCTCCGCGCGTTCAAGGATGCGCTGCGATGCGGGCGTCTTCAGGTGACCGTTGTCGAGCGAGGCAGTCAGCGTTGTGAAAACGTCTTTTTTTCCAT
Organism: Tahibacter sp.; assembly: GCA_039934615.1. Lineage (GTDB taxonomy): Bacteria > Pseudomonadota > Gammaproteobacteria > Xanthomonadales > Rhodanobacteraceae > Tahibacter. The sequence goes on from JBDTLV010000090.1 coordinate 16,391, forward strand.
CCTCCAAGAGTGGCCAGCGGATCACGCGTTGCACAAACGCGTTGGCCAGTCCCCGCAAGGCGGCAACACGTTCGGGTTCGCGCGCCAGGATGCGTTCGTATAACTCGATCGCTGCCTCGTTGTCCGCCCGCGAATAGCGGTAGTAGAAATCATCGGCGCGCTCGATCAGCGCGCTGCCTTCCTGGCCGGCAGACAGCGGCGGAGCTTGCGGGCGATCGATGAGTGCCCACGCGAACAGGATGCCGGTGATCACGAGGGCGGCCGCGGTCGCTGTCCGGCGTGACCAGCGCCTCGACTCAGGGTCAAGGTTTCGCGCTACCGCCCGTGTTGCGACGCCTTCTTGTGCAAGGCGCACGGATGATCGTGGTGCCAGTTCGTGGTTGGGTGTCAGGGCTTGCACGGTGGCGATCAATCGATAGCCGCGTTTGGGCAAGGTTTCGACGTAGTTAGCTGCCTTTGCATCATCGCCCAACGCACGGCGCAACTTGAACATCGCGCGCGCCAATGCGTCGTCGGCCACAATGACATCCGGCCACACTTGCGCCAGGATCTGCTCGCGGCTCAGCACGTGGCCTGGCCAGGTCACAAACAGCCGCAGCAATTCCATCGTCTTGGGCTCCAGTCGCTCAACACGATCGCCATCCCGGAGCTCACCGGTGCGTGCATCCGCGTCCCAGCGTCCCACACGGAAACGTTCGGGTGGGTCGTTGCAAGTCACTGACGGCGCGCCCGAAAACTTTTGGTCAGACATTCTGGAGGATTACGTTCTGGAAGAGTGACGAGTGTGGCGGTCTGATGCTGGGGTAGCACCCGCACAGGAGTATCCCATGCAACATCGTACGCGCTGGTTCGCCAGCATCCTCTTCATCCTTGCAACAAGCGCTTCACATGCTGCAGCGCAAGCGCCCGTCCTGCCAGACAAGCCGCCACTCACCCATACAGCCGCGGCAGCGCGCGCCGATCTCGCCGAGCTGTACAAGACGCTGCGAGCGTCGCATTTTGATTTGTTCGTCCATCGATCAAAAGCTGAATACGATGCGCGCTATGCTGCGTTGCGTCGCCATTTCGACAAGTCCTTTTCGCATTTCGAACTCCAGGTTGCGCTGCAGAAGTTCATGGCATTCGGGCGTGTGGCGCATTCGCGGATCGATTTTCCATCGCTGGAGTTCGAGCGCTATCGTGCCACCGGCGGCGGGATCCTGCCCGTCCAGTTGAAAGTGCGCGACGGACGCGCCTATGTCGTCGCCGATCAGGGCGACAGCGCAGACCCTGCGATTACGGCCGGCGAAGAAATCACCGCCATCAATGGTGCGCCGTTCCCGCAATGGCGCAGGCGGCTGCTCGCGCATATTTCAGCGGACAACGATCGCCTCGCGGACACCTTGCTGGAGTTGCGCTTCGGTGCCTTGCTCTGGATTGAGTTAGGCCCAGTCGAAAATTTCGATCTCCGTTTGACAAGCAGCGATGGAACGTCCCGTTCGCTGACACGGCATTCCCGCAGTCGCGAGTCGATGCAGGCCTCTCTTGCGCGTCAGCCGAAGCGGCTCGAACTGGACTGGAGTAAACGCGAGGCGCGCATGCTCGACGCCGGCATCGCGTATCTGCGCCCCGGTCCCTTCTTCGACGACCGGCCGGATGCGGCAAACATGTGGGACCCGAGCGACTTCGCCACGTTCATCGACACGAGCATGGCCGGTTTTGCACAAGCCGCCGCGCGTTCGCTCGTCATCGATCTGCGCGACAACCCGGGCGGCGACAATTCCTTCAGCGATTTGCTCGCACGCCGTTACGCCGACCAGCAGTTCCGATTTGCGTCGACCTTCACCATCAAGGTCAGCAAAGCCGCCGCGGCGTCGAATGCAAAGCGTATGCAGCCGGGCGACACCGGCATCTCGGCGCAGTTTGCCAAGGCCTACGCAGCGCACGAGCCAGGGGAGATCATCGAGTTTCCGATCGAAACAGTCGATCCGGCGCCTGCCGCCGAGCGTTTCAAGGGGCGCGTCTTTGTGTTGATCAACCGATATACGTACTCGAATTCGGTGATGCTTGCGGCACTTAGTCAAGATTTTCACTTTGCGACCATTCTCGGCGAAGAGACTGCTGATCTTGCCAGCACGTACGGCGCGATGGAGCAATTCACGCTGAGCCGCAGCGGCATCGTTGTCGGCTTTCCGAAGGCACACCTGATTCGACCTAGCGGGGACGAAGCAGCGCGCGGTGTGATTCCGGATATCGCCATCGAATCACCGTTGCTGGAAGGCTCGGAAGACCCGGTGCTTCGTCGCGCGCTGACCATCGTGACCGATGCATCGAAAATGCAGAACTGAGGGACCGGGCAGACGTGTCGAGAGAGAAGACGACGCGTCCGGGCAGGACGCGGCGTCGCCGATCATGGAGTTGGTCGGAAGTGGACAACTTTTCGCGATCAACGCGGCCTGTCGGTACTTTGGCAGGTCGTGCAACCTGGCCATCTTCACGGGGCGTTTTCTTGCAAGAATTGCCCCGACGGCCCGTTCTGAACATTGAGTGCCCGCGATTCGACATGTCGGTTTGCGCCCGATAAACGACCGTTTTTTCCCTCGTCAGTTTACGTTGAAGCTGGCCCAATAGGTGCTTCTGAATATGGCGCGCACGCCTACCGGCGCGGAGTTGTTCCTTAACAAGCTTTGTTGCAAAAGTGGGTTTTCGCGAGCGCGTGCCGCAGCTCTGATACGGAATAGTGAACATTCACCCGTCTGTGCGTGACGGATCCGCGCGAGAAAAGTTTGGGTCGCGCTGATGCATTTTCCGTTGCACATGTTGATCTGCTGTCCATCCTGTGCGGTCACTCCGCCTCACCAGGGCACCCAGCCCCGGAGTATTTCAATGCGATTGAATTCTTGGATGCTGCTGTTCTTGTTGGTCTCAGCACCTGCCTACGCGGCAGGCCCCTCAGCGATCCCCGTTGGTGACGTCGCTGATGCTTATGTGCGCCCACACCAACGTGTTGAGGTTGAGTCTGGGCGACGAATGAACCTCTACTGCGTCGGCACGGGCGGCCCCACGGTTGTTTTCGATTCGGGTCTCAGTGATTGGTCGAATGCCTGGGCGCTGATCCAGCCCGCCGTAGCGACCCGGGCACGGACCTGCAGCTATGATCGGCCGGGTATGGGGTACAGCGATCCGTCGACGCGGCCCGGCACGCCGCTCAACGTGGTCAAGGACTTGCGCACCCTGCTTAGGCGCGCGCGGATCAAAGCGCCGCTGGTTCTGGTTGGTCACTCGCTCGGCGGGTTCACCATGAAACTGTATGCGGCGATGCACGGTGATCAGGTTGCCGGTGTCGTACTTGTCGATCCTTCGGAAGAGCGCTTATGGGATCGCGTCGGTGCCGCCCTCTCGCTCCGGTTTGGCAGCGAGTTGGTCGAGGCCGCTGCAGAGGACGATCGTCTAGGGTTTCCAGAACTCGTGAAGCACTTCCAAGCATGCGCTGACACAGCGCGCGCTGGAAAACTCGACGATGCTGCCTACGCGCGGTGCACCGATCCCGAGCGTGTACAGCTAGGGCCTCTGATCCTCGCCGAGCGGAAGCGGTTGCAGCCGTCCATTGCCTATCTGAACGCCCAGGCAGATGAGGCTGCGTCGAGTATGTTTGTCCCGGATGCGAAGGCGGACGCGGAATATGCACGTCTGTTGTGCGCTCCGCATCCGCTCGGCGACAAACCGCTTATCGTGCTGACCCATAGCCTGTGGGACATGACTCCGCCGTTTGGGGAAATCGGTTGGATGTCCTGGGTAACCGCTCATCAGCAGACGGCGGCATTGTCGACCCGCGGCAGTCAGCGCATGGTGCCACTGTCCAGGCACAACATTCAGGTGGATCAGCCTC
>JBDTLV010000091.1:0-20062 GCA_039934615.1 Tahibacter sp.
CGATTTTCCGATCGACAACCCGCGCCGTGATCACCCTGCAACTTTGACGCCACCTCACCCGTCATGGAGGTTTTGCCGGGTGTTCCGCGCTGCAAAACAAAAACGGCCCCGAAGGGCCGTTTCCTGTCGCACGTCGGGCGCGCGCTACGGCGTGTAACTGCCGGTCAGGCTGACGCCCGCGTAGGCGGCGTAAGCTTTTACGCGCACGTAGTAGGTGCCGGCCTGGACGCTGGCGATGCTGCAGGTTTCGTTGTTGCCGCTCAGGTAGGGACGGCAGGTGTAAACGCTGTCGGTCGGCGCTGCGCCGAATCGCACGTAGAGATCCGCGTCGCCCGATCCTGCGGCGATGATGAACTTGAGGTTGGTTGCACCGGCCGGTACGTTCATCGTGTAGTTGATCGAGTTGCCGACGCTGGCGGAAAGACCGCTGACGAGGACCCCGTTCTGCAGCACGTTCGGTGGCGGTGCAATAACGGACACGGCCTGCGTCCTGGTGCTGCTCGCGCCGCCGTTGTCAGTCACGGTCAGGGCAACATTGTAGGTGCCGGCCGCTGCGTAGGCATGACTCGGGCTGGTCGTCGTCGCCGTGCCACCGTCGCCGAAATTCCAGCTGCGCGAGGCGATGCTGCCGTCGCTGTCCGTGGAGCTGTCGGTAAACGTGGCGGTCAGACCATTGGTGGACGAACTGAAATTTGCCGTCGGCGGAACATTGCTGCCCGGTGCGGTATAGCTCGCCGTCAGGCTGAGACCGCTGAACGCGGCGTAGGCCTTGACCCGCACGTAGTAGGTGCCTGCCTGGACGCTGGCGATGCTGCAGGTTTCGCCGTTGCCGCCAACGTACGGACGGCAGTCGTAAACCGTGTCCGATGGCACTGCGCCGAACTTGACGTACATGTCCGCGTCGCCACTGCCGCCCGCGATGACGAACTTCAGATTGGTCGCACCGGCAGGCACTGGCAGGGTGTAGTTGAGCGAACTGCCGACGCTGGCAGAAAGGTTGCTCACCGCGACACCGTTCTGCAGCACATTCGGCGGCGATGACGTGACCGTCACCGATTGTGTCGAAGTGTTGCTCGCGCCGCCGTTGTCGGTCACGGTCAGGGTGACGCTGTAGGTGCCAGCCGCGGCGTACGCGTGACTCGGATTTAGGGTCGTCGCGGTGCCGCTGTCACCGAAATTCCAGTTGCGCGTCGCGATCGTGCCGTCGCTGTCGGTCGAACTGTCGGTGAAGCTCGCGACCAGTCCATTCGTCGCGACACTGAACTTCGCGAGCGGTGGATTATTGCCCGGCGCGACCACAGTGATCGCCTTCGTGACCGTGTTGCTTGCGCCGCCGTTGTCGGTCACCGCAAGCGCGACGTTGTAGGGGCCCGCCGCGGCGTAGGTATGGCTGGGATTGGTCGACGTCGACGTGCCGCCGTCGCCGAAGGTCCAGCTGCGCGACACAATCGTGCCATCGCTGTCGGTTGAGCTGTCGGTAAATGTCGCGCTCAAGCCGTTCGTCACGCTGCCAAAGTTCGCCACTGGCGGCGTGTTCGGCAGCGCTGCCTTGTGGCAGCTGCCGCTGAAGGTGTCGGTGAAGCTGCCGGTGGAATGCACAAATTCACCCGTATACCCGGTTGCGGTCAGAGTGAGCTTCAGTACGCCGTGGCTGTTGTCGTTGCTGGCTTGCAGCAACGCGTGACTGCCACTGAGACCGTAGAACGCGCGACCACCGGTGCCGACCAGCACCTGACGGATGCCGTTCGCGTCAGCGACCTGGCTCGGGTTCATCAGGCCGTAGCGCTGGTAGTTGTGATCGTGTCCGACCAGGACCAGGTCCGCGTGCGCGGCGTACAACTTGTCCCAGAACGGCTTGACCTGGGTGTAGCCGGTGTAGTTGCCGCGGCTGACCAGCGGGTGATGCCAATAAGCCGCAGTACAAGGCTTGGTATTGGCATCCAGATCCGCCTGCAGCCAAGTCAGTTGCGCCGTGGCGAGGGTTCCGCCGGACATTGTATTCAATGCGATAAAGTGCCAGTCGCCGACGTTCCAGCTGTAATAGCCCTTGCTGCGATCGCCGGCCGGGCCAGTCTGCGCACCCGTGCCATTGAAATAGTCGAAATAGCCCGAGGCGTTGCTGGTGTTGTAGTCGTGATTGCCCGGCGTCGGATTGGTCAGCGTCTTGAAGCGACCCCAGGTGGGCGCGTAGCGGCTGTTGTATTCGGACAGCGTACCGCTTTCGTAAGCGTTGTCGCCGGCGGTGAACACGGCGGTCGGATTGATGTTGACGATCAGATCCGACGTGCCCGAACACGCGCTGCCGCTGCTGTCGCAAATATCGCCGGCGCCGGCGACCACCACCGAGGTCGCGCTGAGCGCCTGCGTGCCGTACTGGTAGCCATCCACCGCGTAGCGGCTGTCAGCGCTGCCAAACGACGCATGGATGTCGATGCAGTTGCCGCGCAGTGCGCGTGTGGAGAACGCACGGTTATTCCATTGTTCTCCCTGGAAGGTATAGCGCTCGCCGGCTGAGCTGACCAGCGTGAGGCTGTCGTACGGCGCCAGCACCAGGTCCTTGAAGCTGAGCCGGAGCCATTGAGCGCCGGGCTCGCAGATCTGCGCGAGCGGAGCCGCGAGCGCGTCTTGCGCGACCACCAGGGTCTTGCTGATCGCGCTGTCCTCGACGAGCTGATCGATGCGTTGCTTGGCCGGCACGGGCGCAGCAAGGAGGCCGGCCAACAGCAAGGCCAGTCCGGCGCGGATGCGCAGACGGTTCGGTGTGATACGCATGTTGAATCTCCCCGGAAAAACGTGGTTGAAGTTTGTGCACGAATGCCACTGGTACCGCTTCAATCCGGCAGACGCCCCCGCGCGCTGCCTTGCGCATCGACCCTGTTGCAGTCGCTGCAATTCCGCGCGGCACGCCGCGCGACAATTCCTGTCCAGGCATCGCTGCCTTACCGCATCGTTCAGCCCTTCCGCGCAGCCGGCGTAGCCTACGTCGCGTTTGTGACATTGTGTTGGCTGTCGCGCACTCGCCATTCGCGCGTTGCGCGCGGTGACAAGACCCGCCAACCACCAACCGCTGCGCAGTCATAGCCGAACCTTGAGTGGCACGCAAGCCCGTACGCGATGGACTGCGAACCCTGCACGAATTCAGCGCAGGCGCGCGGCGCCACGCGATGCAGAACCGGATGCACCGACTCGCCTGGAACGAAGCAGAATAGAAATATTGCGCTACTCCACAATTCGGCCGGCACCCACCCGTTGCGCGACAGCGTCGCACACGGCACAGTGCGCACCCTCGTCGATCGCGAACTGGGCACTGATGGATCCGAATCGCCGCCGCTTGCTGCTCGGCCTGTCGGCCGCCGGTGTCGCCGCCGGCGCCCTGCCGTTGCTGCGCCGCGCAGCGCCGCAGGCACCCGCGGTGAGCGCAGCCGTACCCGTTCCGGTTGATGCACCTCCAGCGCAGCGCAACGCAGCCGAAGCGTTCGCGAATGCACTGCGCAGACCCGGCGCCGAAGGACTGCTGGCAGAAGTGGATTTGTCGCAATCGCTGACCCTCACCGCGCGCGTGGGCGCCATGACCGTGTTCGATGGCGCACCGACCGAGCTGTGGTACTACGCGGCCACGATCAACGGTCGGCAGGTCGCCAATCCCCTGCTCCGCGTGCGCCACGGAGACGAGATCGATGTCAGCCTGCGCAATCAGCTGAGCGAAGACACCACGATCCATTGGCACGGATTGCCTGTCGACGAAGCGAATGACGGCAGTGGACTGCACCCGGTACGGCCGGGCGCCAGCGCGCGCTACCGCTTCCGCGTCACCAATCGCGCCGGACTGTACTGGTATCACGCGCATCCGCATGGACGCACTGGCGTCCAATTGCAGCGCGGCCTCGCGGGCCTGCTGCAGGTGGACGACGACGAAGAACGCGCGCTGCGCGATGCATTGGGATTGCCTTGGGGCGAACGCGATCTGCCGCTGATGTTGACCGACAAGCAGGTCGACACCACCAATGCGATTGTCTACCGCGAGCATGAACCCGATGACTGGATCGGCAACCGCGTACTGGTCAACTGGACACCCGACGCGTACCTCGATGTGCTGCCGGGCCTGTATCGCCTGCGCCTGGCCAATGTAGCCAATGCGCGCATGTTTCGTCCGGCATTTGTCCACAATGATCGGGAACTGCCGTTTTTCCTGATCGGTACCGACGGCGGCTTGCTGCGACAGCCTTGGCCGATGGAGTCCTTGTTTCTCGCGCCGGCGCAGCGCGCCGATCTGCTGGTCGATTTCAGCGCGCTGCCGGTCGGCGCCCGCGTGCTGCTACGCAGCCTCGACTATGTCGCGATGGAGAATGAGGATGAATCCGGCGCTTTCGCGCCCGATCCGATGGGCGACCATCCCGGCGCCATGCGCATGGGAGCAGCGCTGGATCTGATGGAATTCCGCGTGCGGGCACCGGCGCGGAGCATCGCCGCGATCGCGATTCCAACCGCTCTTTCAGCGATCGCGCCGCCGCCCGATACGCGAGCATGGCCAGTGCGCAAGTTCCGACTGCGCATGGATGCGGACGGCACCTGGTTGATCAACGACTGGAATTTCCATCGCACCGGCCATGCGGCGGCGTTCGCGGTGAAACGCGGCACGTGCGAAGTGTGGGAGATCCGCAATCACATGACCAGCATGCCGCACCCGATCCACCTGCACGGTTTCCAGTTTCGCGTGGTCTCGCGCAGCATCAGCCCGACCGACATCCGCGCCCGCCAGGTCGCTCCCGGCGGTCTCACCCCACAGGACATGGGGTGGAGCGACACGGTGGTGGTGTGGCCCGGCGAAATCGTGCGGCTCGCGCTCGATTTCAGCCAGCCGTTTCGTGGCACCCAGAACTACATGTTGCATTGTCACAATCTGGAACACGAGGACAAGGGCATGATGGTCACGTTTGCGGTGACGGATTGAAGCGATCAGCTGGACCACGTCGCGTGGCTCCGTCATCCGCACCGAATCGGCAATGAGCAACCCCATCATGGAGTGCATCGAATGGAACAACTTTTGCGCGCGGGCGTGCTGGCACTCGCCGTGACACTGGCTATGCCGGGCTGCGATCAGCAAGCCGGCGTAGCCCCGAAACCGGGTAGCGCCGTGTCGCCCCGCAGCACGCTTGACGATGAGCGCCAGCGCGTGAGCTACATGGTCGGGCTCGATCTGGCGAAGCAGATCGCGCCGATCCAGGGCGAGGTCGACATCGACACGGTCGTGCAGGCGCTGCGCACCGCGGTCGCAGGCCAGACTCCGCTGCTCGATGCGGCACAGACGACCCACGTGCGCGAGGATTTCACGGCGCACCTGCGCGATACGCGCGAAACCGCGCAACGGATGATGGCGACGAAGAACCTCGCCGACGGCATCGCCTTCCTCGCGCAGCATCGACAGCAGCCCAACATCGTTACGACCGACTCGGGCCTGCAGTACGAAGTGTTGCAGGATGCCGTGGGCGCGAAGCCCAAACCCGGCGACACGGTAAAAGTGAACTATATCGGCACGCTGCTGGATGGTCGCAAATTCGAGGACACGTATGCCATCGATCACCCGGCGACGTTTGCGCTGAATCAGGTGATGCCGGGACTGACCGAGGCAGTGCAGCGGATGCCCGTCGGCGGCCGCTACCGGTTCTGGCTGCCAGCCACGCTGGCGTATGGTGAGACCGGACTGCCCGGCCAGATCGAGCCGAACGCGACCTTGATCTTCGAGATCGAATTGCTGGAAATCGCCGGACAGGCACCCTGACCGTTCTCCGCGCGCGGTCGTTGCCGATGCGCCAGAGTCAGCCTCGGCGAAAGCGCTGCGGCATCGCATCGATAAAAGGGAAAAAGTGAAAATAGGGTCTCGCTTCGTCGATCACGCGCTGCACCGAAGTGCGCTGCACGAGCCGATCGAAATAAGCGGACAACTGGGTGTACGCCGGCGGAAACGGATGGACGATGCCCGCGTAGAACAGCGCCGGTGCGGCCGCGCAATCGGCCATGCTGAATCCGTACGGCGACATCCAGGTTCGCGATGCCAGATGATGCTCCAGCATGGCATAGGCGATGTCCAGCGTTGCGCGCAGCGGTATCGTGTCGCCTTTGCCGCCATTCATGCGGTCGCTGACGATCTGCTGCATCGGCGCCTGCACGTAGTTGTCATAGAACCGGTCCCACAAACGCACGTCGAGCGCGGCATCCGTGTCGGAGGGCATCAGCGCCGAGGCCGGCGCGCCGTAGCGCTCCAGGTATTCGATGATGATCGTGCTCTCCGCGACATCGCGCTGCGCGGCGTGATCGCGGATCACCGGAAATTTGCCGAACGGCCACACGGCGCGCAATTCCGCGGCGTCGGCGGGACTGGATAGATCAATCAGGCGCGGTTCGAACGCAATGCCGCGTTCGTACAAGGCGATCAAAACCTTGTGGCAAAACGAGGCGAGCGGGTGGTAGTAGAGCGTCAGGGACATCGCAAGCTCCTGGGTATCCGTCACGGAACATTTTGCACGGATCGGCGAAACGCGGGAACCCTTGCAGGCTGGCCGGTCTGCAATACACGCGGCCCGCAACACGCTAGCATCCTGCGCATGTCCGCACCCGCCCCCTCACGCCGCCGCTGGCGTCGCCTCACCGCCTTGGCGTTCGTCGCAAGCGTCGTCGCATATCTGATCCTGGTGCTGCTGGTGCGCCCATCGAACGATCGGAACTGGGCGGCGGACCAGCAACGCACGGCCAGCGCCGATTTCGCCGGCCCTGTCGTACGACTCCACAATGTACGCAATGCGCTGTACCGCTCGACCACGGACTTCGACGTACGCTGGGAGGACCGCACGATCGACCTGCGCGAGCTCGACTCGCTGTGGTTCATCGTCGAGCCCTTCGCGGAGTGGCGCGGACCGGCGCATACCTTCATGAGTTTCGGCTTTCGCGGTGGCGAATATCTGGGCATCTCGATCGAGATCCGCAAGGAAGTCGGCGAAAATTTCTCGCCGTTGCTCGCCCTGTTTCGTCAGTACGAGCTGATGTATGTGATCGGCGACGAACGCGACCTGATCGGGTTGCGCGCGAACTTCCGCCACGACGATGTGTACTTGTACAAGATACGCGCGACGCCGGAGCAAATGCGCCAGCTACTGGTGTCGATGCTGGAACGCACCAACCAGATCGGCCGCTCACCGGAGTTCTACAACACCCTGACGAACACCTGCGCGAGCAATATCGCCACGCACGTCAATGCGATGGTGCCGGGGCGCATTCCGTGGAGCTACAAGACCCTGTTGCCTGCGTTTGCCGACGATCTCGGTTTCGATCTGGGGCTGATCGATACGACGCTGCCGCGCGATCAGTACCGCGCCGCGCACCGAATCAATGATCTCGCGAAGATCCACGCGGACAGCGCAACCTTCTCGCGGGATATTCGCGAGGGGCAGTGAGCCCGACCTTGCGTGCGCAGGCAAACGCCCGCTGAACGAGCGGCGCGAAATCGTCTTCCGCGGCACGCATACACACTCCGCGACGGTCGACCCCACGCATACTGTGCGCTCCTCGTTCGCGTACGACGGCGATGCCCAACGCAACTCGCTCCTGGTGGTTTTCCGCGCTGGCCAGCCTCGTACTCGGGCTGGGTACGGGCTATGCGGCAGCGCGCTACATGGCTGCCACGCGCATGCCGTCGGCGGGATCGGCCGTCGCCTCCGCAACCGCAACCGATGTCAGCGCAGAAACTGCCGCGACGTCGGCGACCGTTGCCGGCGCAGCGACGTCAAAATCGCCCGTCAAGGCGGCGACCTCGGTCTCCGGGCCGCTGCCTCCGGCCGGAACGCCCGTCGCGGACGTGTTCGAGTCCCTGTCCGCGCGTGCGCGTGCCGGCGATGCCCTCGCAGCTCGGCGATTGGCAGACGATTTGATGCGATGCATCGAACGCGAACGCGACCTGCGCCGCGCCGAGATGATGCTCAATCGTGCCGACCGGCGCGCCGAGGGCGAGGAACCGGTGAATTCGGAGCGCGAAACCAACCGCCTGGTGTACGTCGAAAAAACCCTGGCGCGCCGCCGCGACGCCGATCACCGTTGCGCGCAGTTGTCCGCGGAAACGATAGCCAGTGCTGGTGAATGGTTGCGCCAGGCCGCACTCAACGGCGACGCGGACGCACGCCTGTGTTACGCGATGGCACCGAACGAATGGGGCCCGCCGCTGATGACCCCGGCATGGCAGCAGTGGAGCGCACGCTGGCAGCAGGAGGCGCCGCAGCAATTGCGCATCGCGCTGGAGTCTGGCGTGCCGGAGGCTGCTGCGGCATTGTCACGAATGTATACACCGTACCAACCGCTGGAAGGCCGACCGTGGGGAGGCCTGTTGGGTGACGATCCCTACCAGGCCTACGTCTATGCGTTGGTTGCGCAGGGTTCCCTGCAACCCGCCATCGCGACCTATTGGAACGGCATCGCGGCGACCCTTGGCGCGCGATTGAACGCCGAGCGGCTCGCCGCCGCGCAGTCGCTGGCAAACCAGATGCTCGCTCGCGTCCGCGCTGCGCCGGCACCATCGTCAGGTCCGGAAAATCCGGACGTCGCTGTGGGTCTGGATTTTTGCCGGCGCGTGCGTGAGCGCGGAGGTGTGTACTGATGCGGATCTTGCTTTGTTCCATCCTGGCTTTGTTCGGTTTGTCGATCGGCTACTGGCAGGGCACGCCGTCGGACGCTGTGGTTTCGCCAGCACCTGCGGAACCACCCGGAGCGGCGTCGGGCGATCCCGGAGCGCAGACCCTCGATCCCACGTCATCGGCCGCATCAAGGCACCCGGTTTCGCGCGAGAATGCCGCCGGCGCCGCCGCGCCGCTGCCGATGCTCGCGCTACCGGCACTCACCCCATCCTGGTCATCGTCACAGGATGAATTGCGCCGTCGCGCGGAAGAGGGCGATGCAACGGCGGCGCGCGACTGGATGCTCAATGATGCACGCTGTTTTTCGATGCAGTATTTCGGCGCCGGTTCCAGCTCGCCGACCGAGGCGTTTCAACGTGCCTATGGTGACGCGCGTTCCAATTTTCCAAACCTGACGAATGCGGATTCCACCCAGCTCGCGGATGCGCGCAAGAATCCGGATGCGCTGCGCACCAGCCTCGGCGATCTGCAGCAGCGCCTGCTGGCCGAGTGCCACGGCTATCAGCCTGCGAATCCGCGCATCCGCTACGCGCTCGGCGAGATTGCCGCACGCAATGGCGAACCGAAGGATTTCTGGAATTTCATCCGACGGCCACCGTTCTCGCCACAATCGCCGCGTGATATCGACCAGGCCCGCGACTGGGCAACACGTGCGCCGCAGATGCTGCAGCAGCACGCCGCCGCCGGCGATGCCGATGCGGCGTATGCACTGGGCCTTGCCTACGCGCAGGATGGCCAAGCCGGATGGCGCGGCTTGCGCGGCAGCGGAATGCTCGATGCTGCCATCAGCAACGATCCGGCGCAGGCCTTTCGCTGGCTCAGCCTGTACACGATGGCCGGCGCGGATACGGAAAATCTCGAGCGCGCACGTACCTTGCTCGCGCAAGTCGCAGCGCAACTGGATCCCGCCCAGCGCGCCGACGCAGAACGCTGGGCGCGCGAGTACGCGGCCAGTCACTATCCGCATCACTAGGGTCCGGCGGCGCGGCACCACGGCGCGGATCATGTCGGTGGACCCTACAGCCTGTGGCTGCTGCGCCAGCTCTATCCCGCCACGTTGTTGACTTACACGATGGCCAGCACGGAGCCGCTGCGCGGCCTGCGCTCGCTGGATCTGAATCAGGACCACACCACCGACCTGGTCGGCCTACATGCCAATGGCCACCTCGGCTGGTGGCTGCAACGCAGCGGACAGTTGACCGCCGAGCGCATCATCGACGTGGGTGCCACCGGCGATGTTGCATTTGGCGAATTGTTCAGCGATGGCTGCGCGGACGCCGCGGTGGTGACCGGCAACACGGTATCGCTGTGCAGCGGAACGGGCTGCATCATTCGCTACTGATCTCCCGCCTTTCGGTATATTTCTGCACTATTCGTGACGAATGGGTGGCACGGCTTTCGGCTACCGGATCCCTTGCACCCACAGTCTCCATCGCAACCGTTCAGCCGCGTCTGTTTGACCGCTGCAGCGTGCCGCACGGCATTGCCCTCTGCATGACCGCATCACACGCAATCTACCGAACACGGCATCGGCGCTTCGCCGTTGCGAAGTCTGCGCGCGTAGACTTCAAGCTGAACCGTTCCCGACCCTTTGTCGCTTTCTTCACAACGTGACCGCCGGTTTTCGCCGACACTGGACTCCCATCCATCCACGGAGTCGGACATGGCCACACGGAAGTCGAATTCGCGCACGGCAAATGGCGAACTGATCAAGAAACTCGTGGAGGGCATCGATATCGCGATGCTGACCACGGTCGGCAGCGGCGGCTATCTCGTGAGCCGTCCCTTGTCCACCCAATCGGTCAGCTTCGATGGCGAGCGCATCTGGTTTTTCACCGAGAGTGACACACCCAAGGTCGATGAGATCCGGCGCAATGCCAAGGTCAATCTCGCCTATGCCTCGGCGTCGAAGAACACTTACGTGTCGCTGGTTGGCGATGCGCTGATCCGTCGCGATCGCAGCCGCATCGATCAGTTCTGGAAGCCGACCATGAAGACGTTTTTCCCGAAAGGGAAAACCGACCCGAACCTGGTGCTGATCGAAGTGGCCGTGCGCTCTGCCGAATACTGGGACGGCCCGGGCTCGATGATCGGCAAAGCGTTGAGCTTCATCGCGGCGACGATCACCGGCAACGACGACCTCCTGGCCGAAAACCGCATCATCGACATGACCACCGGCCGCAGCCGCAAACCGCCATCGAATGACACCAGCCCGCGCAAAACTGCGGCGGCGAAGCGCAAGGCGGCGCAGCCGTTGACGCGCAGCGCATCGGCGACGCGCACGTCGTCGCAGCCGTTATCGCGTAGCGGGGCGATAAAGACGCGGTCATCCGGCGCTGGGGCGCAGCGTATTCGCGCGAGCAAGCCGGTTGCGCCGCGGGCGAAACGAACCAGTCGTTCCTGACCCGAGGATTGGGCCGCGGCGCGCCGGGCCGAACCGGCTGCCACGTATGGCGTGGCCGATACTGCGCAAGCGGGCAGTGACATCGTTCATGACCGCTGTTCCAGCAACCGTCACATCGGGCGCCGACGAAGGACGCAATCGTCCACACCTGGCTTATGCCACAAAGGCAATAAGCGCCACCGTGCGATGGTGCACGCCGCCGCGAATGCTGATCGCGGTGTGCGCGAATCGGCCTCGGCTGTGGCCGGCCGCCGCCTGACACCGGCGCGCGGGCCGATGTCATCGGGCTGAAACACTAAGCGGCGCGCGCGTTTCCGTCGCATGGAATCGATCTGGAATCGCTTCGGAATTCCAGCGGCGATGGCGCATCGCGATGCTCGGGGCAGGAGGTCGGCGGCGCTGCGGCTTCCTGCCCTGCGCACCTTGCGATCGATCCCTCCGCGGCCCACCCCGCGCCGCATCGACGCCCGCGCAGGCTCTCCAACAGCGTCTCCCCCTGAATCTGGAGCTCGCATGAAATTCCATCGTCTTGTTTCTCCGCTCGCCGCCGCCCTGGCGCTGATCCTCGCCGCGCCGCTGAGTGCCGCCAACCAGGAGGGTTACGCGGAGCGTCTGTATGCGGACTACGCGGCAGCCGGCAGTGACGTGTCGTTCGACGTCACGGAAACCGCCAGCGGCGCGCTGAAGGAACTCAGCGGCCTGACCCTGGCACGCGTCGCCGGCCCCACCACTTACGCGCTGGAATCCAGCGAAGGGGCGCTGACCTTGAGTGACGTGAAGATCGTCAATGATTCCGCGCGTGCCGACAGCGGCGAAGCTGACTTGAGCATCGACGGATTCGACAGCGCCGGCTGGCCAATCGCCGAGGGCACCTACCGCAATCTCGCGATCCGCGTCAGCGTCGGCAAGGACGTGCAGTCGCACAATGCCGTGGAATTTTGCTGGGCAGCGAAAAATCACTGCGTGGTCTACGACCCCAACATCCTGTTCCTCGATTCCATCGTCAATGGCCAGCGCGAACTCAAGGCCAGCGGCTGGGCACCGGTGCGTCAGTACGAGCGCGCCGAGCCGCTCGCCGGCAGCAAAGCCACAGCCTCGCACTGCGGCCTTGCGAGTAATCCGAACAACATCGGTTATTCGCTGACCTGGGGCGCCTACACACGCAAGTATAAAAATGTTTACGGCATCACGATGGTCACCAAGAACCTCGGCTCGCAGCAGTCCGGCATTCGCTGTACGAGCAGCTGCAACGTCGCGCCGTTCGGTTACAGCAATTCGTCCAGCGCATTTGCGAACATTCCGTTTTCGGTCGACTGCGGCCATGCCTTCGGATCGGGCACGACCGGCCACACCGGCAAGTTCGATTCGGAAACCAAATGCGCGCACCGCCTGACGTTCTCCGCCAAGGCGGACGCCAGCGTGGAGCACTACGGCTCGGCATCGGTCGACATCAAGTGGGACACGACCGGCAGCATCGACAGCAACGGCGGCCACATGATCGATACCTGCGGCTACTTCTGAGGCGCGAGGTCGCGAAACGAAAAGCCGGCCGTATGGCCGGCTTTTTCTATTCTTTCACCCGTTGCGTTGTTGAAAACGCCAGAAGTTCCGGCGGAACCAAGCGTTCGCCGGCCAGTGCAAGCGCATGATCCAGCGCAGAACGTCCCGGCGCGCTGAATCGATCCTGCGCATGCACGCGCGCCAGGGTGACGGCACTGTCGAAATCGCCACTCGCGTAGGCCGCGATATTCGCAGCGGCCTCCAGCGCTTCGGCGCCGCGCCCCTGCTCCAGCAGCACTGCAACCAGTGCATCGCTCGCGTCACGGGTCTGCATGGCGTTGTTGTCGGATTGCGCTGCGGTGAGTGCCGCGCGCAGGGCCGCCTCGGCGGCCGTGTCCTCGCGCTGCGCGTGCAGCCACAGTCCGCGCGCCAATTGCGCGGTGCTGGACGCATCGACGGTCGGCATCGTCGATGCCGGCAGCGCGTTCGCACCGCCGCGCAGCATCGCCGCTCGCGTGCGCAGTAGCCACGCGGCGTCGGCAAGATCGTCGCTGTCGTGATCGTCGCGATGCACAGCGACGTACGCGAGCGCGGCATCGGCTTCGCGGATCGCCAGCGCAGCGTCACCGCGAAGCAGCGCCGACTCGCCACTCAGCTCGCTGGTCGCGGCACGATCGGCCGGGGTCGCCGTGGCGTCGCCGGACACGAGTTCGCTCAGCACCGCATCGGCCTCGTGCAATTTGCCGCGTCCGAGCAGCACCTCGGCGCGCGCGCGTTGCAGGCGGGCGCGCAAATGCGGATCGGGCAAACGCGGTAGCAGAATGGCAGCACGTTCACTGGTCACCTGTGCATCATCCCAGCGCAACTGCGTGCGCTGCACATCGGCGATGTTCGCCAGCGCCACGCTGAGTTCGTTGACCGCGGCATAGGACTCGAAACGCAGTGCCGCCGCGGACAGATGCGCCAGCGCCTCCAGCGGACGGCCGGCCCTGCGCTCGATGAGTCCAAGATTGACGTCGGTGCGCGCCATGCCGACGTCGTCGCCCGCGGCATCGAGCAGCATGCGCGCGCGATCCAGATCGAGTTTCGCTGCATCATCGTGCTGCCGACGCATGGCGATGCAGGCACGCCCCATCAACGCACGGCCGAGTTCGCGGGATGCATCGATGCCATCGAGGGCACTCACTGCAGCACTGAAATCCCGTTCCGCCGCGTCGTCGTCGTGCAGGCGCAGGAACAGCGAGCCGCGCGCGACCAGGATGCGACTGTGCAGGAGTGGATTGGTGGATTCCTTGCCATCGTCGAGCAGGCGATCCAGCGCCTCACGCGACACTTCCAGGCGACCGAGGCGGTAGTCCAGTTCGGCGGACAGGTAGCGCGCTTCTGCGCCATCGCGTAACGCAGGCGGCAAGCGCGCGAGCAGCTCGCGCAAGGTATCCAGTTCATTGCCCAGCAGCGCCGCGCGGATGCGCTGCATGGGTTCGTTGGCCAGCCCGCCATCACCCGTGGGCGTGCGACCCATCGCGACGAGAAACGCGTCTGCGGCCTGCGCGGCGGCGGCCACGAGTTCCGCATGGCGACCACTCACGTGCACGGGCAAGCCGTGCTCGCGCACGCCGTTCAGATCGACCTCCCAGCCCGACGCCAGACGCGCCGCGCTTGCCTGCAGCACCAGTGCATCGCCGAACGGTCGCTTTGTGGCGTAGTCCACATTGACCGTCGCCGCCAATACATTTTCGCTGGGCGGAACGACCATGCCCTGCTGGCGCAGGCGCACGGCGAGCATGTCCATCACGCCCAGACGCGCCCAGCCAATCTGATCCTCGTCGCGCACCCTCACCGGCAGCACGACCACATGCGGTGACGCGTTGTCCGCGAGCGTGGCCATCGCGGGCCGGTATGCACGAATGGCGAAACCCGTGGCGACCGCTGCAGCCAGTACCGCCGCGACAGATATCCAGGTGCGCCGCGGAAAATGCGGCCGCGTCGTGCGCCCGGTTGACGCGGCACTTACACCTGCCGAATCCGCCAACGCGACGACCGGTTTCACAACCGCATCGGGCACGTGTGTCGGCTCAAGCACGCGAACGAATGCCGTCGGGATTGGCGCACCCTCGACAACCAAGATCGTAGCCGCGGCCTCCTGCACCTCGATCGCACCCACGAAGTGGTAACCAAATCCCGGCACGGTACGGATGGCCCGCTGCTCCACGCCATCGTCGCGCAACAGGCGTCGCACCAACAGTATCGTTTGTGCCAATTGGGTATCCGATACATTGTCGCGATTCCAGATGGCACGGGTCAGTTCGTCCCGCCCCACTGCGCGCTCACGCTGCTCGATCAGCATGGCCAGACAATCGAACACGCGCCGCGGAACGTCGATCGCCTGTTCGCCATCAGCGACCAGTCGCGATGCCGTATCGATGCTGAGTCCCGCGTAGCGATAGATCATCAGTCGCCTCTCTGCTGCGTATCACCCGATCGATGGGCCCATCGCCATCCGGCCCATCCGGGCCGCCTGCCATCCGTATGTCGCGCCGCCTGCGCGACAGCCTCGATGCAGTCGCCACGCTACGCACCGCAGGTTACCGCAAATTTTCACGATGATGGTTCGTATGGACCTGTCGACCACGTCGCAGAAATGCAGCGACTGACGCGATGATGCCAATGACACCGCTGACATCATGCAATTTTCCGCAAGCTGGTCACGACCCGGCGCAGGCCGGCGACAAATTGCATCAGGACCCACCAGGTCGCACCAAACAGCAAGACGCCGGGCAGGACGAGTTCAATCCTGACTTTGGCAAGCCGCTCGGCTCGCTCCTGGGTGAGGCTGTCATCCGGATCGGTGGACGAATACACAATGTCAATTTCATCGCCCTTGTCGAGGGGCGCGAATGTTTCCCGGTCCACACGCTCGTCACGCCCGTGCGCGATGCCATGCGCATCGAGGTAGCGATAGTGAATGCTGCGGGCCAGGCTGCGCGGAATCCGCCGCCAGCTGCGATGCTCAGGATCACTCCAGTCCAAGTCGGTGGTCCACAGCCGCTCAATCCTCGCGTCGGCCTTCACGCCCTGCTCCATCAATCCACGCGCGTGCGCGTATTCCTGCCAGGCCGGCGCGAAGAACTGATAGGCCACGCCAAGGATCAACAAGGCAGCGCACCAGCTAGCACCCCAACCCACCGTCCAGGCCACCCGCGGCGGCAGGGAAATCGCACCGGTACGTACCTTGCGCGTCGCGACAAAGCGCTGACGCGCGCCGTCCAATCGTCGGCGCATGCGGCGTGGATCACGGCTTTTGCTGCGACTCATACGGCGGCGCACATGACCAGCGCCGATGCCGCGCACAGGGGCTGGATGATGGGGTGAGCCTTGTGCTTGTGTGATGCGACGGCTGCGTGCGGCATGGGAGCGACGATCCGCATCGATAGGTCAATCGCCGCGGCTGCGGCGATGTCCTCGCAAGATAGGCCACGCACAGTGTGTTCGGCAAGCGCGCGGGCATCCAGCGCGGGCAATGGACAATCCAATAAGGGACTTGTATTTTTGTTGCGATGTAGCCGCGATTGGGCAGGCGTTGCACCGAATTTTTCGCGGCCGCCATCGCGGACGATGCGCCGACGAGCGAAACGCAGGGCCGAATACCGGCCCTGCGACGATCATCACAGCCTGCGCTTATTCCAGTACGTCGATCGGCGCCTCGTGCAGCGGATCCAGATCCAGACGCAGGTCATCGATCAGATAGCCGGTGCCGAGGCTGCTGCCCGTGGATGAAAACAACAAGGCACTGTCGGCCGATGGCGTGAGTATGTTGTCGGTGCACTGGGTGGCCCAACTGTTTCCAAGTGGAAACTGGAACGAGTGCACCAGCTGGCCGTTGCTGAACACACGCGCCTCGCCGATCGCCTGGGTCGGACTCTGGGCGCGCACCTTGAAGCACAGACGCTGGGCGCGACCGGTCAGGAACAGGATGTTGCGCGACCAGGTCCACAGCGCCTGACCGCCATTCACCGCCTCGACGCGCAGCGCAAAATCCGGCACGGCCCCGGGCACACTGCTGGTGACGCCTTGCGGCAGCACGCTGGCGCGTCCCTGCCCGGTCAGCCAGCCTTCGCGCTCGTCGCGGGTATCAAAACCCACCGTGCTGCCATCTTCGACCAGTTGGACGCCGCTGATGTCGCCCGTGAACGCAGCAGTCGTGCGGAACACCAGGCTCGACAGACCGGAGAAACCGGCCCCGGTGCGCAACAGCCCCGTGCGAAACAACGGCGACGGCTGCGGCGATGTGGAGAAATTGACACGTGGACTCGTCCAGCGCTTCTCCTCGAAGCCGACATTTAGCGCCAGTGGCGACGCCGTCGAGCCGGTGCGGATCGAAACACCGAGCCGGTAGTTGGTGTTCGGCTTCAGATTGAGTCGTGCATGACTCGCCACGAGCGCCGCACCGGACTGACTCACGGGCAGTCGTGCCTGGGCGAAATCAATCGACTGCCCCGGCGTCGTCCACAAGGCATTGCGCCGCCGATTGTCGAAGTCCAGCGCGTACGTCGTGCGATGGTTTTCCCCACGCCAGCGTTCGATGTCTTCCTGCACGTCGAAAATGGCATTGAGGTTCTTGTCGACGCCGCCGACATAGCTCGAAAAATTGAAAATGTTGCTCGGAAAATTGCTCGCCTTGATCTGTTCGAGCATGCCGGTTTCCGCGTGAAAACCCGGCGCCAGCAAGGTCGTCTGGAAATAGGTGTTCATCGACCATGCGTGCTTGGATGGCCCTTCCGTGGCGCCCGCCAACGTCGTCGGGCCGACCAGCAGTCGATGGGTATTGATGTCGACGTTGCCGCCGCCACTCGCACCGGGTGCGGCCCAGGTGTCCATGCGGATCCCGACCGGCTTGCCCGCTGGCCAGCCGGGGAGAATGCCGCCCCAGATCGTCGCGTTGGTCTGCTTCACGAAGCCACTGGAAAACAACGGCACCATCGCCGATCCGGTCGCACCCTGCGTGACTGGATTCCACCAGATCGAATAGACCCGATCGCCGATCAGCGGTGCGCGCGTTTCCACATCGAGATAACCGTACTTGTCACCCGGGTTGATGCCGGCGGCATTCGGATCGCACCAGGCCAGTGAGAGGTCGTGCAGCGGCCAGCCGTGGATCAGGCGCCGGCAGGTGAAAATCTCCTGATTGCGCTGCGTCTCGTTGTCGCGATACGTCACGAATCGCAGGTTCGCGTTCTGATTGGCCGCGCCCTCCGCCGGACCGCAATGCGCCGCGGTCAAGACGATATTCGGACCGATCATCGTCGACGAACAGCCGCCGTTGTATTCGGGACTCGCATAGCTCACCGACGCGAAATCGGCGTTGCCGTACTGGCGAAACGCATACGTGACTTCAGCGCGCTCCGCGATGACCGACGGCTGGGGCCCGTTCGATACATCGACGGATGGCGATTCCACTGACGACGCCAGTGTTGCACTGGCGATACCTAAACTGACGGCCACGCCGATCAGCGATTTTGAAAATAGTGCCATTGGGGAATTCCTCTCAATGTCCGCTACAGGGATTGCTGCGGACAATGGAGCAGGGCGAGTTTTGGCGGTGGAAAGCGACATGGGGTGCAAACTATTTGGCGAAGCGGACCAGCTCGCATCGCCGCCCCAACGATTTTCAGCACTCACTCATCTTTTGAGGCGCCGGCGTGTGGCGCATGAGGCGCTCGACGCAAACCGCTTCGGCAATTTCCTTTCATGTCGTCAACCGGCAAAGGTGCTCATACCCGTAATCGCGCGCTTACGTCGGAGCACCGGCGAGCTGCGCGCGTCGCCGGTGCATCGGAATACAGTAATGGACAAGTCCGGTCGCAGCTCGACCGAACTCGATGCTGAGTCGATCCGGTAGTTGCAGTCGTAGCCCATGCTCAGCACCCGACCGTTGGCGAAGGTCCGTCGTTATCGACAGCAACTCGTCTGACCTTCGCATGGGTATCGTTCGCAGCTCCGCATCAATTCACCGGATCGCCGCACTGCGCAGGTCGCGGAGATGAAACGCCCGGGGTGAAAGCGCAGACATTACCGGTGCTGAAATTGAGCACGGCGATGTTGTTCGCACCCGTAACTTTGAAGGTGCAGAAGGCGGAAGGCAGGGTCGCCACGCTCGGATTGACGATGACAAGTTGTGGCGCGGACACCTGGAATACTTGTCGGCCTTGCGTGTCGGTGGGTGTGGTGGTGGGAACGACGCTAATGGCGGGGAGATTGCTGATAGTGCAACTCGGCGTAATGGTGAAGCCGGGATACGCCGGCGACATCGTGGCGGTCAACGACGAGACACCCGGAACCTGGATCAGGGTCGAATTCAGTGCGACGGACGGATTGATCTGCTTGCCGACGGCGTTGTAGGTCGCGATGGTGGAGAAATTGTGGATATTGAATTGGCATTGCACCGACGGCGTTCCGGCCGGCACCAGCGCAACGAGTTTCGTGGCCTTGACCTGGAAACTGGCGGTACCGTTGGCCACGGTGATTTTTGATGCGGTCGCGCTGACCGCGGGCGGACCGTTTTCTAGCGATACGGCCGCACTGTTGTTGGCGATGCAACTGGCGTCGATCGTCGCGCCTGCGGTCACGGGACTGGACGTCGATACGACGACCGTCTGGTCGATGGTCGTCGAACCGGAATTGGGTACTTGCACCGGCGTCTGGGGACTCAAGGCGATGCTCGGCGAAATAAGCGTGCCCCTGACATCAACTTTTGTCGTGTGGCTGCCCGCCACGGTGTTGAACACGCACTCGCCTTCCGGCGCAGTTCCGCTCGGCGCGATCTTCACCAAGTTGTTGGTGGTGATGGTGAAGGCAGCCTTGCCTTGGGAGTCGGTGTTGCGCGTGGCGGGGCTGGCGGTGATGGTCGCGCCGTTGCGCTGTGCACACGTCGCAGCGATGACCGCATTGACGGTGACGGAGGACAGTTCGACTGTAACGGGTGTGGTCGTATTCGTTGTGATTTCGGCAGTTGCATTGCTTAGTA
Organism: Tahibacter sp.; assembly: GCA_039934615.1. Lineage (GTDB taxonomy): Bacteria > Pseudomonadota > Gammaproteobacteria > Xanthomonadales > Rhodanobacteraceae > Tahibacter. The sequence goes on from JBDTLV010000091.1 coordinate 19,607, forward strand.
GCGGATCGACCACGAATCGATAACGCGACGGCGTGGTTTCGCAAAGCTCATTGAGCGGCACGCTGCAAAAGGTAAATTCCACGTATTGCGTCGATGAACCCGCCGCGCCGGTCATGGCCATGCCGGTGGTCGTCAACAGGATGGCCACCGAACCGCCGGACAGTCCTTCGATATTTTCCGTGCGGCCCGTTGCCGACCCGGCGGAATCCGGAATCACATGGTTCGGCTGCCATGTATAACCGGCGCCAAAGAAGTGGTATTTGAAATAACGCAGACCGCCTGTATTGTTCGGCACATGGAGGATGATCGACGGCTGCTCGTTGCCGGCGACTAGGATATCCACCGTCGGCGTATTCGGACTGCTGCTATCGATACCGGCCGGCTGGCCGTGGGCGCTGCCCGCCGCACTCAACAGCATGAGCAGCAGTGCGATCCGGCGTGTGATACGTGTTGCGA